>NZ_PSTT01000006.1 GCF_002931235.1 Subtercola sp. Z020 | reverse complement strand
CGCTGGGCGGCGCTGGGCCGCGCGCCGGCTGGCGCCCGCCCGCGGTTCCCCCACCCGGACACCCCTCAGCCGATCCGGCGCGAATACAGCGTCGGTTGCCCTGAGGAGTGTCCGGGTGGGGGAACCGCGGGCGGGCGCCAGCCGGCGCGCGGCCCAGCGCCGCCCAGCGCGGCCGGCCCCGCTCAGCGCGGCAGACCGCGGCCCGGCGCCGCTCAGCGCGGCTTCGGCGCGATCGAGTTCGGGTTCGTCCGCGCGTGCCGCTCGGCCCGCTCCTTCTGCGCAGCCTTCTCGGCCCGCTCCGTCTTGATGCGCGCGTTCTCATCCATCACGCCCGCCTGCCGCGCCCGCTCGACGACCAGCCACTCCGGCGGAGCCTCGAGCAGCGCCTTGATCTCGGGGGTCGTGAACGCCTCGTCGATCCCTGCACGGGTCAGCCCCGAGATCGAGACGCCGAGCTTGCGGGCGACCTCCTGCCGCGGGAACGGGCCGTTCGCCCGCAGCTCGACCAGCCACTCCGGTGGCGTCTCGAGCAGCGCGTTCAGCTCGGCGCGCGTCACATCGCCCTCCTGAAACTCCGCCGGCGCGGCGGGGAGGTAGATTCCCAGCTTCTTCGCGGCGGTGGCGGGCTTCATGGTCTGGGTTGATTTCGCGGGCGTCATGAGGCCAGCGTATCCTGACCAGTGTTTGCTGGCGGATGATCGGGGCGTGACCATGACAGACACCCACTCCGGCGATGCCGCTGCAGAGCCGCTCGATGCCGCCGACGCGCATCCGTCGTCGTCGGTTCTGGATGCCGCCACCGACGCCGCGCTGCGAGCCGACGGTGAGGGGCCCGAACCCGCCGAGCCGGGCATCCACCCCTTCTCGATCGCTTTCGCAATCGGCGTCACAGTGACGAAGTGGACGCGGCTCTGGGCCGAACGTCGCCCCGAGACCCCTCTCGCGGTGTTCCGCGCCGAACCCGGCGAGCAGGTCGGGGTGCTGCACGGCGACCCCACTGCTGCCGACGTCAGCTTCGTGCGCCTGCCGGTCGACCAGAGCGGGCTCAGCGTCATACCTCTCTATTCCGAGGTGCAGGTCGTCATCGTGCCCAAAGACCACCCCGCGTCGGTGTTCGAGTCGGTCACCGTCGCCGATCTCGCCGACGAGCACCTGCTGCAGGAGCCCGACGACGTGCCCGAGTGGCGGGATGCCGCCGCTGAGATCGGGGATGGTTCCCGCAGGCCGCTGCTCGGCATCCGGAGCCTTGAAGACGCCGTCGAGCAGGTCGCAGCGGGAGTGGGCATTCTGATCGTGCCGCAATCGATCGCTCGGCTTCACAGTCGAAAAGACATTGTGTATCGGCCCGTGACAGATGTCGCCGAGACCCAGATCGCTCTCGCCTGGCTCGCGGAGAACACGACGGCCGACATCGAGGAGTTCGTCGGCATCGTGCGGGGACGCTCTGCGGCGAGTTCGCGGGCCGCGTCGGCCCCGGGCGGCGAACAGGCTGCTCCGGATGCCCGGCCGAAGAAGATCGGACCCGTCGCCAAGGCGAAAGCGAAGGCGCGGGCGGCGGCCGAGGCCGAGGCGGCGTCGGCGAAGCGAGCCGGTGTGAAGAAGCCGGCCACCTCGACGCCGCGCAAGAAGAAGCAGTCCGATGCCGCGAATGCCGCCCAGGCGCGGCGCCGCAAGTTCGGCGGAAAACGCTGACGTTTCGCGTGCTTGCCGTCTCGGCGGCGCGGGGTGTCTTCTCCTCCCCAACCGCGACTGTGCGTAGACGTTCCACAGATCGGTCGCAAGGGCGAGCAGCGCGGGCGGAACGCTGGCAGGCTGGGGTCTGATCCGAAAGGCAGTCCCATGAAAGCCGTTGTCTACTCCCGCACGGGCGGGCCCGACGTTCTGCAGCTCGTCGACCGCGAGGTTCCCCTCGTCGAGGCCGGCGAGGTGCGCGTTCGCATCGCCGTCTCGGGCGTCAACCCCACTGACTGGAAGTCGAGGGCAGGCGCCACCGCGAACGCGGGGGAGTCGACCGAGGTCGACCCCGAGCAGGTGCCCAACCAAGACGGGGCCGGTGTCGTCGACGACATCGGGCTCGGCGTCACCCGTTTCGCGATCGGCGACCGCGTGTGGGTTCGGGATGCCGCATTCCAGCGACCCACGGGCACCGCCGCCGAGTACACCGTGCTGCCCGATCATCTCGTCAACCCGCTGCCCGATGGCGTCTCGTTCGACATCGGCGCCTCGCTCGGAATCCCCGCCCTGACGGCGCACCGCGCCCTCACCGCACGTGAAGCGGGCCCGGCCCGGCTGTCGCCCGGCTCGCTGGTGGGAACGACGGTTCTCGTCGCCGGAGGCGCGGGGGCCGTCGGCCACGCCGCCATCCAGCTCGCCGTCTGGGCCGGCGCCACGGTCATCACGACCGTGAGCAGCCCGGAGAAGGCGGCGCTCGCGGCCGCAGCGGGTGCCCAGCACGTGGTGAACTACCGCTCCGAAGACGTGGTCGAGCGCGTTCAGCAGCTCGCGCCGCACGGCGTCGAGGTCGTCGTCGAGGTGAACCCGCTGCAGAACATCGCCGACGACATCGCGGTGATCGCCCGCGGCGGAACCATCGCCATCTACGTCTCGGGCGAGCCCGACGAGGTGCCCATCCCGGCCCGGGCCAGTATGACGAAGAACGTGCGCGTGCAGTTCGTGCTGACCTACACGACGAGCGAAGTGGAGAAAGGCAATGCCGTGGCCGCCGTGACGGCTGCTGCGGCAGCCGGTGCGCTCGATGTGGGCGACGAGAGCGGTCTGCCGCTCACCCGCTTCACGCTGGCCGACACCGCCGACGCGCACGCCGCCGTCGAGGGTGGGGCGGTCGGCAAGGTGCTGATCGACGTGGCGAGCCTGTGAGCGGCGATGCGGGTCGCGCTGAGGCAGGTCGCGGCGATACGGGTCGCGCTAAGTCTGAACTTCGTGAGCCGGCTCGCGGTGAGCCCGACTGGGTGCAGCACGCCATCCTGTGGCAGGTCTATCCGCTCGGCTTCACGGGTGCCCCGGTCTCCCGGCAGGCTCAGGATGCCGCGGCAGACGGTGGCGCAGACGGCAGTCACTCGCTCGATCGCCTGATCCCGTGGCTCGACTACGCCGTCGAGCTCGGTGTCTCGGGCCTCCTTCTCGGGCCGATCTTCGCATCGCAGACCCACGGTTACGACACCGTGGACTACTTCCGCCTCGACCCCCGGCTGGATGGTGGCCAGGGCGAGGGCAGTGGCGAAGACAGCTTCGACCGCCTCATTCGCGAGGCGCACGATCGGGGGCTCCGCGTGATCCTCGACGGTGTCTTCAACCATGTGGGCCGCGCGTTCGGCCCCTTCCAGCGAGCGCTGGCGGAGGGTGCATCGTCGAACGACTTCCGGCTGTTCCGGCCGGTGGGGGAGACTCCCGCCGATCCCTCGCAGCAGGCCTTCGCGAACTTCGAGGGCCACGACGCCCTCGTGCTGCTGAACCACGACGAGCCGGCGGTCGCCTCCTTCGTGGCCGATGTCATGAACCACTGGCTCGACCGGGGTGCCGACGCCTGGCGGCTCGACGCCGCCTATGCGGTTCCGCCGGCGTTCTGGTCGCAGGTGCTGCCGCAGGTTCGGAGCGGTCATCCGCAGGCCTACGTGTTCGGTGAGGTGATCCACGGGGACTACGTGTCGATCGTGTCGGAATCGGGGCTCGACTCCGTCACGCAGTACGAGCTGTGGAAGGCGCTCTGGAGCTCGATCTCCGATGCGAACTTCTGGGAGCTGTCGGCCGCCCTCGAACGGCACAACGATTTTCTCGAGCACTTCGCTCCCGTGACCTTCGTCGGCAACCACGACGTGACGCGGCTCGCCACGGCGATCGCCGACGAGCGCCACCGCGCCCACGCGCTCGTCGCACTGCTGACGACGGGTGGCACCCCGACGCTCTACTACGGAGACGAGCAGGGGATGCGCGCCGCCAAGGAGGAGCGCGAGGGTGGCGACGACGCGGTGCGTCCCGAGTTCCCCGTCGGTGGCCCGGCAGATCTGCCCGCCGAGGGGTGGGCCACCTACCACCTGCACCAGGAGCTCATCGGGCTTCGCCGCAGGCACCCGTGGCTGCACTCCGCCCGCACCCGCAACCTCACCCTCACGAACGAGTTCTTCGCCTACGAAGTGTTCGCCGCCCAGGATGCCGCGCAGCAGGCCCCGGGCGGATCGGGCGCCGACGGCGGCGCGGGTTCAGGCGACCACTCCGCAGGTGGCGGCCGTCTCGTCGTGCTGCTGAACCTGGCCGACGCGGAGGCGGGGCAGGAGCTTCCCGTCGAGCACACCCTCGTGGCGGGCCACGCCACCCTCAGCGGCACTCGGGCGGCGGTCCCCCCGCACGGTTGGGCGGTACTCGACCGCACCTGATCGCGCAGCGAGAACCCAGAACCCCCGGCGCTCGCAGCCCCAGCGTGCCGAGGCCCGACGCCCGGGGTCAACCCGCGACGCCCGGGGGACCCGTGGCGGTTACGGCGGCGGGGCCTCCGGGGGACCTCCTGTTACAGCGCAGCGGGCGGGCGCGGGGCGCCGGGCGGGAACGCGCGGCGGCGGGCGACCAGCATCAGCGCGAGGCTCGCGGCCACAAGCACCAGTGCGAAGACCGGCAGCGCGCCGATGCCGGCGGCGGTGAACACCAGGCCGCCGACCGCAGCGCCGGCCGAGATGCCGATGTTCGAGAACATGTTGATGAGGGCGCCGACGATGTCGGGTGGCGCGCCCCCGGTGCGAACGGCCGCCGTCATGAACAGGGACGGCAGCGCTCCGAGGGTGAGCGTCCAGACGCAGCACGCCACCAGAACGCCCACCAGCGATCCGCTCGGCACGAGAACGGCGAGGGCCACCAGCGCGAGCAGCAGCAGAGCGGTGAGCGCCAGCATGAGCCTGCGCGGGCGCCTGTCGACGAAGGCGCCCGAGATCCAGAGTCCGACGATGCCGGCGACCCCGAACAGCAGCAGGGCAGGCCCCACCGCGCCGAGCGACACTCCCACCGTGAGCAGCAGCGGCGTGATGAACGTGTAGAGCGCGAAGTGCCCGAGGTAGAGCATCCCGTTCGCCGACGCCACGGTCATCAGCCCGCGCCGCCACCAGGTGCGAAGCGAGATGCCCACCTGCGCCGGAGACCCGGCCACCGACGGCAGCGCGAGGGCCAGTGCGGCGAGCAGCACGGTCACCCCCGCGACCGCCAGGAACGCGACGGGCCAGCCGAAGGTCGTACCGATCGTGGTGGCGAGGGGCAGGCCCAGGATGCTGCCGACCGCGGTTCCGGCGTAGACGATCGCCAGCGCCCTGCCGACGAGGTGGTGCGGAACCAGCTCCGAGGCGTACGACGTCACCACCGAGAAGAAGACGGCGTGGGCGAGGCCGCCGATCCCGCGTCCGACGGCGGCGAGCGCGAACGTGGGCGCGAGCGCGATCACGAGGTTGCTGGCTGCGTACGCGACGAGGGTGCCGACGAGCAGGCGCTTTCGCGGCATCCGGGTCGTCGCGAGCGTCACCGGAAGGGCCAGCACGGTGACGGCCAGCGCGTACACCGACACCAGCAGCCCGACCGTCGCCTCGTCGACGCCGAACGACTCGCTCATCGGTCGCAGCAGCCCGACGGGCATGATCTCGGTGGTGATGGCGGCGAACGTGGCGGCCGTCAGCACGGCCAGCCGTGGCCAGGCGGTGCGCGGGATGCGGCCCCCGGCCCCGCGAGGAGCATCGCGGCCGTCACGACCCCGGCCCCCGGGGCCGCCCTGAGCTGCATCGGCGTCGCCACCACCGCGACCGCCACCGGCGGCACCCCGGCCCCCGCTCACGGGCGCAGCCCGAACGACACGGCACCGTTCGCCGGCGTGAAGTGCGTCACCCCGTGCGCCACCGCCGTGTCGTCGCTGTCGAACATCGTCGACACGACCCGCAGCAGCTTCTCGCCGATGACGACCCCGAGCACCTCCGCGACATGCGGCGGAGCCGGCTGCACAGAGACGACGAGGTCGTTCCGCCCGAGGGCCACGCCGTAGTCGTCGACGAGGTGGCCGTAGAGGGAGCCCTCGCCGAAGTCGTGGCCGGATGCCCGGGCGAAGCGTTTCGCGGGGATGACTGTTTCGACCACGTGGTGGAGCGTACCGTTCACGAACCGCAGCCGGGCGAGCAGCAGAACAGCATCGCCCGGCGACAGCCGCAGCGCGGCGGCAGCGGCCTCGTCGGCGAGGGATGCTTCGACCGGGAGCAGGCGCTGCTCGAGAACGCGGGTCGTGACCGTGTTCCCTTCGGCCGTCTGCCGCGCGTAGAACCCGGAGATGACGTCGGCGAACCGTTCCCGGTAGCGGTTGCGCTGCTGCGACGCGAGCACGAACGTGCCCAGGCCGTGCCGGCGGGAGAGGTACCGCTCGAAGACCAGGTCGTCGACCGCATGCCGCAGGGTGATGCGGCTGACCCCGTACTCCGCGCAGAGCGCCGGTTCGGCCGGGAGCACCGACCCCGCCGGCAGGGTGTCGACCCGCGCGCGCAGTTGCTCGCGCACGGCGACGTACTTCGCAGCGTTCGCCCCGGTCACGGCCGCACTCGTCTCATTCGACTATGACGACCGGCCGGGCTCCGTAGCGTCGAAGAAACCATCCCCGACGAAGCGGAGACACCGTGACAGACCAGCACACGACAGACGACAGCACCACAGCCCACAGCCTCACCGACCTCGACCATCGCGCCATCACCACGGCCCGCCTGCTCGCCATGGATTCCGTCGAGCGTGCCGGCTCGGGCCACCCCGGCACCGCCATCGCGCTCGCCCCCGTCGCGCACCTCATCTTCCAGAAGCACCTGCGGCACTCGCCGACCCAGCCCGACTGGGTGGGCCGCGACCGTTTCGTGCTCTCCTGCGGGCACGCGAGCATCCTGCTCTACACGCAGCTCTTCCTCACCGGCTACGGCCTCGACATCGACGATCTCAGGTCGTTCCGGGCTCACGAATCGCTGCTGCCGGGGCATCCGGAGTACCGTCACACGGCTGGTGTCGAGACGACGACAGGACCGCTCGGCCAGGGCTTCGCCACCGCTGTCGGCATGGCGATGGCCATGAAGCACGAGAAGGCGCTCTACGAGCCGGCCGCCGACGCGCGCAGCCTGGCCGCCGAACGCCTCGAGGCCGAGACCGAGGAGTCGAGCGACGCCGCGCCTCGCGCCGTCGAGAGCACCGACTCGATCTTCGACCGCACCATCTGGGTGCTCTGCTCCGACGGCGACATGCAGGAGGGCATCTCCTACGAGGCGGGTGCGCTGGCCGGGCGTCACCGCCTCGACAACCTCGTGGTGATCTTCGACGACAACGATGTGCAGATCGAGGGCAACGCGACGCTGGTGACCAGCGAGGACACGGCCGCCCGCTTCCGCGCCCAGGGCTGGAACGTCGTCACCGTGCCGCTCGCCGAGTCGGGCGAGGTCGACACCGCCCGCCTCGACACCGAGCTCGCTGCGGCCGCCGCGCATCGCGGAGAGCCCAGTCTGATCATCCTGAAGTCCGTGATCGCGTGGCCGGCGCCGCACGCCCGCAACACCTCTGCCGCGCACGGTTCGCCTCTCGGCGAGGTCGAGGCGGAGGCCACCCGCGCCGTGCTCGGCTCGACGGCCGCCCCGTTCGAGGTCGACGACGAGGTGCTGCAGTTCACCCGCGGCGCCCAGGCGCGCGGCGAGGAACTCGTGGCCGACTGGAACAGCCGCCTCGACGCCTACACCAGCACGAACCCCGAGCGGGCTGCCGACTGGGCGCGGGTGCGCTCCGGCGCCCTGCCCGACGGGCTCGCCGACGCCCTGCCCGTCTTCGAGCCGGGCGAGACGATGGCCACCCGCGCCGCCTCGGGCCTCGTCATCCAGGAGCTCGCCAAGGTGCTGCCCGAGTTGTGGGGCGGCTCGGCCGACCTCGCCGAGCCGAACCGCACGACGATCGAGGGCGGGCGCTCGTTCCTCCCCGAAGAGACCGAGAGCTCGGGTCGCGCCGGCCGGAACGTTCACTGGGGCGTGCGCGAGCACGCGATGGGCGCCGCCATGAACGGCATCTCGCTGGTCGACGGATCGCGGTTCTTCGCGGGCACGTTCCTCGTCTTCAGCGACTACCACCGCCAGACGGTGCGCCTGGCGGCCCTGATGAAGCTGCCCGTCATCTACCTCTGGTCGCACGATTCCGTCGCGCTCGGCAGCGACGGCCCCACCCACCAGCCGATCGAGCACCTCGCGAGCCTGCGGGCGATGCCCGACTTCGCCGTGGTGCGCCCGGCAGACGCCGCCGAGACCGCGGCGAGCTGGCTCACCGTGCTGCAGAACCGCGGCCCCGCCGGCATCGTGCTCGGCCGCCAGCCCATCGCCACCGCCGACACCCCGTGGGCCAACGTGCTCGACGGCGTCAGCCGTGGGGCGTATGTCGTTCGTGAGGTTCCGGATGCCCGAACCCTCCTCATCGCGACCGGCAGTGAGGTCGCCCTGGCACTGGCCGCCGCGGCAGAGCTCGACCCGGAGCAGACCTCCGTTCGGGTCGTCTCGATGCCCTGCCGTGAATGGTTCGAGGCGCAGGGCCCGGAGTACCGCGAGTCCGTGCTCCCCGCCGCCCTCACCGCGCGGGTCGTCGTCGAGGCAGCCGCGAGCTTCGGCTGGCACGACATCGCCGGCCCCGGCGGGCGCATCGTGGGCATCGACGTCTTCGGGCTCTCGGCGCCGGGCGACGAGGCACTGGTCGCGCGCGGCATGACCGTGGAGCGGGTCGTCGCTGCGGCACGCGAAGCAACCGAGACCGCTGCGGCGTCGTAGAACGCCTGAGCCGGCCAGGTGGGGCGTCACAGCGACGCGGTGACGCCCCACGTGGCACTCCAGCTCTCGCCGGGCTGCAGCCAGGTCAGGCCGATGCCGGTGTTCAGCGCATTGACCGCTGCCGTCTGCGGCTCGAGGGCGATCGCGTCGACCAGCTCGCGGTTCTCATCGAGAAAGACGTCGGTCGTGCAGATCACGATGTGCCCGAAGGCCTCGTCGCCCCAGACGCTGACGGAACGGGCATCCGGAGCCGTCAGCGTGGCGTACCAGCGACCGTCGGGCGTTGCCCGGTCGAGGTCGGTGAAGCAGTCGTCGAGCTCCACCTCGCCGACCGGCAGCCCGCTCCGCAGGTCGAAGGCGCCCGAGACGGGTACCGTGCCGACCGGCAGCTTGCGGGCATCGTTCTCGTACACGGTCTCGGCCGCGCAGCTCAGCACGAGCGAGTGCACGGGCACGTCGCCGAGTTTGAAGTAGGCGTGCGAACCGACCGCGACCGGCGCCCGCAGGCCGCCGGTGTTGGTGAAGGTGTGGCTCACCTCGAGTCCGCCGTCGCCGAGGGCGTACGTCACGGTCGTGTCGACGACGAAGGGGTAGCCGGGGTGGGCGAAGATCGTCGCGCCGAGCGTGATCGACGAATCGCTGCGGTCGAGCATCCGGTACGCCGTGTTCTTCAGCAGGCCGTGCGAGGCGTTTTCGAACTCGGTGTCGGTGATGTCGAGCTGATGCTGTTCGCCCTCGTAGACCCACCGGCCCCCGTCGACGCGGTTCGGCCAGGGCGACATGATGATGCCGGCGCCACGGGAGGGCGGTGCGTCCCGGGGATAGCGCTGCACGATGTCGACCCCGTCGACGGTGAAGGCGCGAAGGGATGCCGCGACTTCGGTGATGGTGACGACGGCGTGACCGAAGGAGGTCTGGGCGCTGATCTCGTACTGGCGCCCGGTGGGCAGAACCGGAGCGCTCACAGCAGCCTCAGCACCCGGTCGGCGCGGCCGGCCGTCGACTCGATCAGTTCGGCGTTCCGCTGGTCGCTGCCGAGCGCCCAGAGCTCTGCCTCGTCGTGGCTCTTGCCGTAGGCCTCGTGGCGCCGCACCAACCGTTCGTGGCGCACCTTCTCGTGCGGGGCGAGGAACCACACCTGGTCGATGACGGCCCGCGCGGCCGGCCACGAGCCGGTCTCGAGCAGCAGGTAGTTGCCCTCGGTGACGATCAGCGGGGTCTCGGGCCGGATGGGCAGCGACGACCCGATCGGCTCCTCGAGCTCGCGGGCGAAACGTGGGGCGTAGACGATCGCGTCGTCTCCCGTGAGCGTCGTCGTCTCCTGCGCCCGGATGCGCTGCATCAGCGCGGCGTAGCCTGCGGCATCGAAGGTGTCGTGGGCGCCCTTGCGGTCGCGCCGGCCGAGGGCGAGCAGCACCTCGTTGGCGAGGTGGAAGCCGTCCATCGGCACGAGAACGGCGAGCTCGGGCCCGAGGGCCTCGACGACCTGCTCGGCGACGGTCGATTTGCCGGCCCCGGGGGCGCCGGTGAAGCCGAGCACGTGGCGTCGACCGGTCGAGGCGAGATCCCTGGCCTGGCTGAGAAGGTCTTCGAGGCGGAGTTCCTCGGCGTGCAGTTCGGTCATCGGGGGTCTCTCTCGAAGTTAGGGAGGGGCGGTGCGTCAGCGCTCCGGCGCGGCAGCTCGGCGAGCCAGGCCCGCGGGCCGGCGATGGAGCACCGGAGGGCAGCGATGCGGGCCGCCTCCCCGAGACGGGTCGCCAGGGAGGAGGCCGGATCGCACTGGAAGTAAGCGTATGCGCCGTGGAACACGTCTCCGGCACCGAGCGTGTCGACGGCTCGGATGCGCGGCACCGGCACGGCACCGAGCTCGCCGCCCGTCCACCACAGCACGTCACCGTCGCCGTGGGTTGTGGCAACGGTCTCGACCCCGGCGTCGACGAGGGCGGCTGCCGTGGCATCCGAATCCCCGGCAGACGGCGTGCGGAAGTCGTTCGAACAGATCATCGCCGAGGTGAACGGGATGAGGTCGGCCATCACGGGCTTCCACCGCCCGGCGTCGACGACGACCGGGATGCCGGCGGCCTGGGCCGCCTCGGCCGAAGCCACGGCGAGCCGCGGGTGGTGCCCGTCGATCAGCACCACGTCGGCGCCCTGCAGCACCTCCGCGAGAGCGGCGGGGGAGGGCGGAGCGACCTCGTCGCCCACGGCGTCGATCGAGACGACCGTGCGATCACCCGTCGACTCCGTGACGGCGACGGCCGAGACCGGAGCGGGCGTGCGACGGTGCGGATCGATGTCGACCACCTGCACGCGGTAGGTGGCGAGGTCGGTGCGGATCAGGTCGGCCACCGGGTCGTCGCCGAGCGCGGTGACCAGCGTGGCCCGCCCGCCGAGGCCGGCGAAGGTCACCGCAGCGTTCGCTGCGGGACCTCCGGCGGCCACGGACTGGGATGTGGCCGTGATCTTCTGGTTCGAACCGGGGTTCGCGGCCACACGGTGCACGACATCGAGCGTTGCGAGCCCGACGAAGACGCCGTGGGGCGTTCGGTCAGCGAACACCGCCGGCTTGTTCCGCCTCGGAGGGGCGCTCGGCGCCGGTCATCAGCGCCACGACCTCCGACATGGAACGCTCGCGGGGATCGATGACCCCGGCGCGCTGGCCGAGACGGTGCACGTGGATGCGGTCGGAGACCTCGAACACGTGGGGCATGTCGTGGCTGATGAGCACGACGGGGATGCCGCGGTCGCGGATCGAGCGGATCAGGTCGATGACCTGCCCCGACTCCTTCACCCCGAGGGCAGCGGTCGGCTCGTCCATGATGATGACGCCGCGACCGAACGCCGCAGCGCGCACCACGGCCACGCCCTGGCGCTGGCCGCCCGAGAGCGTCTCGACGGCCTGGTTGACCGACTTGATGCCGATCTTCAGGTCGGCGAGGTGCCCGGAGGCCTCGCTGCGCATGCGGGGCATGTCGAGGCGGCGGAAGACGCTGCCCATGATGCCCTTGCGTCGAACTTCGCGCCCCAGGAAGACGTTGGTGGCGATGTCGAGCGCGGGGATCACGGCGAGGTCCTGGTAGACGGTCTCGATCCCGGCGGCACGAGCATCCCGGGTGTTCCGGAAGTTCATCTTCTCGCCGTTCATCAGAATCTCGCCCTGGTCGGGGATGAGGGCCCCGGCCAGCGCCTTGATGAGGCTCGACTTGCCGGCGCCGTTGTCACCGACCACCGCGAGCACTTCGCCCGGGTAGAGGTCGAAGTCGGCGCCGTTGATCGCCGTGACGTTGCCGTATTTCTTGACCAGGCCCCGGGCCTGCAGAACGGGTGTCGCTGTTGTGGTTGTCATGCTGATCTCCTCCGAGCGAACTGGTCGACCGTCACGGCCACGATGACCAGGATTCCGGTAGCGATGTTCTGGTAGAGACTGTCGACACCGGCCTGGGTGAGACCGTTGCGCAGAACCCCGACGATGAGGGTACCGATGAGGGTACCGATGACGCTTCCCCGGCCACCGAAGAGGCTGGTACCGCCGATCACCACGGCGGTGATCGTCTCGAGGTTCGCGTTCTGGTAGGCGTTGGGGTCGGCGTTCGGGATGCGCCCGAGAGCCGCCCAGGCGGCGATCGCGGCGATGACGCCGGTCACGAGGTAGACGGAGAACAGCGTGCGGTTCGACTTGATGCCCGAGAGCTTCGACGCCGTGACGTTGCCACCGACGGCGTAGACGTGCTTGCCCCAGGCGGTCTGCGAGAGGGCGTACCAGACGATGAGGTAGACGAACAGCATCGCGACGACGCCGTAGGTCGTGGCGAAGGTGCCGATGCGGAACGAGGTTCCGAGGAACGTGAGCACGCCATCCGGAACCTGGTAGGTCTGCGAACCGGCGAGCAGCCGGGTGGCGGCCTGGATGGCCGTGAACGTACCGAGCGTGACGATGAACGGTGGCAACCGCAGCAGCGTGACGAGCCCGCCGTTCACGGCGCCCAGCACGACACAGACCACGAAGGTCGCGCCGAGGGCCAGGATCGGGTTGCCCCCGCCGCTGACCTGGGCCATCACGATCGTGCCGAGCACGGCGACGGAGCCGATCGACAGGTCGATGCCCGAGGTGAGAATGATGAGCGTCTGGCCGACCGCGAGAATACCGACCACGACCGACTGCTGGAGGATCAGCGAGAGGTTGTAGGGGTTCAGGAAGGTCTGCGAGATGACGCTGAAGATGATGATCGCCACGATGAGGGCGGCGAGCGGGCCGAGGAGTGGCTCGCGGAGAATTCGGGAGACGCGGGCGCGGGAGAGATCCCGGCCGGTCAACCCAGCTGTTGTTGAAGTCATGGATGCACCTCCGTGCGCAGCCGGGGCGGGTGGATGTTCACCCGCCCCGGGTCGAACCGACAGTTTGTGGAAAAGCGGACTACCTGCGGACTAGCCCCAGCAGTTCTCCGCGCCCCAGGTGGTGTCCTTCGAGTCGAGACCCGTGACCGGCTTGTCGGTGATCAGCTGCGAACCGGTGTCGTTGAAGCCGGAGGGCTTGGTGCCGTCTGCGGCGTAGGTGACGACGGCGTCGACGCCCTGTTCGGCCATCTTGGCCGGGAACTGCATGACGGTCGCGCCGATGATGCCGGACTTCACGTTCGCAACACCGGTGCAGCTGCCGTCGATCGAGCCGATCGTCACCTGGTCGGTCTTGCCCGCGGCCTTGATGGCCTCGTAGGCGCCGGCTGCGGCGGGCTCGTTGATCGTGTAGAGGGCGTTCACGCCGGGTGCGCGCTGCAGCAGGTTCTCCATGGCCGTCTGGGCCTTGGTCTGGTCGCCGTTCGTGTTCTCCTGGCCGACGATCTCCGAGGAGCCCTCTGTCGTGCCGAAGCCTTCGAGGAAGCCGTCGTGGCGGAATGTGTCGACGGTGCCGCCGGGGGTTCCGTCGAGCATGACGAGCGCGGGGGCGGTCGAGCCGAGGGTCGCCTTGACCCACTTGCCCTGCGTGACGCCCGCGGCCTTGTTGTCGGTCGCATAGGTCGCGTCCACGGCGTCTTCGGGGTCGGTGGCCGTGTCGAGTGCGATCACGACGACGCCGGCGTCGCGCGCCGACTTGATGGCGGTGAGGATGCCGGAGGAGGAGTTGGGCGTGATCAGAATGCCCTTGACGCCCTGGCTGACGAGGTTCTCGATGGCGGCCACCTGGCCCTCGTTGTCACCGTCGAACGCACCGGCGAGAGCGACGAGCGTGGCGCCCTTCTTGTCTGCCTCGGCCTGCGCGGCCTCGCGCAGCTTGACGAAGTACGGGTTCGAGTCGGTCTTGGTGATCAGGCCGACCTTGACGTTGCCGCCCGAGCCACCCGACGAACCGCCCGACGACGACCCCGAGCACCCTGCGAGGGTGAAAGCGACGGAACCTGCGAGCAGCACAGCTCCGATGCGAAGCGATCGGGCTTTGTTGCGATTGAACATCTGGGGACTCCTTTGGCCTGTGATTGTCGGGCGCCTCTGCCCGTCGCATCACCATACGAGCAAGACAAGCGCTTGCGCAAGCGCTTGTATCAAATTGTGATGTTTACTAGATTGGGCCCAGCCGCGCACCCGCCGCGGAACCCAACGGAGCGTGAACAGTGTCAACGATGGACGATGTCGCCCGTCATGCCGGGGTATCCGGCTCGACGGTCTCGCACGTTCTGAACGACACCCGGCATGTCAGTGCGGCCACCCGTGCCCGGGTCGAGGCTGCGGTTCGGGAGCTCGGCTACCGCAACAATCTGAACGCCCGGGCGCTGGCCGCCGGCAAGACCTTCACCGTCGGGCTGGCCACGTCGGCCCTGCAGACGCCGTACTTCGGGGCGATCGTCAACGCGATGGAGAAGAGACTCTCCGACGCGGGCTACATGCTGATCGTGGGCGACTCCAACGACCACGGGCCGACGGAGCGCCGCATCATCGACGCTCTGCTGAGCCGGCGCGTCGACGGAATCTTCGTGACGCCGGCGATCGACTCCGAGCACACGACCATCCCGCAGATCGTCGCAACGCGCACACCCTTTGTGCTCATCGACCGCAACCTCGACTTCGACTGCGACCAGATCACCCCCGAGAACACCGACTCGGCGTTCCTGCTGACCAACCACCTCATCGAGCTCGGCCACAGGCGGGTCGCGGTGCTGCGCGGGCTGATGGGCATCGGGTCGTCACCCGAGCGGTTCCAGGGTTACCTCGACGCACTCGCGGCCAACGGCATCCCGTTCGACCCCGCCCTGGTGCTGAACGGTGAGGGCCACAGGGATGACGCCGAGCGCGAGGTGAAACGCCTGTTCTCCCAGCCCGATCATCCGACCGCGCTCGTCGCCCTCAACAACTCGATGACGATCGGCGCGCTCGAGGCGCTCAGGGACCTCAGGCTGACCATCCCGACCGACGTCGCGTTCGTGTCGTACGACCACTTCGACTGGTCGGAGCTCATCGAGCCCCGTCTGACCTCGATCGCCCAAGACGTCGAGCTGATGGGAACGACGGCCGTCGACCTGCTGCTCCGGCGCATCGACGGAGACGACTCGCCCTCGCAGCGCGTGAAGATCGCCACTACGTTCCAGCACCGCAACTCCTGCGGCTGCGGGCTCGGCTGACGCTCGGCCCGAGCCCGCGACATCCACCCGCCTGCCACCCCCGACGCCTACCGGGCCATGCTCGACCACGCGAAGCAGAGCGGGTTCGCCTACCCCTCCATCAACGTGACCAGCTCGCAGACCCTGAACGCGGCCCTGCAGGGCTTCGCCGACGCGGAGAGCGACGGCATCATCCAGGTCTCCCTCGGCACCGCGCTCTACCTCTCGGGCAGCCACGTGCAGAACCGCGCCATCGGATCCAAGGCGCTGGCGCTCTACGCCCACGAGGTGGCGGCGCAGTACGGCGTCACCGTGGCGTTGCACACCGACCACTGCCCCGTCGAGAACCTCGACGACTGGGTGCGTCCGCTCATCCGCGACTCCATCGAACGCCGCGCGCGCGGGCTCGACCCCCTCTACCAGTCGCACATGTGGGACGGATCGGCCGTCACGCTCGACGAGAACCTCGAGATCGCGAAGCGCCTGCTCGACGAGTCGGTCGAGGCCGACACCCTGCTCGAGATCGAGGTGGGCGTCGTCGGTGGCGAGGAAGACGGCATCGAGAACGAGATCGACGACAAGCTCTACTCGACGGTCGAGGATGCCCGAGCCACCGTCGCGGCCCTCGGCTCGGGGGAGAACGGCCGGTACCTGACCGCCCTCACCTTCGGCAACGTGCACGGCGTGTACAACCCGGCCGCTGTGAACCTGCGCCCCGAGATCCTCGGCGAGATCCAGAGCGTGATCGGTGCCGAGGTCGGCCGCGACAAGCCCTTCGACCTCGTCTTCCACGGGGGATCCGGGTCGAGCGCAGCCGACATCTCGGCCGCCGTCGCGAACGGCGTCGTGAAGATGAACATCGACACCGACACGCAGTACGCGTTCACCCGCTCGATCGCGGGTCACATGATCTCGAAGTACGACCAGGTGCTGAAGATCGACGGTCGGTTCGGCAACAAGAAGGCGTACGACCCGCGCTCGTGGGGCAAGCCCGCCGAGACGGCGATGGCGGCGCGCGTCGTCGAGGCTGCGGAGCAGCTCGGCTCGGCCGGGCGGTCGCTCGGGCGGTAGCCGCCGGGTGCGGCGGGCGGGCCGGGGTGATGGTTTGCCCGGGTGCTGGCCTGTCCGCCGCGCGCCCGCCCGCCGCACGCCTGGCCGCACACGCCGCACGCCTGCCCGCTCGGCGGGCCGGCGTGCTAGCGCAGTCGCAGGGCTCCGGATGCCCGTGCCACCGCGTGCGCGACATCCCGCTCATCGACCCGCGTCAACTCCCCGTCACGCACCACCGCCTCGCCGTTCACCAGCAGCAGCGCGAGCGGAGGCTGCGCGCCGAGCGTGAGCGCCGCGACGGGGTCGAGGATGCCGGCGTGTTCGACCCCGTCGACCTTCCACACCGCGACATCCGCCAGCTTGCCGACCTCGAGCGAGCCGATCTCGGCGCCGCGACCGAGGGTCTTCGCCCCGCCCATCGTCGCCATACGCAGCGCCGTTCGACCGGTCATCCGGCCGGCGCCCGCCCCCAGCCGGTTCATCAGAACCGCCATGCGGATCTCGGAACCGAGCTGGCCCGACTCGTTCGACGCGGCCCCGTCGACGCCAAGGCCGACCGTCACGCCCGCGTCGAGCATCGCCGGCACGGGCGCGATGCCCGCTGCAAGCCGCGCGTTCGACGACGGGCAGTGGGCGACGCTGGTACCCGTCGCCGCGAATCGGCCGATCGCGTGCGCGTCGAGGTGCACGCAGTGCGCCATCCACACGTCGTCGCCGAGCCAGCCGAGGTCTTCGAGGTACTGCGTCGGCGTCCTGCCGAACTTCTCCAGGCAGAAGGCGTCTTCCTCCACCGTCTCCGAGCCGTGCGTGTGCAACCGCACCCCGCGCGCCCGGCCGAGCGCGGCGGACTCCCTGAGCAGGTCGGCGGTCACCGAGAACGGGGAGCAGGGCGCGAGCGCCACCTGCGTCATCGCGCCAGCATTCGGGTTGTGATACCTGTCGATCGCCAGGTCGCTCGCCGCCAGGATCGCATCGATCGTCTCGACCGCGAAGTCGGGCGGGAGGCCGCCGCGGCTCTGCCCGAGATCCATCGACCCGCGCGTCGCGTGCAGCCGCACGCCCAATGTGCGCGCGGCATTCACGATGCCGCCGAGAATGTCGCCCGCGCCGCTCGGGAACACATAGTGGTGGTCGCCGACGGTCGAGCACCCGGAGCGCGCCGCCACCGCCATGGCGCCCAGTGCCCCCGCTTCGACGAGCTCGGCGTCGATGCGCGACCACAGAGGGTAGAGGGCCGTCAGCCAGTCGAAGAGGATCGCGTCCTGCGCGTAACCCCTGGTCAGCCACTGGTAGAGGTGGTGGTGGGTGTTGATGAGGCCGGGCGTGACGAGGTGCCCGCGCGCGTCGATCACGGTGGTTTCGTTGTTGTTGTTGTTGCTGCTGCTGCTGGCACGGGCGCTGTCGCCGTTGAGGCCGCCGCCACCGGCACCGCGCGTGCGCTCATCGGTCCACTCGTTCGGCACCGGACCGCCACCCACCGCCACGATCACCGCGTCATCGATCACCACGTACCCGTCGCTGTGCTCCCGGTCAGCCGCGTCGACGGTCACAACGTGGGCATTCCGGATGATCGTGCGCTGCGTCATGCCCTCACGCTACCGGCTCGCATCGAAGTTGAGCCAATGTCAGTGGTTGGTGGTTGGGTTGTGCCATGACCACTTCAGCCGCTTCTCTGCTCGCTGGGCTTCTGGATGCCCGGCAGTGCTTGAGCGATGCCGGGGGTGTTGGCGGGTTGGCTGCCGCGCCCGGTGGGCTTGCCGACGATGAGTTGGTGGCGGCTCTCGCGGAGCTCGAGTCGGTCGGTCGTCTCGTCGACGGGTTGCGTATTGCCATGGCTGGGGAGGTGGCGGCCAGGTCGGATGCCGCGTACGGCGACGAGGGTTTGTCGCGGTCGCAGAACTTCGCGACTCCGGCGAAGTTCTTGGCGGCGGTGACGGGCGTGTCGGTGTCGACGGCCGCATCGCGTGTGCGTCTGGCAGCCCAGGTGCACACGACGTTCTCGGTGACGGGTCTGCCGAATCCGCCGCGGTTCCCTCGTGTGGCGGATGCTCTCGCTACCGGTGCGATCGGTGTCGATGCGGCGGCAGCGATCACGAAGCGCCTGCACGATGTCGCGACCCGCACGGGTTTCACCGAGGCTCTCGAGGAGGCCGAGGGCGAACTGGTGTCGCTTGCGCAACAGACGATCGGCGGTCTCGGGTACACGGCGGACGACGTCGATGCGTTGGCGCTTCGTGCCCGTGAGCACCTCGACCCCGACGGCGCGGAACCGCGCGAGGCCGACCTCCACGACCGCCGCTACCTCACTCTTTCTCCGCACCGCTCGGGCATGACGAAGCTCACCGGTTGTCTCCCGCCGTCGTCGGCGGCGATCCTGAAGGCGGCCCTCGAGCCGTTCACGAGCCCCCGCGTCGTCGCTTTCACCGACCCCACCCCACCAGCCGGCGACCCCACTCCACCGGCAGGTGACCCCACTCCACCACCCGGCGACTCCGCCCCGACGTCTGGCGACCCGACTCTGTCACCCGGGAGCCCCGCCGCGTCACCCGGCGACTCCGCCTCTTCCCGCGCCGCCACCACGACCGGCCACCTCACCGCGCCCGACTTCGCCACCGCACCCGACCCGGACACCGCACCTGACCCGGTGTTCGAAGACACCCGCACCCGCGGCCAGAAGACCGCGGACGCGCTCGTTCAACTCGTTGCTATGGCTGCTGGGCTACCCGCGCTGCCACGCATCAACGGTGCAGCACCCACAGTGAACGTGCACGCAGCCCTCGACGACATCGT
This sequence comes from Subtercola sp. Z020, assembly GCF_002931235.1. Taxonomy (GTDB): domain Bacteria; phylum Actinomycetota; class Actinomycetes; order Actinomycetales; family Microbacteriaceae; genus Subtercola. The sequence goes on along the minus strand of NZ_PSTT01000006.1, from coordinate 415 downwards.
CGCCGGGCGTGGTGTCGGCTGGGTCGACGGACTCACCGAACCCGTCCCACACACCACCATCGAGACGCTGCTCTGTCACGCCGACACCATCACCACCCTCTTCGGCCAGCACGGCCAGATCCTCCAGCACGGTAAAACGAAGCGGCTGTTCACCGCCGCGCAGAACCGTGCCCTCGCCGCCCGAGACGGCGGATGCATCTGGCCAGGCTGCGATGCCCCACCCTCCTGGTGCGAATCCCACCACGTCGACGGATGGCTGTCAGACATCCACCCCGGTGGTGTCACCGACATCGACAACGGTGCGCTGCTGTGCCACTTCCACCACTCACATGTGCACAAGTCGAGGTGGATCCTTTCCATGCGTAACGGAGCTCCACACCTCACCCCGCCCGACACCATCGACTGGACCCAAACC
>NZ_PSTT01000125.1 GCF_002931235.1 Subtercola sp. Z020 | reverse complement strand
CGTCGGGGAGGGTCCAGACGGTTGGGATGGGGGCGAGGCCCTGGCCGCCGTCGACGAGGAAGGCGCCGATGTGGGGCTGCCACGCTTGGTCGGCGGGGTCGTGCTGCAGCGCGGCCTGCATGGCGGCGAAGTCGTCGACGAGCACGAGGTGGAAGAGGTCGGTGCCGTCGCGCCAGATCGTCCAGTCGTGCACGCCGGCGCGGCGGAGGGCCGCATCGAGTTCGAGCGGGATGACGGCGTGCTCGCGCTCGTAGTCGGCCTCGTGGCCGGGCAGGATGCGGCTGTGCAGGGCGACCCGCTGCATGGTGACCCCTCCTACTCGGCGCGCACGCGCAGGGTGTGCATGCCGCCGTCGACCGCCAGCGCGGTGCCGGTGGTCGATCCCGAGTCGGGGCTCGCGAGGTAGGCGATCGCCGAGGCGACCTCCTCGGGCGTGACCATGCGGCCGGTCGGCTGGCGGGCGTTCAGTGCGGCGAGCTCGGCGACCGGGTCGGCGAACTTTGCGAGGTTCTTGTCGACGAACGGTGTGTGCACGGTGCCCGGGTTGACGCAGTTGACGCGGATGCCCTCCCGAACGTGGTCGGTGGCCATGGCGATCGTGAGGCCGTAGACCGCCGCCTTCGACGCGCCGTAGACCGCGCGCTGGGGAAGGCCGGAGGTCGCCGCGATCGAGCAGAGGTTCACGATCGCCGCGTGCGACGAGCGCCGCAGGTGGGGCATCGCCGCAGCCGAGACGCGGGCCATGCCGATCACGTTGACGTTCAGAACGCGCGCCCACTCCTCGTCGTCGTTCTCCTCGACGGTGCCGACCGACCCGATTCCGGCGTTGTTGACGAGGATGTCGACACCGCCGAACTGTTCGGCCACCGCGTCGACCGCCCGCACGACGGAGGGCCGATCGGTGATGTCGCACTCGAACCCCTGCAGGGCATCCGGGAGCCCGCCGATGCGCAGGTCGAGCACGGCGACCTGCGCCCCGCGCGACGCCAGCAGGGTGGCGGTGGCGAGGCCGATACCCGACGCCCCGCCCGTGACGATGGCGGTGAGTCCGGAGAACGGAAGGTTAGAGAAGGGGCGTCCGGATTTAGAGATGTCGCTCATGCCTGCACGAACTCCTGCCGGGCTCGTCCGAGCCCTTCGATCTCGAGCTCGACGACATCGCCGGCCCGCAGGTACGGGTTGCCGGGCAGCCCCAGCGCGACACCGGCGGGGGTGCCGGTGTTGATCAGCTCGCCGGGGTGCAGCACCATGAACTGGCTGAGGTACCAGACGACGTGGCGGATGCCGAAGATCATGTTCGACGTCGAGCCGTTCTGTCGCAGTTCGCCGTTGACCCAGAGCTTCAGCCAGAGGTTCTGCGGGTCGTCGATCTCATCGGCCGGCACGAACACGGGGCCGAGCGGGTTGAACGTCTCGCAGCTCTTGCCCTTGTCCCACTGGCCGCCGCGCTCGATCTGGAACTCGCGCTCCGACACATCGTGCGAGAGCACGTAACCGGCGATCACCGCGTCGGCGTCGTCGGGCGAGTCGAGGTACCGGGCGCTCTGGCCGATCACGATGCCGAGTTCGACCTCCCAGTCGGTCTTGACCGACTGGCGGGGCACGAGCACCTGATCGAACGCCCCGACGATGGTCGAGGGGTCCTTCATGAACACGACGGGCTCTGCGGGCGTCGCCGCGCCGGTCTCTGCCGCGTGGTCGCTGTAGTTGAGGCCGATGCAGACGATCTTGCCGGGGCGGGCGATCGGCGGGCCGACCCGCAGGGCGTCGGCGCCGTCGAGCAGGGGCAGCGAGCCGGCCGCGTGGGCGGCACGCGCGCGGGCGATGCCACCGCCGGCGAGGAAGGCCGCATCGATGTCGGCGGTCAGCCCGGAGAGGTCGAACACCTCTCCGTCGACGAGGTAGGCAGGCGTCTCAGCGCCGGGTTCGCCGAGTCGTTGAAAACTCACGTACGTGCTCCTTGTGGTTCGTCGGTGAGGTACGCGGGCCGCACCCCTTCGTTCTCGGCCGAGTCGTAGGCGGCTTCGACCACCGCCATCGTGTCATACACGTCGTCGACGCTCGTCGGCAGGGTCGGCACCGATCCGTCGAGGTAGCGCTGCAGGGCGCCCATCGAGCCGATGAACGCATCCGGGAACCACGACCCCTCGAACGGAGCGTCACGCCAGCCGAGCGACTTCTCGGCGCTGCGGATGATCTGCAGAGCATCCGGCCCACCCGTCGGGTAGTCGAGCAGCAGACCCATCTGTGCGCGGATGGCGCCCTTCGTGCCCTCCCACTTGATGAAGCTCTCTTCGTGCTCGGGGCCGAAGTCGTGGTCGTGGTTCGTGCTGATCGTGACCCTGATCGGCCGACCGGCGTACCGGAACAGGATCAGCGACCGCGTGCTCGCCAGGTCTTTGTCGGGGTGCACCACAGAGACGGCGCTCACGGAGTCGGGGTTGCCGAGAAAGGAGCGCACCAGGTCGATGTAGTGCACGCTGTGCATGGTGATCTCGAGCCGGTCCATCGTCAGAACGTGCGGAAAGAGGTGCCACGGGGTGTCGACCGAGACGCGGATCTCGAGGTCGTAGAGCTCGCCGATCTCTCCGGCGGCGATCAGCGCCCGCGCGGCCGCGACATAGGGGGCGAACCGCAGCTGCGTGTTGACGGCGGCCACGAGGCCCTTGCGCCGACAGATCTCGAGCAGCGCGCGGCCGTCGCTCAGGTGGTTTCCGAGCGGTTTCTGGATGAGCACCGCCGCCCCGTCGGGCAGTGCTTCGAGGGCGTCGGCGTACTGCGGGGGCATCAGGGCGATGTCGTACACGGCATCGGACGGCGAACCGGCGACGGCCTCTTCGACCGTTCCGTACACCCCGGGGATGCCGTACTCGTCGGCCAGCGCCTGGGCGCGCGAGACCGTGCGGTTGTAGATGCCGACCACGGGGTAGCCGGCCTTGCGGTACGCCGGCAGGTGCGCATCCTTCACGATGCCGCCGGCGCCGAGAGTGACGATCGGGCGGGGCGCCGCGGGCAGCGCGAGGCTGTAGACCTCGGCGGGCGAGAATTCGGGCAGGGACTGGCGGTCGTAGCTCATCGGATGCTCGTCGCTAACCCTTGACCGCGCCGACCGTCTGCCCGCTCATCAGAAAGCGCTGCGCCCCGAGGAAGACGGCCAGCAGGGGCAGCATGCTGAGGAACGTGGCCAGGGCGAGCTGCGGCATGTAGAGCTTCACGTCGAGGCCGGCCGCGACCGTCGGGTTGAACAGCGGGCTCGCGCCGATGAGTTCCTGGATGCCGATCGAGACGGTCTTGTTCTGCGAGTTCGATGTCAGCAGCGCCAGCGGCAGGAAGAAGTTGGTCCAGTTGGCGACGAACGAGAAGAACGCGACGAGGGCGATCGCCTGCCGGGAGATCGGGGTGGCGACCTGGAAGAAGATCGCGATCTCGCTGAGCCCGTCGATGCGGGCGGCCTCGACCAGCTCGGGCGGCATGGTCGTCATGAAGTGGATGTAGGCGAGGTACACGCCGAACGGGAAGAAGCCCATGATCACGATAACCGGCCACAGCTGCCCGACCGCGCCCGCGGCACTCACTTCGAGGAAGAGCGGGATGACCAGCACCGTGTTCGGCATGACCATCGTCAGCAGGGTGATGAAGAGGATGGTGCGACGGAACCGGAAGCGCAGCCGGGCGAGCGCGTAGCCGGCCGGGATCGCGGCCGCGACCGCGATGAGCGCTCCGCCGACCGAGACGATGAGCGAGTTGCCGATCCAGCGGAGGAAGAGCCCGCCGCCGTTCGGCCCGAAGCCGATGATCTGCGACCAGCTGAACGCCGCGTTGTCGAACGACATGCCGCCGAGGCCGAGAAAGCCGCCGGCCCCCGCCGCGACATCCTCCTGGTTGCGGAAGGCCATCGCGACGAAGCCGATGATGGGGAAGACGAACAGAGCGGCGACGAAGACCATGGTGACGATGCGGGCGAGGCGCCCGACGCTCCACTGCTTGCTGCCCACGACCTCGGGGGCGTGGTTCTCCAGGGTGGCCTTGGCCATTATTTCTCTTCCTCTCCGAAGAGTCCGCTGCGGAACACGATCAGCAGGCCGATCGACAGCGTGATGACCAGCAGGATGATCGACATGGCCGCGGCCGCCGGGAAGTTGTAGTTCGAGAACGCGAAGGCGAACCCGAGCTGGGTCGGGGTGTACTGGTCGGGCAACGAGCCGCCGGCGACCTGGTCGAGAAGGTAAGGCTCGAGAAAGAGCTGGAACCCGTAGGCGAGGTTCATCAGCGCCGCATACCCGATCCACGGCCTGATCATCGGGAGTTTCACGTGCCAGGCGACCTGCCAGGCGTTAGCGCCGTCGAGGCTCGACGCCTCGAAGATCTCTTCGGGGATGCCGTTCAGACCGCCGTTGACGATGACGATCCAGGTGCCGATGCCCTGGAAGAACAGCATGCCGGCGAGGATGAACGGCAGGTTGTCGAGCGAGACGACGCCCTTGATGGTGCTGAAGCCCCCGTTCTGCAGCAGGAAGCCGATCGGAGACTGCGCCGGGTTCAGCAGGTAGACCCAGAGCACGAAGTTCGCGATGCCGGCGAGGGCGCCGGGAACGTAGTAGATGAAGCGCATGATGCCGCCGAAGCGGCCCCGGCTGGCGTGCACGAGCAGCGCGAGACCGACGATGCCGATCAGCATGATCGGCAGCCAGACGATCATCACCTTGAAGATGTTGAAGAACGAGTCGAAGAAGCGGAAGTCGTTGAAGACGGTGACGAAACTGTCGAAGCCGCCGAAACCGGCCTGCGGCTGCAAGGGCGTGGGGGAGCGCTGCAGGCTGGTGGCGAGGGCGTAGAGGATCGGGATGATGCCCGCCACGAGCAGCAGAAGGAGGTAGGGCGCCAGCAGGGTCCAGCCGCCGCGGGCCTCCGTGATGCGCGCGCGGCGGCGCCGCCGCCCCGGGGTGGGGGCGGCGGCGGCCGGACGGCTCGCAGCGCGTTGTGCTTCGAGAGTGTCAGTTGTCATTTAGTTCACTTGCCTGTGTCGACGACCGTGTAGCCGAACGTCTTCGCCTGGTTCAGCAGTTCGGTGCCGAACGTGCTCCACGCCGAGTCCACGCTGTCACCGGCGACGAGGGCCGGTGTGACGGTCTCCGTCCAGATGCCACCCGTGTTGTAGAGCATGTAGGCGTGCTTGTCGACGACGTAGCCGGTCGCCGACTTGAAGGCAGCGAAGGTGGTGTCGTTGTCGGCGAAGTAGTTGCCCGCCTTCTGCTTGGCGATCCAGGCATCCTGCACCGGGCCGTAGCCGGGGAGACCCGTCGTGAGGTCGACCTGCCAGGCCGGGTCGGTGGCCACGAACTTCATGAACGTGATGGTGTTCTCGAGCTCCTTGCCGGTGATGTGGTTCGACATGCCCCAGAGGCCGCCGCCCTCGTCGCCGGTGGAGGGAGTGGTCTCGCCCTCCCATTTCAGCGGCTCGACAGCGGTCATGGTGCCGGCCGGGATCTTCCAGGTCTGGTTGAAGAGGTAGTCGCCCCACCAGACGGCGCCCGGGCCCATCACGAAGTTCTGGCCGACGGTGGCCGCATCCGCGTCGAAGATGCCGAGCGGTGAGAGTGCCTTGCCGGTCGACAGGGTGGTCAGCAGGTCCTTGGCGCGCTGGCAGGCGGGGTCGTCGAGGTTGATGTGCACCTCGGTGGCCGAGAGGCGGTCGTTGGTCGGGCATCCGCTCGCCCAGAGGTACCGATCGGGCGCGTAGGCGTCGCCGGTGAAGCCCGAGACCATGCCGGGGTGCTCCGTGGCGATCTTGCCGGCGAGGGTGGCGTACTCCTCCCACGTGGTCGGCACCGTGTAGCCGTTGGTGTCGAAGAAGGTCTTGTTGTACCAGAACACGTCGGGAGCAGCGTCGTTGCGGAGGCAGACGATCTTGCCGTCGACCGCGCAGGGGGCGATCACGGCCGGGTCGTAGCCCTTGATCGTGTCGGCCATCGACGAGGTGAGGTCGGCCGTGTAGTTGATCTGCGGGCCGGAGGCCCACGCGATGTCGTCGTTCGAGGGAAAGAAGAGGGCGTCGGGCCAGCCGTTGCCGGCCTGGTTGAACTGCGCGAACTGCTGCTGCAGGGTCTTGCCGCCGACGGTGCCGTCGATCTGGGTCAGGTTGACCTTGATCTCGGGGTGCGCGTCGATGAACGCCTGCGCTGCGGGAACGCGGGGCGGGTCGACCCAGATGGTGATGTCGCCTCCCGAGTCGGTCTGGGCGTTGCCGCTCGACGAGGAGCCACCCGAGGAACAGGCGGTGACGGCGAACGATGCGATGACGATCCCGGCGACGGCGAGCGTTCTCGCCCGGGCCCGCCTCGAGCCCAGCCAGTGTGGTGCTGTGGTCTTCATTGACACTCCTTTTACGGCCATTCATCACTTCTGTGATCAAACGATATACCTAGCTCTGGCTAAGTCAAACGTTTGCGCACGGCTCTCTCTTGAGTCGGTACTCCCGTATCGTAGCGATAGATCTGATGAATTGCGAGGGTGAGGTCAGATGAATTTCTCAAGACGCAGGCCGTAGACCCGTTCGGCAGTGCCCCCGTAGACCGCCGCCCGCCCGGCCTCGTCGGTCGCGGTCGCCAACACCTCGGCCAGCCCGTTCCAGACGCGTTCGTAGCCCCCGGCGAGCAGCGAGACCGGCCAGTCGCCGCCGTACATCAGCCTCTCGGCGCCGAACACGTCGAACGCGTGGTCGACGAACGGAGCGAGGCCCGCGGCATCCCACCCGCCGAGCTCGCCGACCGCCGAGTAGAGGCCCGAGACCTTGCCGACGACCCGGGGGTTCTCTGCGGCGCGGGCGATCAGGCTCCACCAGGGCTCGCGATGGCTGGCCCCGATGGGCGGCTTGGCGAGGTGGTCGATGACGATGGTGAGCTCCGGATGCCGCTCGCCGATGCCGGGCAAATGCTCGAGGTGACGCGGCAGAACGGCGACGTAGTCGAAGGGGAGCCCCGCGTCGGCGAGCAGGCCGAGGCCCTCGTCGACCGTGGGCTGCAGCATCCAGTCCGGATCGGGCTGGTCGTGGATGAGGTTGCGCACGCCCACGACGAGCGGGTTGCCGCGCAGCTGTTCGAGGCGTGCGGCGGCCTCGGCAGGGCGGTCGAGCGGCACGTAGGCGACGACGCCGGCGACCTCAGGATTCGAGGCGGCGACGTCGAGCATCCACTCCGTGTCGTCGTCGTTGTCCGCCGACTGCACGAGCACGGTGGCGTCGACGCCGGCCGCTCGGAGCGAGGGCCGTAGCTCGGCGAAGTCGACCGTGCGGTTCAGTTCGGGCATGCCGGCTTCGAGCCAGTCGTAGCGCACTCGTGAGGGGTTCCAGACGTGCTGGTGGGCGTCGACGATGACCACGGGGCTGACCTCATTCGGTTCGGGGAGTGGGGCGACCATGCCCCCGGCTCAGGCTATTCATCAGGTCAATTCGGGTCAACCTTCGTGAAGGCGGGTCGAGCGTGCGTAAAGTAGGCGCATGTCGACCCCCGCCCCCTCCTCGCCGACCGCAGATGCGGTCGTCTCCCCGCTCCGATCGCAGACCGATGTGGTCGTGCACGGCATCAAGGAGATGATCACGACCGGGCTGCTCGGTGCGGGTTCGCGCCTCCCGATCGAGAAAGACCTGGCCGACCGGCTCGGCGTCTCGCGCAGCTCGCTCCGCGAGGGTGTGCGGGCCCTTGCACTGATGGGGGTGCTCGAGACCCGGCAGGGGGACGGCACCTATGTGACGTCGCTCGACGCCTCGCTGCTGCTCGCGCCGATGGGGTTCGTCGTCGACCTGCAGACGCCCGCCGACAGCGCCCACCTGCAGGCGGTGCGCCGGGTGCTCGAGACGGAATCCGCTGCCCTGGCGGCCCAGCGCATCGACGACGCAGCGGTCACGGCCGCAGCCGCGATACTCGCGGGCGTCGAACCGCTGCTCGATCATCCGGACGAAGCAGACCACGACACGATCATGGAGGCGGACATCGCCTTCCACCGCATCATCGCGCACGCCTCGGGCAACCCGGCCCTCGAAGCCCTGATCGACTCGCTCGCCAGCCGCACCGTGCGGGGCCGCATGTGGCGCGCCATCAGCGTCGAGGGTGCGGTGCGCAGCACCCACCGCGAGCACCAGGCGATTCTCGCCGCGCTCGCCGCCCACGACTCAGAGCGGGCGCGCCTGCGCATGGCGACGCACCTGCTCGAGGTCGAGGACTACATCGTCACTCACCCGATCGCCGACGAGACCTCCCGGGCCGCAGGGGCCGCCGCGTCACCACGGGCTCGGGATGCCCAGTAGCTGCCGTTCGGAAAGCTGAACTCGGCGACGCTGGCGTCGAACATCTCGGCGCTGTAGCCGGGGGCGAGCGGCAGCTGGTACGCGCCGTCGTCGACGATGCAGGGTTCGACGAAGTGCTCGTGCAGGTGGTCGACGTATTCGGTGACGCGGCCCTCGAGCGAGCCGGAGACGGCGACGTAGTCGAAGATCGAGAGGTGCTGCACGAGTTCGCAGAGGCCGACGCCGCCGGCGTGCGGGCAGACCGGTACTCCGAACTTCTTCGCCATGAAGTACACGGCGAGGATCTCGTTGACGCTGCCGAGCCGGGCGGAGTCGAGCTGGCAGAAGTCGATCGCCTCGGCCTGGAACATCTGCTTGAACAGCACCCGGTTCATCCCGTGCTCGCCGGTGGCGACGCCGATCGGGGCGACGGCCTTCCGCACGGCGGCGTGGCCGAGGATGTCGTCGGGGCTGGTGGGCTCCTCGATCCAGAGCGGTTTGAATTCGGCGAGCGAGTTGACCCACTCGATGGCCTCCGGCACGTCCCACACCTGGTTGGCGTCGATCATCAGGTTCGCGTCCGGGCCGATCACCTCGCGGGCGATCTTCAGGCGACGGTAGTCGTCGTCGCGGTTCGCGCCCACCTTGAGTTTGATGTGCTTGTAACCGGAGTCGACGGCCTCCTGGCAGAGCCGGCGGAGCTTGTCGTCGGAGTAGCCGAGCCAGCCGGCGCTCGTGGTGTAGCAGGGGTAGCCGGTCGCGGTGAGCTCGGCGATGCGGGCTTCGCGGGTGGGGGCGAGTTCGGTGAGCAGGGCGATCGCCTCGGTCTTCGTGAGCGCGTCGGAGAGGTAGCGCATGTCGGCGGCCTCGACGAGCTGTTCGGGGGTCATGTCGGCGAGCAGGCGCCAGAGCGGCTTGCCGGCGGCGCGGGCGGCCATGTCCCACACGGCGTTCATCACGGCGGCGAGGGCAAGGTGGATGACGCCCTTCTCGGGTCCCAGCCAGCGCAGCTGCGAGTCGCCCTGCAGTTCGCGGTAGAGGCCGCCGAGGTCGGCGGTGATGTCCTCGACGCTCCGGCCGATCAGGGGGAGGGCCCGCTGGGCGGCGGCCATCACGCAGATGTCGTTGCCGCGGCCGATCGTGAAGGTGAAGCCGAAGCCGCTGAGGTTCGGGTCGTCGGTGCGGATCACGACGTACGCGGCGGAGTAGTCGCCGTCTTTGTTCATCGCGTCTGACCCGTCGGCGGTCAGCGAGGTCGGAAAGCGTACGTCGTACGTGTCCACGGCGGTGATGGTGGTCATGGGCAGAGAATCCTTCGGTCGGTGCGGATGTCGCGGGTCAGGTGTCAGGCGGCGGTGCCGGATGCCCGGGGTGCGGCTTCGGGTACCAGAAGGCCTGCGGCGACGAGGTCGCTCCACAGGGCATCCGGAACCGGAGTCTCGAACCGGGCGAGCGTCTCGTCGGCCTGGCGGGCGGTGCGGAGGCCCATCACGACGCTGACGACGGCGGGGTGCAGCAGGGGGAACGCCATCGCGGCGACGGGCATGCTCACGCCGTGGCTCTCGCAGATGTCGGCGATCGCGTTCGCGCGGGCGAGGAGCTCGGGTGGGGCGGGTTCGTAGTTGTACATCGCGCCGGGGCGTGGCCGGTCGGCGGCGAGCAGGCCCGAGTTGTAGACGCCCGCGGCGACGACGGCGACACCGCGCTCGGTGGCGAGCGGCAGCAGGTCGCCGAGCGCTCCCTGTTCGAGCAGGGTGTACCGGCCGGCGCACATCACCACGTCGATGTCGGCGCGGCGGACGAACTCGGTGAGCAGGTGGGACTGGTTCATTCCCGCACCGATCGCCCCGATCATCCCCTGCTCCCGCAGGTCGACGAGCGCGGGGATGGCTTCGGTGAGCGCCTGCTCGAAGTGCTCGTCGGGGTCGTGCAGGTACACGATGTCGATGCGGTCGAGGCCCAGCCGCCCCAGGCTCTCATCGATCGAGCGGCGCACGCCGTCGGCGCTGAAGTCCCACTGCCGGCGGGTCGTCGCGGGAACGATGAAGCCCTGGTCGTCGAGCCGGCCCTCGCCCGACGGGTCGTCGACGAGCAGGCGGCCGACCTTGGTCGAGAGGGTGAAGCTGCCGCGCGGCTTCGCCTGCAACATTCGGCCCAGGCGCCGTTCGGAGAGCCCGACACCGTAGTGCGGGGCCGTGTCGTAGTACCGGATGCCGCCGGCCCACGCCGCGTCGAAGGCGCCCGCGGCCTCGTCGCCCGTCGTCACGCGGAAGAGGTTGCCGAACTGCGCGGCCCCGAACCCCACCTCGGTGACCTGCACACCATTCGCCATCGAACGTGTCTTCACAAACGGAGCCTCTCTCAGTGCTGAACTGCTGACGACTATACATCAGATCAATTTGAGGAAGCTAGGGGTGATCGGGGTCTATGGTGGGTCTCAGCTGGCGAAACATCAGTTGATTCGCCGGGCGCGAGGCGCGGCGAGGTGGCATGTCGTTGCGCCCGGGCGGCGGCCGGGCGAGCGGAGCGTCGTCGAGGTGCGGTGGGGCGAGGCGCCAGGGGGCTGCGTCGAGCAGGCGCCGGTCAGGCCGCCGGTGGCGCCGTCGACTCGCGCACCCGCAGCTCGGGGGCGGGTTCGGCGACCACCGTGTCGGCGATCTCCTCGCCGTGCAGGCGCGCGTAGAGCGTGTCGACCCCGTGCCGGCCGAGTTCGTAGAGCGGCATCTTCACCGTCGTCAACGGCGGCCAGGTGTTCTCGGCCGTCCACGCGTCGTGCACCGCCACCACCGACAGCTCCTCGGGCACGCGGATGCCGAGCACCCGCGCCTCGCCGAGCACACCGATCGCGGAGTTGATGTTCGCGACCACCACCGCCGTCGGCGGCTCCGCATCGCCCATCAGTTCGGTCAGCGACATCCGCCCCGCCCGTGGCTCGTAGCCGTGCCACGTGATGCGTTCGGGTGCGGCTGCGGATGCCCGGCCGAGCGCCTCACGGTAGCCGACTGCCCGCTGCTGCGCGGTGTAGGTGGTCTCGAGCCCGTTGATGAGCGCGATGCGGGTGTGCCCGAGGCCGAGGAGGTGCTCGGTGGCGAGCCGGCCGGCCGCGACGTCGTCGAGCGTGACCGACCCGCTGAACCCCGGATGCACGGAGTTCACCAGCACCGTGGGGTTCGGGGCCTCGAGCATGGAGTCGAGCGCCTCCTGTGCGACGTGGTCGCCGACCTGCAGCAGCACCCCGTCGACCCGGCCCTCGCCGAGCAGGCGGTCGATCATCTCGCCGCCCGGCTGCATGTCCTCCGCCCGGGCGAGCAGCACGACGTAGCCGCGCTCGAGGGCGCCCTCCTCGACCCCCCGCATCAGCTCGGCGAAGACCGCGTTGGTCAGGTCGGGCACGATGAGGGCGATGACGTTCGAGCGTGAGAACCGCAAGGCCCGGCCGGCGAAGTTCGGCCGGTAGTTGAGGCTCTTCGCGGCGTCGGTGATGCGCTCCCGCGTGGCCGGCGACACCCGGGCGGAGGCGTCGTTGCTGAGTACGCGCGAGACCGCGGAGATCGACACGCCCGCGAGGGCTGCGACGTCACCCAGAGTTGCCATGCCCTGATCTTAGATGCACGCACATTCACCCGATGAATGCACTCAACCATGGTGCGCTCGGGCGGGATCGTGCTACCGTCTGAGTCTGATCAAACGTTTTATCAAAGTGAATTTGGTCGGCATGTAAGCGAGACACAACGATGTGAGGGAGATTGCTGTGACGAATGAGCACGAATTCGCGGGCAGACCTCTCGGCTTCTCCCGCGAGGTCGCCGACGGGGTGTTCGCTGTCAACGCAGCGTTCTGGGGGTTTCCGAACGTCGTCTACTTTCTGCGCAGCGGCCGCACCTGGGCCCTGGTCGACTCCGGTGTCGCAGAGACACCGGCCCGGGCGATCGCGCCGTTCCTCGAACAGCACGGCGGGTTCGGGAGCCTGGAGCTCGTCATGGGAACCCATGGGCACGTCGACCACATCGGCGGCAACGCCTGGCTGAAGCAGCATGCTCCGCAGGCGCGCTTCGCCCTGGGGGCCCTCGACACCGACTGGGCCGAAGACCCGCACCGTCACTACGAGACCCTCTACGTGCACGGAGCGCCGGGTGGGTGGCGCCCCGACAGCGAGACGGAGCAGGTCGTGCGCGAAGCGATCGGCGGGCCCGTCGCCATCGATCACCCTCTCGTCGGTGGCGAGGTGCTGACCTTCGGCCTCGGCCGCGAGATCGAGACCGTGCATCTCGGCGCGCACAGCCCGGGGCAGACCCTCTACATCGACCGGATGACCGGCTGCGCATTCTCGGGTGATGCCGTGCAGGGCGCCGGCATCATGAACACCAGTACGGGCCTCCGCGACTTTCCGATGTACCGCACCCTCTCCGACTACCGCGCCTCGCTCGAGGCGATTCGGTCGCTCCGGCCCGCACTGCTCTGCACGGCGCACGCCGGCATCCACGAGCGAGGCGACGTCGACGGCTTCATCGACCGGGCGCTGGCCTGGGGGGTGCGGTTCACCGAGACGATCCTCGACATCGCTACGGAGCACGGGAGCTTCTCGATGGAGGAGCTCGTCGAGCACCTCGGGGAACGGATGCCCGAGTACGCGTTGATCCTGCAGGTGCGGGTGACGGCGGGGGAGCACCTCAACGCCCTCGTCGCACGGGGCGATCTCGTTCCGACGATGGAGGGGGGCGCGAAGCGCTGGACCCGCCGTCAGGCGCCCGCGCCCGCTTCCAGCAGCACCGTCCCCAGCCAGACCGACCGGTAGCACCGGCCCGATCCACCAGCACCAGCACTCACCGCAGCACCAGAACGTCCGAACACCCCGACAGCACCAGCCCTCACAGAAGGAGAACACCATGCGCAGAACAGCACTCGCCCCCCTCGCGCTCGTCGCAGCAACGTTGCTGCTGGCGGGCTGCGCCGACGGTGGCGGCACCGTCGCCGCCCCCACCGCAGCCCCTGTCGAAGCAGACGCGCAGGCGATCATCGACAGCCTGCCCGCAGACCTCTCGTCGCAGTACGAGGGTGCCGTCAGCACCGTCGCCCTCTCGCCGTACAGCTCGTTCGCCAAGGTCGAGGGGCCGTGGAAGGTCTGCTATTCAGACAGCTACCAGGGCAACGCCTGGCGGGTCGCCGTCAACTCCGAGATGAAGCGGCTGGCCGATCAGTACACCGCGGCCGGCCTGGTCTCCGGTTTCGAGGTGGCTGTCTCCGAGAACGACGTCGCCCGGCAGAACCAGCAGATCCGGCAGTTCGTCGAGCAGGGCTGCTCGGTCATCATCACGATCGCCGGTTCGTCCACCGGTCTGAACCAGGCCATCGAGGCTGCACGTGACGCCGGCGTGCCGGTGGTCACGATCGCGGGTTCGGTGACGACGGATGCCGCGGTGAATGTCGACTCGAACTACAACGTGCTTGGTGCAGACCTGGCGAAAGCCGCGGCCGATGCCTCCGACAACGTACTGATGGTGAAGGGCATCGAGGGCAACCCCATCGCCGTGCAGCAGAACGACGCCGCCAAGGCAGAGTGGTCGAGCGACGGTACGACCGTCGCAGCCGAGGTCAACGGCGACTGGACGCCGTCGGTCACCAAGGAGGCCGTGCTCACCGCGATCACCACCAACCCGGGAGAGATCGGCGCCGTCTGGTCGACCGGCTCGGAGACCGCCGTCATCGCCCAGGCCTTCAAGGACTCGGGCCGCGCGGCACCCACCATCACCGGTTCCATCACGGGCGACGCACTCGGCTTCTGGAAGGCGAACCCCGATTCGTTCAAGTTCGACGGCGTCGCCCTGACCCCGAACTGGACCGCGCAGACCGGGTTCAACATCGCCATGCGCATCCTCCAGGGCAACGGGCCGAAGCTCAGCACGCTGATGGTGCCGATCCCGAAGGTCACAGAGGCCGACCTCGCCGGGCTCTACGAGGACTGCATGACCGCTGATGCGGCATCCATCTTCCCCGTCGTGAAGGATGACCCGCTGCCGAGCGACCTGATGGACGCGTACTTCACCACTCCCGGTGCAGTCGGGCCGTTCCAGTACTCGGAGAGCCCCGACCCCTGCAGCTAGCGAGCAGCCGAACGCCCACCGCGAACGACCACACACTCTGAGAGGGATGTTCATGAGCGCGACCAACACCGAGGCCTCACCCGGCCGGCGACCGGGAACGGATGCGGATGCGGATGCCATCAGGCTCGACCTGCGCGGCATCCGGCGCACCTTCGGCGAGACCGTCGCCCTGAACGACGTGTCGATGACCGTGCGGGCAGGCACGGTGCACACGATTCTCGGTGAGAACGGGTCGGGTAAGAGCACGCTCGTCAAGATTCTGTCGGGCGTGCTGAAACCGAGTCGCGGCAGCGTGCAGGTGGGCGGCCGAGAGCTGGTGAATGCCTCGCCGCGGAAGGCCAGGCAGCTCGGCATCGCGACGGTCTTCCAGGAGGTGCTCGTTGCCCCGAACCGCACGGTCACCGAGAACGTGCTGCTCGGGCAGGACAGCTGGTTCCGCTACTCGCTGAAGGGTGCCGCCCGGGCCGACGCGGCCCAGGCGGCACTCCGCGAGCTCTCCGGGCATCCGTTCGACCCGCGGGCGAGCGTGGGCGATCTGTCCCTGGTGCAGCAGCACCAGGTCGCGATCGCCCGCGCCCTCGTGCTCGAGCCGTCGGTTCTCGTGCTCGACGAGTCGACCGCGGCGCTCGACATCGGAGAGCGCGACCTGCTCTTCGCCGCGGTGCGCCGCCGGGTCCAAGCGGGCATGGCGGTGGTCTTCATCTCGCACCGGATGGATGAGATGCTCTCGCTCTCCGACGAAGTGACCGTGCTGCGGTCGGGCAGTCGTATCGCCACCCTGCAGAAGAACGAACTCAGCGAGCGCCGACTGCTCGCCCTGCTGAATGGGGAGGAAGGCCGATGACGATCGCGGTGACCGATCTGGTGCTGCGCGACGGCGCGACACCGTTCACGCTCTCGCTCGTACCCGGGCAGATCACCGGGCTGGTGGGTCTGGAGAAGAACGGCCAGGAGGAATTCCTGCTCACCCTCTGCGGCCTCGCCCGGCCCAGGGCGGGATCGCTGTCGATTCTCGGAACGGACTTTCCCGCCCGGGGGGTGGGGAGTCTTCGCGAGGCGTTCCGGCACGGCATCGCCTATCTCCCGCGCGACCGCAAGACTGAGGGGATTCTCGCCAGCCAGTCCGTGCTCGACAACTTCTCCATCGCGACCATGCCGAAATACTCGCGGTTCGGCTTGGTCAGCCCCAAGCGGGTGCGCGCGGAGTACGACCGGTTCGCCCAGCAGCTCGGCATCGTCTGCGCCTCGCCGGGCAGCGCCATCCGCACACTGAGCGGCGGAAACCAGCAGAAGGTGCTGCTGGCGCGCTGGCTCGCGGCCGAGCCCACGGTGCTTCTGCTGAACGATCCGTCACGAGGCGTCGACCACCCGACCAAGACCGCGATGCACGACCTCTACCGCAGGCTCGCCGAGACCGGCACGGCCGTCGTCATCCTGTCGAGCGAGATCGAGGAATTGCTGCTGGTCGCCGACTCGACGGTCGTCTTCCGCGATGGATCGGTGCAGGCGGTTCTCGACCGTTCGCGCATGAGCCGCGACTCGATCCTCACCGCCATGTTCGGAGTGAACAATGACTAGCACGACAGCCGCCCCCACCGCGGCGAAGACCCGGCTGCGGCCGAGGCTCCGCACCGACGGAACGATCTGGTTCGGTGCCGCGCTCTTCGTGCTGCTGCTCATCCTGAACCTGGCCTCGAACCCGAACACGTTCGGTCTGGCCAACCTGCCGGTGACGATCGGGTTCGCCGCCCCGGTGATTCTCGCCGCCTTCGCCGTCACGCCCACTCTGCTGATGGGCAACGGCGGAATCGACCTCTCCGTCGGCCCGGCCATCGGCCTGGTGAACGTCGTCGTGGTGTTCTACTTCGCCACCCGCCTGGGTCTGACCAACCCGGCCGTGCTGATCCCGGTCGCGCTGCTGCTGGGCGCGTTCATCGGCCTCGTCAACGGCGTGCTGGTCGCGTTCGTGCGCATCCAGCCGATCGTCGCGACCCTCGGCACCTACCTCGCGTGCGCCGGAGCTGCGCTGCTGGTCGCACCCACACCGGGAGGGGTCGTCCCGGTGTGGCTCGGCTCGTTCGCGAACACTTTGTCTTTCGTGCCCATCGTCGCGGCGATCATCATCTGGCTGGTCGTACGACGCCTGCCGTTCTACGAACACCTGATGGCCTACGGCGGCGATGAACGCGCTGTCTACACGTCGGGCATCTCGGTGAAACTGCTGAGGATCGGCGCCTTCGTGCTCGGCGGGCTGTTCGCCGGCATCGGCGGGCTCTCGCTGTCGGCGGTGCTCGGCAGCGCTGACCCCACGGTGGGTGCGAACTACACCACGCTCGGCATCGCTGCGGCTGCCCTCGGCGGGGTGAGCCTGGCCGGTGGCCGGGGCGGGCTCTTCCGGGCGCTGCTCGGGGCGCTGACGATCTTCCTGCTTCAGAACCTCCTCACCTTCTGGAACGTCTCGTCGTTCGCGCTGCAGATCGCGTATGGCGTCGTGCTCGTGCTGGCCGTCGCGGCCAACGGCCAGATCGGTGAACTCGTCAAGAAGGTGTCGCGCTCATGAAATCCCTCGCCGTCTCGCAGCTGCGCCAGCAGCCCGCCCTCTTCGTCAGCATCGGGCTGGTCGTCGTCATCTTCCTGGTCGGCAAGGTCGGCATCTCCGGTTTCGGAGGGCCGCAGACCTTCAAAGCCGTGCTGCTGCTCGCGACCTTCCTCGGTATCGCTGCCGCGGGCCAGACGATCGTCATCATCCTCGGCGGCATCGATCTGTCGATACCGTTCGTCGTCGGCGCGGCGAACGTGGCGGTGGCGAAGCTCTACGGCGACGGAGTTCCGTTCGTCGCGGCGGTCGCCATCGCGCTCGTCGGTGCGGCGCTGTTCGGAATGCTGAACGCGGCGATCTCGGTGAGCAGCAACGTGCATCCACTGCTCGTCACCCTCGGAACGGGCACGGCGCTCCTCGGCGCGATCCAGCTGTGGACGAACGGGCTGCCCACGGGCGGCGGGCCGGAGTGGCTCACCTCGTTCGTCGCGATCGGCTCGTCGACAGGCCCGATCCCGATCGCCCCTGTCGTGATCTTCTGGCTCGTGCTCGCCGTCGTCGTCATCGTGGTGCTCCGGTTCTCGACCTTCGGCCGCCGGCTCTACGCCATGGGCAACTCGCCGCGGGCCGCTGAGCTCGCTCTCGTGCGCAAGCTGCCGACCTGGCTGTCGGCGTTCGGCGCGAGCAGTGTCTTCGCGGCGCTCGGCGGCATTCTGCTGCTCGGGTTCACCGGCACGGCCTTCGCGGGGGTGGGCGAACGCTACCTCTTTCTCAGCATCGGCGCCGTGGTCATCGGCGGAACGCTGATCACCGGCGGCAAGGGCGGCTACCTCGGTACGGTCATCGGCGCCCTCACGATCACCCTGCTGACCACGGTGTTCACCGGTTTCGGCTTCAACGGCTCGGTGCAGCAGGTCATCATGGGTGTCGTCATCGTACTGATGGTCGCCGTGTACGGTCGCGACCAGGATGTGCGCAACCGCGTCTGACGGCTGC
Source organism: Subtercola sp. Z020 (assembly GCF_002931235.1). GTDB lineage: Bacteria > Actinomycetota > Actinomycetes > Actinomycetales > Microbacteriaceae > Subtercola. Next base: position 1,891 of record NZ_PSTT01000125.1, on the reverse strand, counting down.
GCCCACCGGCCCCGTCAGAGCTTCGGAAAGCCGGTGACGCGCTCGTATGCCCCTTCGACGCCCTGCTCCTCTGCGAGGCCCAACGCATACTCGCGCATGTAGGGAAAGCCGATGATGAACCTGCCTCGAACACTCGGATCGGCGATCAGAATGCCGCTGTCGACCAGATCTTTGCGATAGGCGGGCAGTCCCGTCTCCTTCGTGCCGAGCACCGCGGCCAGTTCCCGCGGAGTGATCTCGGGCTGCTCTGCGATGTTCCGGATGATCAGCTGCTGTTTTGCCGTCAGTTCGTCGTATGCAACGCCGGCGACCGAGTTGATCACCTTCATGAGGAAGGCTGCCCGCACGGCTTCGACGTCGTCACGCGTCATTCGCAGCGTGTCGGATTGTTCGTAGGCGAGGTAGCCGATCTCCTGGATCATGTACGAGTTGCCGAGACTCAGGGCAGCCATCAGGTCGACAGCGTCTTCTCCGGCGGAGACATCGGCGGCCGTGAGAGTGGCTCGGATCACCTGGCGGCTCTCCCGGTAGGTGAATTCGGCGAGCGTTATCTCGTCGGCTCGCCTCAGGAAGGTGATGTGCTCATTACGGCGCGCCCGTTCGATGGGAATCGGGAGACCCGAAACGACGACGCCGACCGGGAGCTGATCCTCGATCAGCGATTGGTAGGCACCGGAGAAGGTGACGATGTGCTCCAGTGTCAGGTCGCGAGCGTGCTTGAAGTTCAACTCGTCGATGACGATGAGCAGGCCCGGCATTCCCCGCTTGACGAGTCGTTCGACCAGGGTCTGCAGCGAGGCTCTGAAGGGCCGGGTGTGGCCGTCTGCGGCTCGGCTGCGCCGAGTGAGTTTGCCGCCGGGGATGCCGACTCCGAACGCGGTGAGACCCAGATTGATCTCGGAGAGGGTCAGCGTGGGCTTCCGATCCAGTTCGTCGACGAGCCAGTCTGCCGCGTAGTGGATGTCGTTCAGAAAGCCCTTCTTGGCCCCGGCGCGCAACACGGGGATGCCCAGCGCCTCGGCTCGACGGGCTGTCGCCGTCAGAAGAGTCGTCTTGCCGATGCCGCGGTTGCCGGTGATGATCGTGGCGCGGCTGTGTGCGGGGCTCGACGACCCGAAGGCGGTCGATGTTCTGTCGATCTGGCGCAGAGTGTCCTCGCGGCCCCAGAGAACTTTCGGTGGGGTGCCGAAACCGGGAGTGAACGGATTGGGCATCGGTCCTCCAGAACTGCGCTCATTCTTATAAACTTATAAAGCGCTGATCTTCATAGACTATCGCCCCAGGCGGCGGTGGGCGGGCGGGTGCGCGAGGGCTGGCGGGTCAGGGACGGCGGTTCACGAGGTAGAGGTGCGTCAGCACCAGCACGACCTCGCCGCGTTGGTTCGTGACCGTCACCTTCTCGTGCAGGTAGCCGTGGGTCGCGGGGCGCTTGGGGTGCTCGACGCGGTCCACGATCTCGGCCGCGACGGTGATGGTGTCGCCGATGAACACCGGCTTGATGAACCGGATCCCGTCGTACCCGTACGACATCGACTGCGGGTTGATGTCGCCCGCGGTCATGCCGACGGCGACCGAGAGAATGAGGGTGCCGTGCGCGATGCGCTGGCCGAACGGCTGCGTCGAGGTCCACTCCGCGTCCATGTGGTGCGGGAAGAAGTCGCCGGTCTGGCCGGCGTGCAGCACGATGTCGGTCTCGGTGATGGTGCGGCCGACGGAGCGGCGCACCTCGCCGAGGGCGTAGTCCTCGAAGTAACGGTCGACGGTGAGCATTCAGGCCTCCAGGTGGGGGGTGGATGTCGCGGGCGGCGAGCGGGATGTGCGGGTGGTCGATCACGAGCAGGTCGTGGTCCCGGGCGAGGTCGGCGATCGGATGATCGGCGAACGCCTGCAG
>NZ_PSTT01000056.1 GCF_002931235.1 Subtercola sp. Z020 | reverse complement strand
CCGTGGCTGCGCGCCGCGTTGAGGTAGTGCAGGTGCAACCCCGCGACGCTCACGCCCTGGAAGAACGGCGGCGCCCTCCTCGGCGGAGGCCGCCAGGTCCACCTCGGCCGCGATGCCCCAGTCGTGGTCGCCCTCGGGGTCGTCGAAGGTCTGGCGCACGATCCACACGTCGCGGCGCTCCTCGATCGTGAGCAGCGTCGCGCTCCGCGCATCCGCGCCGACGCCGATGCTGTCGTACTCGCCGTAGTACCCGTCGAGCGCCTCGGCCCAGCGGTCGCGCGAGAAGCCGAGCGGAGCATCCAGTTCGCCCAGGTCATCGACCCTGTCGAGCGCCGCGAGCTGCACACGCTTGAAGAGCTCGTTGCGCACCAGGATGCGGAACGCCCGCGGGTTCGAGACGACGCTGTGCGGCGCCGGCGGCAGCACCGCGGTCACGCCGCGGCCCTGCGCGGCGATGTCGTCGGCCTCGCCCTGCACCTCCGTGGGGTTTGTGAGCTCCTCCCATTCGTCGAGCAGGCTGGAGTCGACCTGGCGCACCAGCTCGCCGAGCCACTCGATCAGGTCGACGAGGTCTTCGCTCTTCGCCTCGTCGGGGATCGTCGACCGGGCGGCCTTGAACGCATCGGAGAAGTACCGCAGAACGAGACCTTCCGAACGGTTGAGTTTGTAGAAGCCGATGTAGTCGTTGAACGTCATCGCGCGCTCATACATGTCACGCACGACAGTCTTCGGGCTCAGTTCGAAGTCACCCACCCAGGGCTGCGACGCCTTGTAGATCTCGAACGCGGCATCCAGAAGCTCTTCGAGCGGCTTCGGGTGCGTGATCTGCTCGAGCAGTTCCATGCGCTGGTCGTACTCGATGCCCTCGGCCTTCATGGCCGCAACGGCCTCGCCCTTCGCCTGGAACTGCTGGGCGCTGAGCACCGGCCGCGGGTCGTCGAGCGTCGCCTCGACCACCGAGATGAGGTCGAGCGCGTAGGTCGGCGCGTCGAGGTTGATCAGCTCGAAGGCGGCGAGGGCGAACGGCGAGAGCGGCTGGTTGAGTGCGAAGTTCGGCTGCAGGTCGACGGTGAGCCGGATGCCCACCCGTCCCTCCGCATCGGGTGGCAGCTGCTCGACGATCTCTGCGGTGCGGAGCGTGCGGTAGATCGCCAGCGCCTGCCTCTCGAGGTCGAGCTGCCGGTGGCGCGGTTCGTGGTTGTCTTCGAGCAGGGCCCGGGTGGCGGCGAAGGCGTCGAAGAAGCCCTCGGAGGCGCCTGCGCCGCGGCCCCCGCCGCCCTCCGACCCGCGCCCGATGATGTTCAGCAGCATCGCGTGGTTGATCTGCATGCTGCTCGTGAGCGTCTCGGGTTCGGCAGAGATCAGCCGGTTGAAGCTCGGCTCGCCCCAGCTGACGAAGCCCTCCGGCGCGCGCTTCTTCACCACCTTCTTCAGCTTCTTCGGGTCGTCGCCCGCCTTCGCGATCAGCCGGGCGTTCTCGGTCTCGTGCTCGGGTGCCTGGGCGACCACGGTGCCCGCGGTGTCGAAGCCGGCGCGCCCGGCGCGACCCGCTATCTGGTGGAACTCGCGCGCGGTGAGCTGGCGCATCCGGGTGCCGTCGAACTTCGTGAGAGCCGTGAGCAACACGGTGCGGATCGGCACGTTGATGCCGACGCCGAGCGTGTCTGTGCCGCAGATGACCCGCAGCAGTCCGCGTTGCGCGAGCTGCTCGACCAGGCGGCGGTACTTCGGCAGCATCCCGGCGTGGTGCACGCCGATTCCCGCCCTGATCAGCCGCGACAGCGTGCGCCCGAAGTTCGTCGTGAAGCGGAAGTCGCCGATCGCGTCGGCGATCTCGTCACGCTGTTCGCGACTGACGATGCGGATGCTCGACAGCGCCTGCGCGCGTTCGAGCGCGGCGAGCTGCGAGAAGTGCACGATGTAGATGGGCGCCTGGCCGGTCTTCAGCAGGTCTTCGACGGTCTCGTGCACCGGCGTCGTGGCGTAGAAGTAGTTGAGCGGAACGGGCCGCTCGACCCCCGTGACCACCGCCGTTTCGCGGTTCGTGCGCCGGGTGAGATCCTTCGTCAGCCACGACACGTCGCCGAGCGTCGCCGACATGAGGATGAACTGCACGCGCGGCAGCGTCAGCAGCGGCACCTGCCAGGCCCAGCCGCGCTCGGGGTCTGAGTAGAAGTGGAACTCGTCCATCACGACCTGGTCGACGGGAGCATCTGCGCCGTGCCGCAGCGCGATGTTCGCGAGGATCTCTGCGGTGCAGCAGATGATGGGCGCATCCGCGTTGACGCTCGAATCTCCCGTCACCATGCCGACGTTCGCCGCGCCGAAGATCTCGACGAGGGCGAAGAACTTCTCGCTCACCAGGGCCTTGATCGGCGCCGTGTAGAAGGAGCGCCGGCCGTCGGCGAGCGCCGCGAAGTGCGCGGCGACGGCGACGAGCGACTTGCCGGTGCCCGTCGGCGTGCTCAGAATGAGGTTGTTGCCCGAGACGATCTCGATGATCGCCTCCTCCTGCGCCGGGTAGAGGGTGAGGCCTCTGGATGCCGTGTACCCCGTGAATCGTTCGAAGAGGTCGTCGGGGTCGGCGCTGTCGCCCGCGGCAGGCAGGTCGGGCAGAGAGGCGAGCAGCGAGACATCCATGGTCCTCTGATCATGCCCTAACTCGCCGGGCCGGGTCGCTGCCGCCCGTCGCAGCGTAGAATTCTTGCTGCCCATGGATCAGAACACCTCCCCGTCACACGCCCTGCCCGCCATCGACCCCGACGAACTCGAGGTCGCGCTGCGCGTACTCGCGACGCTGCACGAGCTCGACGAAGAGCATCCCGACTTCGTCGCCGTACGGCGCGCCACCGCCAAGATGTTCAAGTCCGTGAAGAAGAACCGTCGCGACGAGAAGCGCGACGCGATCGCGAGCGCAGACCGCAGCGTCATCGCCAACACGGCGACCGGTGCGGCGGATCGCATCGACGACGAGACCCGCGGCATCCAACTCGCCGCCCTCACCAGCGCACCGTCGGCGGGCACCCTGCTGAAGTCGCGGCCCTGCTACATCTGCAAGCAGCACTACACGCAGGTCGATGCGTTCTACCACCAGCTCTGCCCGTCGTGTGCGGCGATGAGCCACGCGAAGCGGGATGCCCGCACCGACCTGACCGGCAAGCGGGCGCTGCTCACCGGCGGCCGCGCCAAGATCGGCATGTACATCGCCCTGCGGCTGCTGCGCGATGGGGCGCACACCACGATCACGACGCGGTTCCCGCGGGATGCGGTGCGCCGGTTCTCGAGCCTGCCCGACTCGGGCGACTGGCTGCACCGGCTGAAGATCGTCGGCATCGACCTGCGCGACCCCGCCCAGGTCATCGGGCTGGCGACGGCGGTCGCAGAGGCCGGGCCGCTCGACATTCTGATCAACAACGCGGCGCAGACCGTGAAGCGTTCGCCGGGGTCGTACGCACCCCTGGCCGAAGCCGAGCTGGCGCCGCTCCCCGACGGGCCGACGCCCGAGATGATCACGTTCGGGCACACCAACGACGCGCACCCGCAGGCGCTCGCGGCGTCGGTGGCGTCGCATCCGCTGCTGCAGCGGGCCGCCGTCGTCGCGCCCGCCGGGGCCGCGCTCGGCCTCGCGGGGCTCGGGCACACTCCGGGGGTCTCGGATGCCGATGCGAACGCCGAACTGATCGGGTCGGAGCTGCTCGGCGCGGCGCTCGCCGGTGCCGGCCTGACGCCGGGGGAGCTCAGCGCCGACGAGCTCTCGGGGCTGGCGCTCGCCGCAGGGTCGTCATCGCTCGACCGCCTCGCCGCCGGAACCGCGATCGACGCCGGCGGGCTCGTGCCCGACACGCACCACGAGAACAGCTGGACGCAGGCGGTGCACGACGTGGATCCGCTCGAGATGCTCGAGGTGCAGCTCTGCAACACAACGGCGCCGTTCCTGCTGGTGTCGCGGCTGCGGTCGTCACTCGCGGCGGGTGCTTCCGCGTCGGCCGCTGCCGGCGGTGCGGGGCGCTCGTACGTGGTGAACGTGTCGGCCATGGAGGGCGTCTTCGCGCGCGGGTACAAGGGCCCCGGGCATCCGCACACCAACATGGCCAAGGCGGCGCTCAACATGCTCACGCGCACCAGCGGCAAGGAGATGCTGGCGACCGACGGCATCCTGATGACGAGCGTCGACACCGGGTGGATCACGGATGAACGGCCGCACCCGACGAAGGTGCGCCTTGCGGAAGAGGGGTTCCACGCTCCCCTCGACCTGGTCGACGGGGCCGCGCGCGTCTACGACCCCGTGGTGCGGGGCGAGGCGGGTGAAGACCTGTCAGGCGTCTTCTTGAAGGACTACGCTCCTTCTGCGTGGTGATCTTGCGGCGCGTTGCGCTTCGCGCACCGCGCACGCGCTTGGTTTTCGGGGGCGTCGCGGGGGTACGTGCGCGGTCGTCGCAGCGTTTCGGCTGACGCCAACCCTCGTACCCGTGCGCGTATCGCGGCGGAGGGCGGGGTCGCGCTGCGCGCGCTGTGCTGCTGCGCTTCGCGCGTCGGCCGTGGTCTGCGGATGTTCCGCCGCCGCGCGTGCTGGTGCGTCGCTGGCGGCGCCGCACACGTCGCGGGCCTTGGCGCTGCGCCCTGCGGCGCGGCCTCCGCCGCGGCCGCTTCGCGGCGCTGCCCCCGCCGCGCAGCGGCCGCGGCGGGGGCGGGCGCGGGTCAGACGCGCAGGCGGGAGCCCGAGAGGGCCAGCAGCACGACGTCGATGAGGGCCGCAAGGATGATGAGGCGGAACAGCACGCGGCCGGGCGGCCGGGTGAGCACGAGGCGCACCCCGAGGGCGGCGACCAGCAGCCCGAGCACGAGGCCGATCAGCGTCACGGCGCTCGGCCCCGCGCCCACGAGGATGGCCAGCGACGCCAGCAGCAGCGCGCCGAACGCCGCGAGGCCCGACGGCACCCGCCCGAGCCGGTGCGGCAGGCCGCGGATACCCGTCTGCCGGTCGTCGTCGAGGTCGGGCAGCACGTTGGCGAAGTGCGCGGCCAGGCCCAGCAGGGCGCCCGTCGCGATGACCCACCACTCCGCCTCGGCCGGCGGCGAGCCCGCGAGCGTCACCACCGTCGGCAGCAGCCCGAAGCTGACCATGTACGGCAACCACGAGTACGCGGTCTTCTTCACGCCCAGGTTGTACGCGATGCCCGACACGACCAGCACGATGTGCGGTATCGCGGCGTCGATTCCGAGCAGCAGCGAGAACGGAACGGTGAGCACCGCAGCCACGATGAACGCGTTCCGCACGGCCGCCGCCGAGATGTCGCCCGCGGCGATGGGCTTGTCGGTGCGGCCCACGGCTTCGTCTCGCCGGGCATCCAGCCAGTCGTTCGACCAGCCGATCGCCAGCTGGCCGACCAGCACCGCGAACCCGACCGCGAAGATGCGCTGCTCGGCGAGGCCGATGGCGAGCGACAGGATGATCGCCAGCGCCGTGACGGCGACCGTCGGCCCCGGGTGCGAGGCGCCGACGAGGGCCCGGGTGCGACGCCAGGCGTTCCCCTCTCCGTCTGCACCGTGCTCGCCGGGCGCAGCGTCGTCAGGATGCCCGCTCACCGCCACCTCCCCGCGCTCGTCGTGGCTCGCCGTCGGCGCCGCCACTGACACACCCTAGCCGTAGCAGGTGAGGCTCCGGATGCACGGCCGGCCGTTCGCCGGTCAGTACCAGTGCGGGTTGGTGTTCTGCGAGTGCGCCCATGCGCCGCACGGGTTGCCGTAGCGGCCCGAGATGTAGGCGAGGCCCCAGTTGATCTGGGTGGCGGCATTTGTCTGCCAGTCCGATCCGGCGGAGGCCATCTTCCGGCCGGGAAGGGACTGCGGGATGCCGTAGGCCCCGCTCGACTCGTTGTAGGCGTTCACGCGCCAACCGGATTCCCTCGTCCACAGCTGCAGCAGGCACTGGAACTGGTCGCTGCCCCAGCCGCGGGCGCTCACCTGGCCCTGCGCGTAGTTCTTCGCGCCCTGCGGGTCGGAGACGAGGCCGGCCGGGGGAGCGCTGCTGTCGTCTCCGTCTCCGTCGCCGTTGTTCGCCGCCGCCTCCTTCGCTGCGGCGGCCGCAGCCGCCTCTGCAGCGGCCTGAACGCCGAGCTGGTAGTTCTTCTCGACGTCGGCGGTCGTGTCTTTCAGGGTGGCGAGCTGGGCATACAGGATGTCGCTCTGCGCCTGCTGGGCGGCGACCTCGGCATCGGCGGCGTTCTGTGCGGCCTGGGCGTCGGCCGCGGCCTGCTGCGCGGCGGTCGCGAGGTCGGTGCGGGCCGACTCCGCCACGGCGGCCTGCGCATTGAGCGTCGCCGCCAGGTTCTCGGAGGAGGTCGCCAGGGCGCTGAGGCGGGCGGACTGCTGCGTCAGCTTGCTGAGCGAGCCGAGCTGGTCGAGCAGGGTGTCGGCCTGCGCGCCGCTCAGAAAAAGGTTGGCGGTCTGGTTGCCGCCCGACCGGTACAGCTCGACCGTCAGCTGGGCGAACTGGTTCTTCGCGGCGGTCGCCTTCGCGGCGGCCTCGTCGGAGCGCTGGCGCGCGGTGTCTGCGGTCTGCGTCGCCGCCTGCAGCGCGGCCTGCGCGTTCAGGTACTCGTTGCCCTTCTGGATCGCCACGTCACCGAGCTCGGCGGCCTGCTGCTGCAGCTCGCCGATCAGCCCGGTGATGTTCTGCACCTCCGCGGCCTTCGTCGCCTCGTTCTGCTTCGCGGCGTTCACGTCGTCCCAGCTGGGGTAGTCGGTGCGCACGGCGAGCGACAGGATGCCCGGGACGCCGCCCGCGGCATCCAGAACCGTCGCCTGCCGGGGCGCGGCATCCGTCGCCGACGCCTGCACGGGCACGGCGACCCCGGCCGAGACCGCGAGCGCGGCCACGACGAACAGGCGCAGGATGCGTTTCATACCCCTACGCTAAGCGACGTGGGGCCGTTTGGGCAGAAGCCCACGCTGCCGATCAGCTGAAGATCGGGTCGCGCGTGCGGGAGCGCTTCAGCTCGAAGAACCCGTCGTAGCTGGCTGCGGCGACGATTCCGTCCCACAGGGTGAGGGCGACCTCGCCGGTCGGCGCGGGCGAGATGACGGGGCCGAAGAAGGCCGTTCCGTCGACCGAGAGGATGGGCGTTCCGACATCCTGCCCGACGAGGTCGATGCCGCTTGAGTGGGATGCCCGCAGTTCGTTCTCGAAGCGGAACTCGTGGCCGCCAGCGGCATCCGGAGCCTCGTTCGCGAGCTCGGCAGGCAGGCCCGCCTCTTCGAGCGACTCGGCGATCACGGCGTCGGTGTCGGTGCGCTGGCCGAGGTGGATGCGCGTGCCGAGGGCGTCGTAGAGCGGCTTCACGACCTGCTGGCCGTGCCGCTCCTTCGCCGCAGCGACCAGCTGGGCGTAGCGGAGCGCACGGGGGAAGAAGGCGCGGTGCGCTGCGTCGACGTCGTTGTTCTCGTTCAGGATCGCGAGGCTCATGATGTGCCAGGTGACGTCGAGGTCGCGGTGGGCGCTGACTTCGTCGACCCACCTCGACGTCATCCACGCCCAGGGGCAGGAGGGATCGAACCAGAAATCGACACGTGTTGTTTGGTTGGGCATAAACCAACTCTGTCACTCTCAGGGAATAATCGGATCATTCGATACATTTGTATCTACAACTGTTGTTCCTTTCCCCATTGAGAGTAGAGACCATGACTGACACCTACACGATCCCCGGCCACAAAGCCGGCACCTGGACCATCGACGCATCGCACAGCGAGGTCGCGTTCAGCGTTCGCCACCTCCTCATCAGCAAGGTCAAGGGCAAGTTCGAGAAGTTCGACGCCACCTTCGTGACCGGCGAGAGCCCCCTCGACACCAAGCTCACCGCCTCGGCAGAGGTCGAGTCGATCAACACCGGTGACGCCAACCGCGACGGTCACCTGCGCACCAACGACTTCTTCAACGCTCCCGAGTTCCCGACGATCACGTTCGTCTCGAACAGCGTCGTCGCCGAGAAGCACGACCTCAAGGTCACCGGCGACCTGACCATCAAGGGCGTCACCAAGCCGGTCACCTTCGACGTCGAGTTCGGTGGCTTCGGCAACGACCTCTACGGCAACTACAAGCTGGGCCTGACCGCGAAGACGGTCATCAACCGCAACGACTTCGGCGTGAACTGGAACGCTCCGCTCGAGGCCGGCGGCGTGCTGGTCGGCGAAGACGTCACCATCACGATCGACCTGCAGGCGTCGCTGCAGGCGTAGTTCCGCATCTCTCGCAGAAGCCGTCGTCCCTCCGGGGTCGGCGGCTTCTGTCGTGGTGGGCGGTGGCCGCGCGGCGTGCCGGTCTGCCGGTCTGCTGTGCTGCCGGGTCGCCGGTCTGCCGGTCTGCTGTGCGGCCGCTATTCCGCGAGGGGCAGACCGAGGTACGCCGCGTACCGGGTCGCCGAGCGAGCGACACCCCGCGACTGCGCTTCGGTGAGCGCCTCGAAAGGGGTCGGCGTCACGGCCACCCGGGCGCTGGTGGCGCGCCGCGACCAGGTGCCGACGACCCGCCCGCCGGCGACGATCGTGGGGAGGAACATGCCGTTGTTGCCGGGCACGATCCGCTCGGCGTACGGCGCGGGCAGCGCCGCCGAGCGGTCCGCGTAGCCGAGCAGGTACTCGTCGAAGCCCGGCAGCAGGTGCACCGCCCGGCGAACGGGCGGCTCGTCGAGGGCGCCGGCGGGCATCCAGTACTCCGCACCGTCGACCGTGAGCGACTCGAGGCGGTCGCCCGCGGCATCCAGACCCGCCCTCGCATCGACCATGAGCAGGTTCGACCACCACAGAAAGTCGCGGAGGGTCGACGGCCCGTGGCTGGTGACGTAGCGGAGCACCAGTTCGGCGACGCCTTCTTCGTGGGTGAGGCGTCGTGGATGCCGCACCCACTCATCGAGCAGCACGAGCGCCTGCGCGGTGCCGACCATTGGCCCGAAGCAGAGCGTCTTCGTGTGGGCGAGGTACCAGAGGATGTTCGATCCCCGGTTGGAGCCGGTGTCGATGCCGAGAGCGTGGAAGGCGGCGAAGAGGTCGTCGCGGGGGAGGGCGTGGCCGCCCTGCAGTGCGTCGATGGCGGCACTCCGCGCGGTCTCGAGGGTGGCGTGGTCGAGCCCGAGCTGCCGGAAGCGGCCGGCCACGCTCGACACGGTGCGGGCGGCGGTGAGGTTGAGCATCCACTCGAGGTCTTCGGCGGCGGTGATGTGCAGGGTGCCGCGAAACGGCCAGGAGCGTACGATCACGCCGCTGGCGAAGGCCGCGTCGACATCGGCGAGGGTGGCGCCGGGCGAGCGGAGGGCGATCGACCACTTCGCGCCCGGCAGGTCTTGGGCCTGCAGCGCGGTGAGGTGCCGCACGACGCCGGTGACGCCTCCCGCGCCGGGGTGCGCTGAGCCGGGCTGCGGTGGGCCGGGCTGCGCTGGGCCGGGTTGCGCCGCGCCGGGCCGCGCAGGGCCCGGCTGCGCAGCGCCGGGAGGGTTCTGGATGCGCTGCCGGGCGAGGCGGAGGCGGGCGAGGCGGCTCGCGTCACGGGAGTTCACCAGCCCACCACCTCCACACCGTGCTACAGGATGTCGGCAGCGCCCAGCTGCTTGGCGAGCCCCGACCCGTCGGGCGCGTACACCCACAGGGCGTCGGACTTGTCGCTCATCGACTCGGCCTTCGACCGGCCACCGGCCAGCACCGCCTCGCTCGGCGACAGCTGGCGGATCGCGATCGCGGCGACGTTCTCGGGGTGCTGCTCCTCGAACTCGCCGTAGATCTCCTCGTCGTGCTGCCCGTCGTCGCCGACCAGCAGCCAGCGCATCGACGGGAACTCCTCGGCGAGCCGGTGCAGGTTGTCGCGCTTGTGCTCCCGCCCGCTGCGGAACAGCCGGTCGTGGGTCGGGCCCCAGTCGGTGAGCAGCAGGGGGCCTGCGGGGTAGAGGTTGCGGGAGAGGAACCGGCTGAGCGTCGGCGCGACGTTCCACGCCCCCGTCGAGAGGTAGATGGTGGGCGAACCGGGATGCTCCGTGGCCAGCCGGTCGAGCAGAACGGCCATGCCGGGCGTGGGCACGCGGGCGTGCTCGTCGAGAACGAAGGTGTTCCAGGCCGCCAGCAGGGGGCGGGGGAGCGCCGTGACCATGACCGTGTCGTCGATGTCGCTCACCACGCCGAATCGGGCATCGGGGGCGATGACGAAGATCGAGGACTCCACGGGCTCCGAGTCTTCGGCCTGCAGGGTGATCGTGTGCCAGCCGGGCTCGAGCGTCGCGGGCACGACCGCGTCGACGACGCCTCCTCTGTCGGCCTTCACCTGGTGCTCGATGCCGCCGACGGTGACGATCACCTCGACCTCATTGATGGGAACGGCTGTGAAACTCCGCCAGCCGCGCACCATCTCCTCGCGGCGGCCGATGATCGGCAGGCGCCGGCGGGGCTTGCGGTCGCCGGTCAGCAGCACGCGGCTCAGAACCCGCACCCATTCGGTCGAGCCGTATCCCTTGTACGGGATGATCGTGGTGTGGTAACCGCGCTTGCGGGCCCTGTTCTCGCGGAACTCGTGCAGTGCATCCTCGATGCGGGCCGCGCGGTGCAGGATGCGCTCGGGTGTGACCCGGGGCGCTCCGGAGGAGGCGAACGGGGGGAGCGTCTGGTCTGCCACGGCACCAGTCTGTCAGAACTCGAAGTGAGCGAGGCCGTGCTGGCGGGCATCCACAGGTCGAACGAAAAGCCCGCAGCGGCCGATTTCTGTCAGATGATGGAGAAGTTCTCAAGAACCTGCCCTCTTTGTCACCGGGCATGCAGAGACCGCGAGTAACATGAGACTTACTTGTTACATCGAACGTGTCGAGCAGTCGTTGCATGCTCGTGAGAAGGGGCCGGCCAGAAAAGTGTCACTCAGTAAGCTCATCGACGAAACGCTGCTCGAGATGGTCAACGTTCGGAACGAGCCGGTGCAGGTGCGGAGTTCCACCCGCATCTCGGCTCTCATCGACGCGGCCGCCGAGGTCGTCGAGGAGGTCGGCGTCGAACGCATGACCACCGCGATGGTCGCCGAGCGCGCTGGCGCGTCGATCGGCACGGTGTACCGCTACTTCCCCGACCGCATCGCGGTGCTCTCGGCGCTCAGCCTGCGCAGCATGGACCGGTTCCTCCGCCAGACCCGCGAGAACATCCTGCGCGACACGCCCAAGTCGTGGACCGACATGATGATGATCGCGTTCGAGACCGGCGTCGAGATGCACCGCACCGAGGTGGGTTTCACCTCCATCCGGCTCGGCGACCTCGTGTCCTACCCCGAGGTCGAGCCCTCGGGCATCCGCTCCGCCCGCATCGCCGGTGCCTTCGCGGCGATCATCAGCCAGGACTTCGGGCTCGAATCGACCCCCGAGCTCGAGCTGCACCTCGAGATGACGGTCAACATGACCGATGCGCTGCTGGTGCGCGCGTTCGTGGCCGAGAAGAACGGCGACGAGAAGATCATCGCCGAGGCCCGGTCGGTCATCCAGAACTACCTGGGGTCGTTCAGCCAGAAGTAGGGACCGTTCGGGTGAGTGCGGCGGGGGTTTCGACCATCCGATCGCCGGAATGCTCCGAATGTCAGAGGCGTGCGTAACACTCTGTCAAGTGACGGCTCGTGCTTTGCCAATTGCCCGCAATGGTGTTTGGCTTGTGCGATTGCCGAGACAGCGCCGCGACGCCCGCGACATCTCGCCTTCTGACGACTGGAGTACCGCGTGATCGAATTCCGCACGGTGACGAAGCAGTTCCCCGACGGAACGATCGCGGTCGACGCGCTCGACCTCGTCATCCCCGCACGCCAGACCACGGTTCTCGTGGGTTCGTCGGGCTCGGGCAAGACGACCATCCTCCGCATGATCAACCGCATGGTCGAGAAGACGTCGGGCGCGATCGAGATCGACGGCGAAGACATCTACGGCCTGAACCCGGTGAAGCTCCGTCGCAGCATCGGCTACGTCATGCAGAACTCGGGGCTGCTGCCGCACCGCAAGGTGATCGACAACGTCACGACGGTGCCGGTGCTGAACGGCGTCAAGAAGGCGGAGGCACGGGCTGCCGCGCTGACCCTCCTCGACACCGTCGGCCTCGACCGTTCGCTCGCCGAGCGGTACCCGAGCCAGCTCTCGGGCGGCCAGCAGCAGCGCGTCGGCGTCGCCCGCGGCCTCGCTGCCGACCCCAACATCCTGCTGATGGATGAGCCGTTCGGCGCGGTCGACCCGATCGTGCGCGCCGAACTGCAGCAGGAGCTCGTGCGCATCCAGCGCGACCTCGGCAAGACGATCGTGTTCGTCACCCACGACATCGACGAGGCGTTCCTGCTCGGCGACCAGGTCGTGCTGCTCGAGAAGGGCGGCCGTGTGGCGCAGGCCGGCACGCCGGCCGAGATCCTCTCGAAGCCGGCGAACGACTTCGTCGCCTCGTTCATCGGGGCCGACCGGGGGCGCCGCGCGCTCCGTGTCGAGGTGGTGCACGGCCGCAACGTCGTCGTCGACGAAGACGGTCGCCCGACGGGGGTGCTGCAGTCATGAGCGCACAGGCCGCGAACGGTCTCGTCGTCAACTGGGCGGCGATGATGAGGTCACTCGCATGAACTGGGTCGTCAACAACTTCGGGCTCATCTGGAGCCTCACGCTCGACCACATCGCGCTGGCCGTTCCCCCGATCATCCTGGGCTTCATCATCTCGATCCCGATCGGCTGGGTCGCCAACCGCTACCACGCCTCCCGCGGCGTTCTGCTCACCATCAGCGGGTTGCTCTACACGATCCCGTCCCTGCCGCTGTTCATCGCCCTTCCCGCGATCCTCGGCACGGGCATCCTCGATCCCGTCAACGTCGTCGTCGGCCTGACGATCTACGCCGTCGCGCTGATGGTGCGGTCCGTGGCAGATGCCCTGGCCGCCGTCGACACGGGCGTGCGCCAGGCGGCCACCGCCATGGGGTACTCGGGCTGGCAGCGGTTCTGGCGGGTGGAGTTCCCGCTCGCCGGCCCTGTGCTGCTCGCGGGCCTCAGGGTCGTCTCCGTCAGTACCGTCAGCCTCGTCAGCATCGGCTCGGTCATCGGCGTCTCGAGCCTCGGCTACCTCTTTCTGAACGGCCTGCAGCGCAACATCATCGCCGAAGTCATCAGCGGAATCGTCGCGACCCTCGTGATCGCGGTGGTCTTCGACCTCGTGCTGGTACTGGTCGGCAGGCTGCTGCTGCCGTGGGCGAAGGCCGATCCGTCGGCGAAGCGAACCCGCCGTCGAACGGCTGAGCGCGCGATCACCGGGGCGGTGGCCTGATGGACCTGTTTCTCGACGGCTTCGCGTGGATCTTCGATCCCGCCCACCTGAACGGCCCCGGCGGCGTGTGGGTGCGCATCGCCGAACAGCTCTCGTACACGTTCGGCGCGGTTGCGATCGCCGCGGTGATCGCCATCCCGCTCGGTCTCTGGATCGGGCACACCGGCAGGGGCCGAGATGTCGCCGTACTCACCTCCGGCGGCCTGCGGGCGCTGCCGAGCCTCGGACTGCTGATCATCTTCGCGCTGGCCATCGGCATCGGGTTCAAGGCTCCGCTGCTGGCCTTCGTCATCCTCGCCATCCCGTCGCTGCTGTCGGGGGCGTACGCGGGGGTCGAAGCGGTCGACAAGCGCACCGTCGACGCCGCCCGGGCGCAGGGGATGACCGAATGGCAGGTGCTCACCAAGGTGGAGCTGCCACTCGGCCTGCCGCTGCTGATCGGCGGCATCCGTTCGGGTGTGCTGCAGGTGGTGGCGACGGCGACACTCGCCTACTTCGCCAGCGGTGGGGCGCTCGGGGTGTTCATCAACGACGGTCTGAAGACGAGGAACTACGCCGAACTCATCGGCGCCTCCCTCATCGTCACCGTGCTCGCTCTGGTTCTCGAGGGCATATTCGCCCTCCTCCAGAGGTTGTTCGTGCCACGCGGGGTCACCGCGGGTCGCGTGTCAGAAGTCCGCTCGAGGTCAGTCAGGCCCCGCGCGGTGGTGGGAAACCCCATCCAAGAAGGGAAATAGCATGTTCACAGCATTGAAGAAGGGCCGTATCGCCGCTGTCGGCGTTATCGCGGTCAGTGCGGCAGTCGCACTGGCAGGGTGTTCGTCAGGCAGTAGCCCGCTTGACGCGGGCTCGACATCGACCGGTTCGGCCGCGGCGGGCACCATCGTCGTCGGCTCGCAGTCGTACTACTCGAACGAGATCATTGCGGAGATCTACTCTCAGGCTCTTGAGGCCAACGGCCAGACGGTGACCCGCAAGTTCAACATCGGCCAGCGCGACGCCTACCTGCCGGCTCTCGCCAGCGGCGAGGTCACGCTGTTCCCCGAGTACTCGGGCAACCTGCTGCAGTTCTACGACAAAGACACGAAGGCCGTCTCGGCTGCCGACGTCTACTCAGAACTCAAGACCGCCGTGCCCTCGAACCTCGAGGTGCTCGACCAGTCAGAGGCCGCCGACCAGGACTCCTACAACGTCACGAAGGCGTTCAGCGAGTCGAACGGTGTGACGAGCATCGCCGACCTCGCGAAGGTGTCGGGCGTCACCCTCGGCGGCAACGCCGAGCTCGCGACGCGGCCCTACGGCCCTCCCGGGCTGCTCAGCACCTACAACGTGACCGTGGGCTTCACACCGATCGACGACTCGGCCGGCCCCCTCACGCTGAAGGCGCTGCTCGACAACACCATCCAGGTCGCGAACATCTACAGCGCCGACCCGAGCATCGGTGAGAACGACCTCGTCACGCTGACCGACCCGAAGAACCTGTTCCTCGCGTCGAACATCGTGCCGCTGATCAACAAAGACGCCGCCACCCCCGAGGTGACCGACGTGATCAACAAGGTCGATGCCGCGCTCACGACCGCCGACCTCGTGTCGATGAATGGCGAGAGCGTCACCGACCAGAAGTCGTCGGCAGACATCGCGAAGGAGTGGCTCGACAGCAAGAAGCTGTTCTAGCCGCCGTCGCGGTCGTCGCCGCCGCCGTAGCGGCCGTCGCCGCGCGCGACACTCCCCGAGCCGGCCGGCCGTTCCCCGTGGAACGCCGGCCGGCTCGGTCGTTCACGGCGGGGGCTACGACGTGAAGAGGAGGAGGGTGGGGAATGCGAGGAGGAGGGCCGCCAGGCCGAGGATGCCCGTGCGGGCCGGCAGTGACAGCTGGCTCTCGGGGTTTAGCAGCCGCCCGACCCGCAGCACCACGGGGTCGACCGACATCGGGAGGCGGCGGCCGTCGAGCACGTCTTCGCCGAACTCCGTCGCCGTGCCCAGCCGGTCCGCGCGCACCGCGTTGGGGGCCGGATCCGCCACCGACACCGACGCGGGCCCGCGCCGCACGATGTTCTGCGTCTCGGCCGAACCGACGAGCGCAATCGCCTCGGCGAGCGTCGTGTCGTCGGTCAGACGGCGGCCCTGATCATCCGCCAGCATCTCGACCAGCAGCGAGACGGCGACCTGCGCGCGCGTGGCGATGGGGAACCAGGGCAGGGCGCTCCGCCACGACTCGAAGGCGACCAGAAGTATGTGGTGCTGCTGCTGCAGATGCGCGCGTTCGTGCGCGAGCACCGCTTCGAGCTGGTCGGCGTCGAGCAGGCTGACGAGCCCCTCCGAGAGCACCGTGACGGTGCGGGCGCCCGGCAGGCAGTAGGCCACCGGCGCGGGGGAGTCCAGGATGAGCGTGCCCGGCTGCCCGAGCAGCGGCGTGCTGAGCAGGTCGACGAGGGAGCGGTGCCGACGACGCTGGCGCTCCGTGCGGGCGATCGTCACCGCGAGGTTCAGCAGCAGGTGGGCCGCGAGCAGCGCGGCACTCGAGAGCGCGAAGAGGTGGATCAGCCCGGCCGACGGCGGCAGCGCCCCCGAGAACAGCACCGGCGGCAGGTCGCCCAGGCCGCCGATCAGGTTGGTGCTGAACGGGATCAGCCCGAAGGTGACCAGCGAACCGATCATCGAGAGCCCACCGGCGAGGGCGATCGCCTGCCAGAGCAGAAGGGCGACGCCCGGCGACCGGGTGGGCCAGTGCGCCCGCGAGAGCAGCACCGGAACCGGCCACGCCAGAATGACCGCGAGCGCGGCAAGGGTCACAGAGGCGAAAAGCACGCGCCCAGCGTAGTCGTCGGGGCCGTCAGTCGGCGGCGCGCTGGTCGAGCAGCCGGCGCAGGGTGTCTGCCTCCTGCGGGCTGACCTGACCGACGAAGCGGGCGAGCGCAGCCGCCCGGTCGGGCTCCGCGCCCAGCACCTGCTGCAGCAGCTCGGCCGTGTGGTCGGCGCGGCTGGTCACGGCGTAGTAGAGGTGCGGCCTCACCTTGCGGTCGCGGTCGACGAACCCCTTGCGCTCGAGGCGCGAGAGCACCGTGAGCATGGTGGTCAGGGCGAGGTCTTTACCGGCGCTCGTCTTGTGCGCGAGCTCGTCGCGGAGCTCAGCGGCAGACACCGGTGCATCGCTCTGCCAGAGCCGTTCCATGATGGAGCGCTCGAGGTCGCCAAGGGTTGCCATGGCATTAGATTAGCGCCTTTTTCCTGCACGTTCTACACAAGGTAGAAATACTGTTCTACACTCGGTAGAAGACAAGTTCTACAGAACGTAGAACAAAGTTCGTGGAGGACTCGTGAACGACCTGCTTGATCCGCTCCTTCTCTCCCGCTGGCAGTTCGGGCTGACGACGATCTACCACTTTCTCTTCGTTCCCCTCACGATCGGCCTCGCCCTCACCGTGGCGATCTTCCAGACCGCCTGGGTGCGCACCGGGCACGCGAAGTACCTGCAGATCACGAAGTTCTTCGGCAAGATCTTCCTCATCAACTTCGCCATGGGCGTCGTGACGGGAATCGTGCAGGAGTTCCAGTTCGGCATGAACTGGTCGGACTACTCCCGCTTCGTCGGTGACGTCTTCGGCGCTCCGCTCGCGCTCGAGGGCCTGCTTGCCTTCTTTCTCGAGGCCACCTTCATCGGCCTCTGGATCTTCGGCTGGGACCGCCTGCCGAAGAAACTGCACCTCGCGACCATCTGGGTCACGGCGCTGGCGAGCATCCTGAGCGCCTATTTCATCATCGCCGCCAACTCCTTCATGCAGAACCCGGTCGGCTACCAGATCAACGAGGCGAAGGGTCGCGCCGAACTCACCGACATCTGGGCGCTGCTCACGAACAAGGTCGCGCTGGCGGCCTTCCCGCACACGATCTTCGCGTGCTTCATGGTCTCGGCGGCCCTCATCGTCTGCGCTGCGGCCTGGCACCTCTCCCGCGGGCAGCATTTCGACACGATGCGCCCCGCCCTGAAATTCGGTCTCTGGATGATGGTCATCTCCGGCACGCTGACCTTCCTCTCGGGTGACCAACTGGGCCTCGCGATGGTCGAGACCCAGCCGATGAAGATGGCGGCGGCAGAAGCCCTCTACAACACCTCGACCGGCGCTAACGCGTCGTTCTCGATCTTCACCCTCGGCACCCCCGACGGAGTCAGCGAGCTGTTCTCGATCCGCATTCCGTACCTGCTCTCGTTCCTCTCGACGCACACCTTCGACGGCACGGTCGAGGGCATCAACGATCTGCAGGCGCAATACACGCAGTTGTACGGTCCGGGAGACTACACGCCGACCATCTGGGTCACCTACTGGGCGTTCCGCTACATGATCGCGTTCGGCGTGCTCGCGGTCATCACCGCCGTCGGTGGCCTCTGGTTCACCCGCAAGGGCCGGATGCCCACCAAGCGCTGGATCTGGAAGGTCGCCATCTGGTCGATGCCGCTCCCGCTCGCCGCGATGATCGTCGGCTGGGTCTTCACCGAGATGGGCCGCCAGCCCTGGATCGTGTTCAGCCTGCTGAAGACGCAGGATGCGGTGTCGCCGAACACGACGGGGCTCGAGGTGCTCATCTCGCTGATCGCCTTCACGCTCATCTACGGCACGCTGGCCGTGGTCGAGTTCCGGCTGATCAAGAAGGCCATCCAGAAAGGCCCGGAGGAGGCGCCGACACCCGACGCCGAGACCGGCGACGTGAAGCACGAAGCGACGGTTTACTAGGAACGGTGTACTAGCCATGGATCTCCCCACCCTCTGGTTCGGCCTGCTGGCCTTCTTCTTCATCGGCTACTTCGTGCTCGACGGCTTCGACTTCGGCGTCGGCATGAGCATCCCGTTCCTCGGCCGCGACGAACGCGGGCCCAACGACATCGACCGGCGCGTGCTGATCAACACGATCGGCCCGATCTGGGACCTCAACGAGACCTGGGTCATCGTCGCCGGTGCCGCCATGTTCGCGGCGTTCCCCGAGTGGTACGCGACGCTGTTCAGCGGCTTCTACCTGGTCTTTCTCGCCATACTGCTGGCGCTCATCCTCCGCGGCGTCTCGTTCGAGTACCGGCACCAGCGCCCCGAGGTGCGCTGGAAGAGGCGGTTCGACCGGATGATCGTGATCGGCTCTGCCGTACCCGCCTTTCTCTGGGGGCTGGTGTTCGCCAACGTCGTGCGCGGCGTGCCGCTCGACGCCGGCTTCAACTTCACCGGAACCGTGTTCGACCTGTTCACGCCCTACGCCGTGCTCGGCGGGCTCACCACACTGCTGCTCTTCTTCACGCACGGCGTGGTGTTCGTGTCGTTGAAGACGACGGGGCCGATCCGCGAGCGGGCGAGGCTCCTGGCCGGCCGGGCAGGGCTCCTGACGATCGTGGTGGCCGCCGTCTTCCTCGTCTGGACGACGGTGTCGTTCGGGTCGGTGTTCTCGGGCATCCTCTCGGCCGTCGCCGCCGTCACGCTCATCGGCGGCTGGCTCGCGAACCAGCGGAAGGCCGAGGGCTGGTCGTTCGCCCTCTTCGCGGCGACCATCGCCTTCGCGGTGCTGTCGCTGTTCCTCTCGCTCGTTCCCGACGTGATGCCGGCGAGCAACGACCCGGCCAACAGTCTCACGATCGCGAACGCGTCGTCGTCGGGCTACACCCTCACGCTGATGAGCTGGGTCGCGCTGGTGTTCGTGCCGCTCATCCTCGCGTACCAGGGCTTCACGTACTGGGTGTTCCGCAAGCGGGTGAGCCGGACATCCATCACCGGAGTGCCGGAGGCCGGCGAGCAGCTCGGGGAGCAGGTCGGCGCGTGAAACCGGTCGACCCGCGCCTGCTGCGGTACGCGGCATCCGCTCGCCGCTTCTTCGGGCTGGGGGCGCTGCTCGCGCTCGCCCAGACCGCCTGCATCATCGCGTTCGCCTGGCTGGTCTCGTCGGTCGTGGTGTCGGCGATCGCGGGTGCGTCGCTCGCCGCGCTCACGCCGTCGCTGGTCGCGCTCGTCGGGGTCGTGGTGGTGCGCTCGGCGCTCGTCTGGCTGATGGAGCTGAACGCCGCTCGCGGTGCAGCGGTCGTGAAGAGCGAGCTGCGGCAGCGGGTGCTACGCGCGATCGTCACGCTGGGGCCGGGCTGGCTGGCGGGGCGCAACAGTGTCTCGGTGGCGACGCTGACGACGACGGGTCTGGATGCTCTCGACACGTATTTCGCGAAATACCTGCCACAGCTGATCCTCACGGCGCTCGCGACGCCGGTGCTCGTGGTCGTGCTGTTCGCCTCGGATGTCACCAGCGGGATCATCGTGCTGCTGACGCTGCCGCTGGTTCCCGTGTTCATGGTGCTGATCGGCATGGCGACCTCGGCGCTGCAGAGCGCGCAGTGGGAGAAGCTCGGGGCGCTGTCGACGGGGTTCCTCGACGTGGTGGAGGGGCTGTCGACGCTGAAGGTGTTCGGGCGGGAGAAGCGGCAGGCCGAGCGCATCCGGTACGTGACCGAGGAGTACCGGATGAGCACGCTGAAGGTGCTGCGGCTGTCGTTCCTCAGCGGGTTCGCGCTCGAGATGGCGGCGAGCCTGTCTGTGGCGCTGGTCGCGGTGTCGATCGGGCTGCGGCTGGTCGGGGGAGACCTGGGGCTCGGGGTG
>NZ_PSTT01000089.1 GCF_002931235.1 Subtercola sp. Z020 | reverse complement strand
CATCCCGCACCGAAGCGCCCGAGATCACCATCCCCCTGAAGAACGGCGAGGACGGAGGCGAAGAGGGGGAGGCCGTCCGTGCCGGAGCGCATGGCGGAGGGGGTGTCGGGGCCGAAGCCCGGCTCGACGGCGTGCTCCGGGTGCGGCATCAGCCCGACGACGTTGCCGCGGGCGTTCGTGACGCCGGCGATGTCGTTCATCGAACCGTTCGGGTTGACGTCGAGGTAGCGGAACACGACGTGGCCCTCGCCCTCCAGGCGTTCCAGCGTGTCGGCCGACGCGATGTAGCCGCCCTCGCCGTTCTTCAGGGGGATGGTGATCTCGGGCGCTTCGGTGCGGGATGCGTCGGCGAACGCCGCCGTCCACGCCGTCGACGTGTTCTCGACCCGCAGCCGCTGGTCGCGGCAGACGAAGGTGCCGTGGTCGTTGCGGATCAGCCCGCCGGGAAGCAGCCGCGCCTCGGTCAGCATCTGGAACCCGTTGCAGATGCCGAGCACCGGCATCCCCGAGTCGGCCGCCGCGACGACCTCCGCCATGATCGGCGACAGCGAGGCGATCGCACCGGCCCGCAGGTAGTCGCCGTAGCTGAACCCGCCCGGCAGGATCAGCGCGTCGACACCGTCGAGGTCGTGCGTGCCGTGCCAGAGCGGCACGGGCGTGGCGCCGACCAGGCGCACGGCTCGGGCCGCATCCCGGTCGTCGAGCGAACCGGGGAACGTGACGACGCCGACGCGCAGGGCCGCCATCAGGAGAGCCCCTCGCGGATCTCGGCCTGCGCCTCGGGGGTGGATGCCTCGTCGAACGACGTGTCGGCGGTGACGTTGCCCGTCGAGAAGTCTGCGTCTGCGTCGAGCCCGAAGCCGTCGGCCCCGGCGAAGTGCACGCTGATCACGTCTTCGATCACGAGGTTGGCGAGCATCTCGTCGGCCAGGGCTGCGACCTCGGCGAGGATCTCGTCGTTCGCCGGGCCCTCGACCTCGATCTCGAACCGCTTGCCGACGCGCACGCCGGTGATCTGCGAGCGCCCCTGCCGGGCGAGAGCCCCGGCGACGGCCTTGCCCTGGGGGTCAAGCAGCTCGGCCTTGGGCATGACCTCTACGACGATTGTGGGCACCAGGAACTCCTACGGATTTCGGCGGGCGGATGCGCCCATTCTACCCGGGCGCACCGCTCGGCGGGCGAGCTCGGTGGGCGAGCGGGATGCCCATCCGACCCCGCACCTGAGCCTTCCTTATTATGAATCACTCACAACAAGTGCTTGACTGGGGCTCATGCCCACCGCGACCCTCGAGCCAGCCGACAGCATCCGCGCCGCCGGACTGCGCGTCACGACCCAGCGCCTCGCCGTGCTGGGGGCCCTCGAGAACATGCCGCATGCCGACGCCGACGCCATCCATCGCCGTGTGCGGTCGACCCAGCCCGACATCTCGCTGCAGTCCGTGTACGTCGTGCTGGGCGCGCTGACCGACGCCGGGCTGCTGCGCCGCATCGAGCCGGCCGGCTCGCCCGCCCGCTACGAGCGGCGCATCGGTGACAACCACCACCACGCCATCTGCACCGGCTGCGGCGCCGTGCAGGATGTGGACTGCGCCGTCGGCCACGCGCCCTGCCTCACCCCGGCCCCGCCGGCCCCGTTGCCCGGCACCGGCACCGGCACCGGCGCTGGCACCGGCGACGTCGCCGGCTTCCGCATCACCACCGCAGAGGTCAC
Organism: Subtercola sp. Z020; assembly: GCF_002931235.1. Taxonomy (GTDB): domain Bacteria; phylum Actinomycetota; class Actinomycetes; order Actinomycetales; family Microbacteriaceae; genus Subtercola. Next base: position 18,410 of record NZ_PSTT01000089.1, on the reverse strand, counting down.
CTACTGGGGCCTCTGCCCCGCCTGCCAACATCTCCCCGCTTCCCACCCCGATAAGAAGGAGAACGCATGACCGACCAGCACAACATCACCACCACCAATTCCGGAGCTCCCGTCGCGAGCGACGAGCACTCCCAGAGCGTCGGCGCCGACGGCGTCATCCCCCTGCACGACCACTACCTCGTCGAGAAGCTCGCCCAGTTCAACCGCGAGAAGGTGCCTGAGCGCATCGTGCACGCGAAGGGCGGCGGGGCCTTCGGCACCCTCGAGATCACCGATGACGTCTCGGCCTTCACCCGCGCCGCGCTCTTCCAGCCCGGCACCACCACAGAGGCCCTCGCCCGGTTCTCGACCGTCGCCGGCGAGCAGGGCAGCCCCGACACCTGGCGCGACCCCCGCGGTTTCGCGCTGAAGTTCTACACCACAGAGGGCAACTACGACCTCGTCGGCAACAACACCCCCGTCTTCTTCATTCGCGACGGCATCAAGTTCCCCGACTTCATCCACTCGCAGAAGCGCCTGCCGGGCAGCCACCTGCGCAACAACGACATGCAGTGGGACTTCTGGTCGCTGAGCCCCGAGTCGGCCCACCAGGTCACCTGGCTCATGGGCGACCGTGGGCTCCCGGCATCCTGGCGCCACATGGACGGATTCGGCAGCCACACGTACCAGTGGATCAACGCCGCCGGTGAGCGTTTCTGGGTCAAGTACCACTTCAAGACCAACCAGGGCATCGAGATCCTGAGCCAGGAAGCGGCGAACCAGATCGCCGGTGAAGACGCCGACTTCCACATCCGCGACCTCGGCGAGGCCATCGACCGCGGCGACTTCCCGAGCTGGACGCTCTCGGTGCAGATCATGCCCTACGACGACGCGAAGACCTACCGCTTCAATCCGTTCGACCTCACGAAGGTCTGGCCGCACGCCGACTACCCGCTGCACCGCGTGGGTACGCTGACCTTGAACCGCAACCCGGCGAACTACTTCGCCGAGATCGAGCAGGCCACCTTCGCCCCCTCGAACTTCGTTCCCGGCATCGCTGCGAGCCCCGACAGAATGCTGCTCGCGCGCGTCTTCAGCTACGCGGATGCCCACCGGTACCGCGTCGGAACCAACCACGCGCAGCTGCCGGTGAACGCGCCGCACGCAGCGCCGGTGAACACGTACTCGAAGGACGGCGCCGCGCGCTACGAGTTCAACGCACCCTCGGTTCCGGTCTACGCACCGAATTCGGTGGGTGGCCCGGCGGCGTCTCCGGATGCCGTAGCAGACAGTGCCGGCTGGCAGAACGACGGCGAGCTGCAGCGCACGGCTGCGACGCTGCACGCCGAAGACGACGACTTCGGCCAGGCGGGCACTCTCGTTCGCGAGGTTCTCGACGACGCTGCGCGTGACCGCCTGGTCGCCAACATCGCGGGTCACGTCGGCCAGGTCACGATTCCCGAGATCAAGGCGCGCGCCCTGCAGTACTGGCGGAACGTCGACCAGACGCTCGGCGACCGTGTCGAACAGGCTCTGGATGCCGCGGCGGCGGCAGGCGGAATCGACCCCGACGTGGCGCCGCCGAACGCGGCGTCGCTGAACGCCGAACCCGAGGCAGACGTCGCGCTGAGCGTCTGACCCGATGCCGACCCTGCCTGCACACCGCCGCTGGACGGCGAAGCTCGTCGTTCTCGCGACGGTCGCCGCCGTTGCCGTGAGCACCATCTACCTCCCGCAGTCGATGCTCACCGGCATCGCCCGGGATCTGGGGGTGCCCGTCAGCCTGGCGAGCTTCACGGCGACGGCGGTGCAGGTGGGGTACGCGCTCGGCATCTTTCTGCTGGTGCCGCTGAGCGATCGCATCCAGCCCCGCCGGCAGATCACGGTGCAGCTGGTTCTGCTGGCACTCTCGCTGGCCGTGACCAGCCTGCTGCCCGACCTCGTCGGTGTGATCATCGGCTTCTTCGTCGTCGGGTTGATCGCGAACATCGCCCAGCTGACCATCCCGGCCGCCAACAAGCTGGCGCCCGCGGGTCGCTCGGGCGCCACGACGACCGCGCTCGTCTCCTCCCTGCTGATCGGCATCTTCGGCGGCCGGGTGCTCTCGAGCCTGCTGGTGGATGCTCTCGGCTGGCGCGTCGTCGTCGGCATCTTCGCCGTGCTGGTCGCGCTGATGATCCCGCTGGTGCGGCGGGCGCTGCGAACGGATGTCGCGTTGACCGGCATCGGCCGCAACTACGGTTCGCTGCTTTTGTCGACGCTCCGGCTCGGAACGCAGAGCGCGCCGCTCCGGCAGGGCACGCTGATGCACTTCTTCGCGTTCGCGACGTTCATCTCCCTCTGGACCGTGATGGTGCTGCACCTCACCTCCCCGCCGTTCGGCTGGAGCGTCGCGGGAGCCGGGCTGTTCGGGCTCGTCGGGCTGGCCTCCGGTGCGGTCACGCCCTTCGCCGGTCGGTTCATCGACCGTTTCGGCGCGCTGCCGGTCGGTGGCGTCGCCTTTCTCATCATGCTGGCGGGGGCGGTGTCGATCGCGTTCGACTCGAGCCAGATCATCCTGTTCGCCGTCTCGGTGTTCGTTCTGACGCTCGGCAACCAGATCGCGCAGTCGGCGAACCAGAACCGCGCCATGCAGACCAACCCGCAGGCGCCGGCGCAAGCGAACACCCTCTTCATGGTGGGCGTCTTCCTCGGCGGCTCCCTCGGCGCGGTGCTCGGCCCACTCGCGTACGGCATCGGCGGCATGGCGCTCGTCGGTGTGCAGTCCGTCGTGCTCGTGCTGATCACGCTGGCCGTCTGGGCCGTCGCCTGGCGCTCGGGCAGGGGGCGGGCATCCACCCGCTCAGCGGCGCAGAGCGACGGGAACAGGGAGCCGGCGATCCAGAATCCCTCCAGCACCACGGCCTAGGCTGGGGGCAATGACTGACTTTCTCTCCGGTCTCTCGTCCATGCCGTGGCTGCAGGCGCTCGTCTTCGTCGGTGCAGCGGTTGTCGCCGCGGTGGTCGTCACCGCGCTCACCGCCTTCATCATCCGCCGCATCAGCCGGCGGAAGGAGTGGGCCAAGTGCCTGATCAGGCGCGCCAGGGTGCCGTTCCGGCTGTTCCTGCTCGTGATCGCGCTGTGGATCGCCCTGCAGGCGACGAACGTCGATCCGTGGTGGCGGGAGTTCCTCAGTCACGCCGCCCTCATCGCGACGATCGCGGCCGGCGCCTGGCTGTTCTGCGCCCTCGCCATCTTCGTCGAAGACCTCGGGCTGGCCCGGTACCGCACCGACATCCCCGACAACCGGCATGCCCGGCGCCTCCGCACGCAGGTGCTGATCATCCGCCGGGTCACCGTCGTCGCCGCCGTGCTGGTGGGGCTCGGCGCGATTCTGCTGACCTTCCCGGGCGTCTCGGCGGCCGGTGCCTCGCTGCTGGCCTCGGCCGGGCTCATCTCGATCGTCGCCGGCCTCGCCGCCCAGTCGACGCTCGCCAACGTGTTCGCCGGCATGCAGCTCGCCTTCAGCGACGCCATCCGTGTCGACGACGTGGTCATCGTCGAGACCGAGTGGGGCCGCATCGAGGAGATCACGCTGACCTACGTGGTCGTGCACCTGTGGGATGACCGGCGCATGGTGCTTCCCTCGACCTACTTCACGACGACGCCCTTCCAGAACTGGACCCGCAAGAACTCCGAGCTGATGGGCTCGGTCGACTTCGACCTCGACTGGCGCGTCGACCCCGACGGCATGCGGGCCGAGCTCCACCGCGTGATGGAGCTGACCGACCTGTGGGACCACCGCGTGGCCATTCTGCAGGTGACGGATGCCGTGGGCGGGTTCGTGCACATCCGCATCCTGGTGACGGCGGTGGATGCGCCCACCCTCTTCGACCTCCGCTGTTACGTGCGCGAACAACTGGTGCGCTGGATCCAGCAGGTCTCCCCGCTGTCGGTGCCGCGCACGCGGGTCGAGCACTCAGAGACGCCGCTCGAGACGGCGGTGCCGCGCACGCGGGCGGTCCCGGTGGACACGCAGCCCGACGCCCTCTTCAGCGGTGACGCCTCGGCGGCGCTCCGGGGCTCGCAGTTCACGGGGCCGGTGGAGGTGCCGCGGGCGCCCGGCGCCGACCGGGCCGGTGCCGACAGGCGCGACCCCGACCGGGCCGGTGCCGACAGGCGCGACCCCGACCGGGAGGGCCCGCGATGAGCGGCGAACGCCTCGCCTACGGCGACGATCCCGACCAGCACGGCGAATGGTGGGCCCCAGCGGCAGGCGGGTCGCCGATCGGTACGGCGATGCTGCTGCACGGCGGCTACTACCGTTCCGGGCGGAACCTCGACCTGATGCACCCGATGGCGGCCGACCTCGCGAGCCGCGGCTGGGCGGTGTGGAACGTCGAGTACCGCCGACCCGATGGGCACGACTGGCCCGCGACCCTGGCCGACGTGCGCGCCGCGCTGCGGAAGCTCCGCGACATCCCGTCGTTCGCCCCCGACGCGCCCCTCGTCGTTGTGGGCCACTCCGCCGGCGGACAGCTCGCACTGCAGCTCGCGGAGGAGACAGCCGCCGAGACGCACGCCGACGACCCGCCGGTCGCGCTCGCCGTGTCGCTTGCCGGCGTGGTCGACCTGCCCGGAGCGTGGGCCCGTGGCTCCAGCGACGGCGCCGTCGCGATGGCCCTCGGTGGGTCGCCGGACGAGCAACCGGAGCGGTACGCCCGCGCGTCGCCGAGTCTCTACAGCGGGCGCCGTGTGCCGTGGCTGCTCGTGCAGGGTACCGACGATGTCGCCGACTTCGCGCTGCCGAACCGTGACCTGGCCGCGAACGCCCGGGTGGGGCATCCGGAGCTCCTCGAACTGCCGGGCGACCACTTCGCCGTGATCGACCCCACGACCCCCATCTGGCACGCCACTGTCGCGCGCATGACCGAACGGTCTGCCGCCGGGTAGGAGGCCCGGCGCGCGTCAGGCGGCGACCGCCGGGGAGGGCCTCACGCCGCGGGCGCCGTCGACACGGCGGGCGCCGCCGACACCTTCACAAGGCTGCCCCACGGGTCGTCGACGAACAGCGACCGGCCGTCGTTCCGGAACGGCGTCGCGTAGTGCCCGAGGCGCTCTTCGAGGGCCCCGAGGTCGTCGCCCGACGGAACCACGATGTCGACCTCCCCGAGCCCGAGCGCCGGCAGACGCCGCCCGGCCCCCCGGCTCTGCCAGGTGTTCATCGCCATGTGGTGGTGGTACCTGCCCGCCGACACGAACAGCGCGCTGCCCGCGATCTCGGCCGTCACCTCGAACCCGAGTCGCTTCACGTAGAACTCCCGGGCAGACGACAGGTCGCCCACCGACAGGTGCACATGGCCGACGGATGCCCCGCCGACCCGCGGGTCGTCGACCGAGGCGGGCGTCAGGAACTCCTGCAGGAAGGCGTTCGGGTCGACGTAGAGCGTCGCCATCTCGATCTGGCCGTGCTGCCAGCTCCATTCGGTGCGGTCGCGGTCCCAGTAGAGCTCGACGCCGTTGCCTTCGGGGTCGGTGAAGTAGAACGCGATGCTGACCTTGTGGTCGGCACTGCCGGTGAACGTTCCGGGCGCGAGCGTCGCGACAGAGTAGATGGCAGCCGCGAGCGCCTCCCGGCTCTCGAACAGAATGGCCGTGTGGTAGAGCCCCGCAGACCGCGGCTCGGCGGACCGTAGCTCGGGGGCGTGCTGCAGGATGAGCACCGGCGTCGTTCCCCGCCCCAGCACGGCGATGTCGCCGTCGGCGCTCAGTACGTCGAGCGCGACCCCGTCGCGGTAGTACCGGATCATGGCATCGAGATCACCGACCCGCAGAGTGACCGGGCCCATCCCTGTCGCCGCAGCGAGCACGTCGGTTCTGCCGGCAGGAGAAAGAGGGGAGCCGCTCATGAAATTCATTGTAGCTACAACCAAACAGCGGCACCAGACATTCCCCTAAGCTGGCGCCAGCACTCGAGGGGGAACGATGGATGCTGCACCTGACCGGCCCGGATCGAACCGGTTGCTCATCGCGATCCTGCTGGCGATCATCCCGATCAGCCAGATTCCGATCGACGCCTACACGCCCGCCATCCCCGAGATGATCACGGAGCTCGGCGCATCGTCGACGCTGGTGCAGAACACCGTCTCGGCCTACGTGCTCGGAATGAGCGTCGGCCTGTTGCCGATCGGCATCATCGCCGACGCCCGAGGCCGCAGACCGACACTTCTGGTGTGCCTCGCCCTTCTCCTCGTCGCCAGCATCGGGTGCGCCCTCGCGACCGACGTCTACACCCTGCTCGCCCTGCGGTTCGTACAGGGCCTCGGCGGCTGCGCCACGATGGTCATCGTCTACGCGATCGCGGCAGACCGGTTCCGCGGCGCCCGCCTCACCTCGATCTCGGGACTGCTCGGCGCCTCCTGGGGCCTGGCTCCGGTGATCGCCCCCGCGATCGGCGGGGTGCTCGTCGAATTCATCTCGTGGCGCGGCATCTTCGTCGGGCTCGCTCTCGCTGCCCTGGCGGCGGGCGTCGTGGTCTGGCTCGTGCTGCCCGAGACGCTCGCGCCGGCCGATCGCACACCGGTCGACGTGCGACGGATCAGGGGAGTGCTCGCCTCGACCCTCCGTCGCCGCATCTTCATCGGTTTCACTCTGGTGTTCGCCGTCTTCGCCGTCGCGCAACTGCTGTTCGGTGTCGTCGCGCCCATCCTCTACGAGACGCACCTCGGGCTGAGCTCGGGCCTGTATGGCTTGGTCGCCCTGCTGATCGGCGCGGCGAACCTCGCCGGCGAACTGGCGACCGCCCACTTCGCCACGCGGGTGTCGGCACGGGTTCTGGGTTTCAGCGCCCTCGTCTCGTTCACGGCCGGGGCGATCATCCTGAGCGTCAGCGGGGTGCTCGTCGGCCCGCACTTCCTCTGGATCACGGTGGGCGGGATGCTCGCGCTCGCCGGGTGCGGAGCGCTCTGCCCGCTCGCCTACGGCCTCACGCTCGGCATGTTCGATCGCAATCTCGGCCTCATCGGCGGCCTCACCAGTGCGATCTGCTACCTGTTCGTCGCCATCACGATGGCTGCGGCGGCGGGGCTGCCCGACACCTCGCAGGCGCCGATCGGGTTCGTCTACGTGGCGGTCGCGGTCGCGGGGCTCGTGCTGCTGGCGCTCTGTCTGCCGGGTGCGCGGGCCCGCCGCGGGGCATCCGGAGTCGCAGCCGGCGACGACATTCATGCGAAAGCATAGAAACGGGAATACCGGATCGCCCGTCGGTGCTGTACACGACATGAAGAAACGCATCGGATTCCTGTCGTTCGGTCACTATCAGCCCGTGGTCGGCTCGCGTTCGCGAACGGCTCAGGATGCCCTGCTGCAGTCGATCGAACTCGCAGAGGCCGCAGAAGAGCTCGGCATCGACGGTGCGTACGTGCGCGTGCACCACTTCGCCCGGCAGCTGGCCTCGCCGTTCCCGCTGCTCGCCGCGATGGGCGCGCGCACCAAGACGATCGAGCTCGGCACGGCCGTGATCGACATGCGGTACGAGAACCCGCTCTACATGGCAGAGGACGCAGCGGCCGCAGACCTGATCAGCGGGGAGCGGCTGCAGCTCGGCATGAGCCGCGGATCACCCGAGACCGCGCTGCGCGGGTCGGAGTCGTTCGGCTACGTTCCGGCCGAGGGGCAGACAGACGCCGACCTGGCCCGCCAGCACACCGCGATCTTCCGCGCCGCCATCGCCGGGGCCGGCGTCGCGCGCCCCAACCCGCAGATGTCGCGTTCGCAGGTGCCGCTGGCCATCGAGCCTCAGTCGCCCTCGCTCGGGGAGCGCATCTGGTGGGGCTCCGGCACCCGTGCGACCGCGGTGTGGGCCGCCGAGCAGGGGATGAACCTGCAGAGCTCGACGCTGCTGACCGAAGATACCGGTGTGCCGTTCGACGAGCTGCAGGCCGAGCAGATCGAGCTCTACCGTTCGGCGTGGGCGACGGCCGGCCACCTGCGGGAGCCCCGGGTCTCTGTGTCGCGCAGCGTCATCCCGATCACGACCGACCTCGACCGGCGCTACTTCGGCGCGGGCGCCCGCGACGACGCCGAAGACCAGGTGGGCTACCTCGATGGCGGCCTGGCCCGGTTCGGCAAGAGCTACACCGGCGAGCCCGACGTGATCGCGGCTGCGCTCGCCGCCGACGCCGCGGTGCAGGCCGCCGACACCGTGCTGCTCACGGTGCCGAACCAGCTCGGCGTCGAGTACAACGCCCACCTGCTCGAGTCGATCGCCCTGCACGTGGCCCCCGCCTTCGGCTGGACCCCGGCGAACGCCCCCGCGCCCGTCGCCGCGTAGCGCCCGCGCCCCGGGGCTGGGACCGGCGCGCGCGGGCTCGGTCAGCAGCCGGGCTCGAGCAGCACCTTCGCGAACGCGAACGTCTGGTACGTCATCTGGTACGCCCACGACGCGGGCGTCAGGTGGTACGTGTCGGCGACCATCCGCAGCTGCCCGCTGAAGCACCGCGACATGAGGATGCGCGCGCGCTCGACGTGCGGCGTGAACGTCACGACGGTCGCCGAGGTCCAGCCGTGCGCAGCGGCGAGGGAACGCAGCATCCGCGCCTCACCCTGCGTCGTGAACGGGTCGGGGGTCACGCACTCCACGCTGAAGGTCTGCGGTTCGGTGCAGATGGCGAGGGTGGATGCCGCGAACTGCCCGTTCGCGGGCACCGAGACGACCACGTTCGAGGTCAGCCCCTGCGCGACCATCCGTTCGGCGATCTTCAGGCGCGTCGGCGTCGGCGGCCCGATCACGTACACCACGTCGCTCGCCGCCGGAGCATCCGTCGGCGGCCAGACGTAGACGCGCAGCATGACCGCCGCCACGCCCACGTTGATGACGATCGCCAGCACGACCGCGATCGCGTGCACGCGCCTCAGACGGATCATGCGTCTCCTACGAGTTCTGCGTGCGCTCCACCCACGAGAGGTACTCGGGGCTGACCGTGCCTGTCACATAGTCGCCGGTGAAGCAGCTCATCTCCAGCTCCTTCACCGTCGACCCCTCGATGATGGCGGCTTGCATGTCGGCGACCTCCTGGTAGATCAGGTGGTCGGCACCCATGTACGCCGCGATCTCGGGGATCTTACGATTGTGCGCCACGAGCTCGTCGCGGGAGGGCATGTTGATGCCGTACACGTGCGGAAAGCGCACGGGCGGCGCCGCGGAAGCGAACGTCACCTTGTTCGCACCGGCCTGCCGGGCCATGTCGACGATCTCCTTCGAGGTCGTTCCGCGCACGATCGAGTCGTCGACGATCAGCACGTTCTTGCCTTTGAACTCGGTCGACATGGCGTTCAGCTTCTGCCTGACCGACTTCTTGCGCACGGCCTGGCCGGGCATGATGAACGTTCGGCCGACGTAGCGGTTCTTGTAGAACCCCTCGCGGTACTCGATGCCGAGCTTCTGCGCCACCTGCATCGCGGCGGGGCGGGAGGAGTCCGGGATCGGCATGACGACATCGATGTCGCCCGACGGCGCCCACTGCGCGACGGTGTCGGCGAGCCGGTTGCCGAGACGAAGGCGCGCCTCGTACACCGAGATGCCCGAGAGCACCGAGTCGGGTCGGGCCAGATAGACGAATTCGAACGCGCACGGCACCAGCCGGGCATCCGGAGCGCACTGCTTGGTGACCAGCTCACCGCCCATCGTGATGAACACGGCCTCGCCGGGTGCGACATCCCGCACCACCTCGTAGCCGAGGCTCTCCATCACCAGGGATTCGGATGCCACGACCCACTCATCGCGCCCCGATTCGAGCACGCGCTTACCGAGTGTGAGGGGGCGGATGCCGAACGGGTCACGGAAGGCGAGCAGCCCGTGGCCGGCGATCATCGCGATCGTGGCGTACGAGCCCTCGACCCGCTCATGCACGCGGGAGACGGCGTTGAAGACCTGCTCGGGGTCGAGGTCGAGGCCGGAGACCTGCGCCTGCAGCTCGTGGGCGAGGATGTTCAGCAGCAGTTCGGTGTCGCTGTCGGTATTCAGGTGGCGCCTGTCGATGTGGAACAGTTCCTGTGTCAGTTCCCGTGTGTTCGTGAGGTTCCCGTTGTGCACGAGGATGATTCCGTACGGCGCATTCACGTAGAACGGCTGCGCCTCCTGCTCGCTCCCTGCGTTGCCGCGGGTCGCGTACCGCACGTGGCCGAGGCCCATCGTGCCGAGCAGGCTGCGCATGTCGCGGGTGCGAAAAGCCTCCCTCACCTGGCCTTTCGCCTTGATGACGTGAAAGGTGTCGCGTTCGGCTGTGGCGATGCCGGTCGAGTCCTGGCCGCGGTGCTGCAGAAGGAGAAGGGAGTCGTAGACGAGTTGATTGACGGGTTCTGACGAAACGATGCCAACGATGCCGCACATGCTTTGGCGGGCTCCAGACGGGTAAGTGAATTAGGCCGTTCTCCATTCTACGGGCGCGCCCGGGGGCGGGGTCCGCCTGCAATTCGTCGCAGGGTGCATCCGCAGACGACCTTCCGGCAGAAGTACTGAATGAGGCGATCGTCGCCCGGCCCATCGCGGGTCAGCGTCAAGGAGGACCACCGTGAGAAGAAACCCGAACAAGACCGTGCTGGCTGCGCTGGCAGCCGGAGCGCTGACAGCCGTGGCACTGGCGGTGCCGGTCAGCGCCCACGCCGCCACGGGCGCCAAGCTGTCTGTGCTGCACGCCGTGCCCGACACCCCTGTCGATGTCTACGTGAACGGCGCGCTCACCCTCGACAACTTCGCGCCCGGTGATCTGGCCGGCCCGCTCGACCTGGCCGCGGGCACCTATTCGGTGGCCATCACGGCGGCGGATGCGGCCGACGCCTCGAAGCCGGTGATCGGCCCGATCGATCTCGCCCTGGCGGACGGCGGCAACTACACCGCGGTCGCGCACCTGAAGGAGGACGGCACGCCGGGCGCCACGCTGTTCACGAACGACGTCTCGCAGACGGCGGCCGGTGAGGGCCGCCTCACCGTGCGGCACACGGCGGCGGCCCCGGCCGTGGATGTTCTCGCCGGCGGCAGCGCGGTCGTCAGCGGTCTCACCAACCCGAACGAGAAGGTGCTGAACCTGCCGGCCGGAACGATCTCGGCGGCGGTCGCTGCGGCGGGGTCGACGACGCCGGTGATCGGCCCGGCCGACGTGACGGTGGCGGAGGGCGCCAACACGATCGTGTACGCCTGGGGCAGCCTCAGCGCGAACAACCTGAAGCTGGCCGTGCAGACGATCGACGGGCTGCACGGCAACCCGTCGGGCATCCCGGGTGGCACAGCGGGGCTCGCGGCCGATCGTGACGCGGCTGCTGCCGGTGCGGCCGGCTTCGGTGCGTCGGGTGCGCTCGTCGCGGGTGGCGCCGTGCTCGCGCTGCTGGCCGCTGCGGCCGTCGTGCTGATGCGTCGCCGTGGTCGGGCGGACGCCTGACGCGCGGCCGCGCGGTTCGCGGGGTGTAGTGGTGGTGGCGGTCGTGGCGGCGGATGAGGTGGCGGTGGTGGGCGTAGCTCCGGCGGTCGCGGCATCGGTGGCGGTGGCTTCGGCGCCGGTGCCGGAGCTGGCGCCGGCGCGGGATGCCCGGTTTCGCCGTCGCCGGGTGCGGCTGCCCACGGCGGCCGGCCTGGTGATGGCGGGCGTGCTGGCGCTGTCGGCGTGCTCGGGTGCAGGCACGGGACCGGGTTCCGGCTCGGTGCCCCTCGGCACGCCGATGCCACCGGCCGCCGTCACCTCGCCCACGCTCGCACCCACCCTCGCTCCTGTTACCTCGCCTGCGCCCGGAGGCAACGGCGGCAGCTCGCCGTTGCTGCCGGGCGCAGCAGGCCCGACGCCCCAGGCCGTGCCGATCACGGGCACCGACCCCGCGGCCCAGCCCACGGCATCCGTGATCCCGCCGACCCACCTCACCGTGGAGTCCGTCGGCATCGACATGGGCGTGCTGCCCGTGGGCGTCGAGGCCGACGGGCAGATGGTGCTCCCCGAGGATTCGGGGCAGGCCGGCTGGTACGAGTACGGCCCCGGGCCGGCCGACCGGGCCGGAACCACCGTCATCGCCGCACACGTCGACTCTCTGGTGTTCGGCCTCGGGCAGTTCGTGAAACTCCGTGACGTCGCCGCGGGCGCCACCGTCACGCTCGGCACGGCCGACGGCGCAGCGCACACCTACACTGTGAGCCAGGTGACGCGCACCCCGAAGACCGACGTCGACTTCGGCGCCGTCTTCGACCGCACCGGTGCTCCCCGCCTCGTTCTCGTCACCTGCGGCGGCGTCTTCGATCGCGACACCGGCCACTATCTCGACAACGTGATCGTGGTCGCGACCCCTGTCGCATGACCGCAGATCGGGAGATCATGGTGGGGACGTTCCGCTCGGCGTCTGGCCGCACATCCATCGAAAGGCCCCAGGGATCGTGAACGAGAACGTGCTCGGCGACGACGAGGCCTTCGTGCAGGGGTTCGTCGACGGCGACGAGCGTGCGCTCGCGGGCATCTACGAGCGCTGGTCGCCTCTCGTCTACACGCTGGCTCTGCGCTCGCTCGGCGATGTGGGCGAGGCAGAAGACGTCACGCAGGCCGTCTTCGTCTCGGCCTGGCGGTCGCGTGCGACCTTCGACAGCACCCGGTCGCTGCCGGCCTGGCTCGTCGGCATCACGCGGTTCAGAATCGCGGATGCCCATGCCGCCCGCTCCCGTGCCCGGGCACTCGTGCGGCAGCTCGAGGCCACCGCCGGGGTGGAGTACTCCGAAGACCCCACCGATGTCGCCGACCGGCTGCTCGTGGCCGACGAACTCGCGCGGCTCGAACCGGTCGCGCGGCAGGTGATGCAGCTGGCGTTCTACGATGACCTGACGCATGTGCAGATCGCGGAGCGGCTCTCGCTGCCCCTCGGAACGGTGAAGAGCCACATCAGACGGAGTCTCGAACGCCTGAAGGCGCGGCTGGAGGTGAGCATCGATGCATACTGATCCCGAGATCCTGGCGCTGATCGCGCTCGGCGAGCCCGCCGGGAGCGAGGCAGACGGCGAGCACCTCGCGGCCTGCCGCGACTGCCGCGCCACCCTCGACGCGCTCACCGGCGCTGCGGTCGCCGGTCGTTCGAGCGCCTCTGCGCCCACGCTGGTGGCGCCGCACGATCGGGTGTGGGCGCAGGTGGCGGCCACGGTCGCCGCCGAGCGGGCGGCGGCGACCGGCGACGCGGGCGGGGGTGCTGGTGGGGGTGTCGGCGTTGGTGTTGGTCGTGTCGCGGTCATGGGCGGCGACTCGCCGCCCCAGGCCGCGCAGTCGTCGCCGCTGCCGACCCGCCCGCGATCCCGCCGGGTGCCCGCGCGGTGGCTTGCCCTCGCGGCCGCCGTCGTGGTCGTCGCAACGGCCGGCGGCGTGGCGACCACCCTGGCACTGCGCCCATCCACCCCGACCGCCACCCCCAGCGTCACCGTGCTCGCCCGGGCTGCCCTCTCGGCGCTGCCCGACTGGCCGGATGCGACAGGAGACGCGGTGGTCGAGACCGACGGATCCGCCACCTCGATGGTCGTCTCGGTCAACGCCGCGACCGACCGGCCCGACACCTACCGCGAGGTCTGGCTGCTGAGCTCGGACCTCACGAAGCTGGTGAGCCTCGGCCTGCTGGTCGGCGACTCGGGAACCTTCGCCATCCCGGCCGACATCGACATGACCGAGTACGCGATCGTCGACGTCTCGTCGGAGCCGCTCGACGGCAACCCTGCCCACTCCTCGAACTCGATCCTGCGGGGCCGCCTCGACGCGTGAGGTGCCTGCTCCACCGCCTGCTTCGCCGTCTGCGGTGCCCGCCTCGACGACTGGGGTGCCCGCTGCTGCGAGAATGGGGGCATGACGAACAGCTACGCCGCCGCCGGAGTCGACACCCGGGCCGGAGACCTCGCGGTCGAACTCATGAAGTCCGCCGTCTCGCGCACGCACGGGCCGGATGTCGTGGGCGGCTTCGGAGGGTTCGCCGGTCTGTTCGACGTGTCGGCGCTGAAGGATTTCCGGCGCCCGCTGCTCGCGACCTCGACCGACGGCGTCGGCACGAAGGTCGCGATCGCGCAGGCCCTCGACAAGCACGACACCATCGGCCAGGACCTCGTCGGCATGGTGGTCGACGACATCGTGGTGGTGGGTGCGCGCCCGCTGTTCATGACCGACTACATCGCCTGCGGCAAGGTCGTGCCGGCGCGGATCGCCGACATCGTGGCCGGTATCGCTCGCGCGTGCTCAGAGACCGGAACCGCGCTCGTCGGGGGCGAGACGGCCGAGCATCCGGGGCTCCTCGGGCCTGACGACTACGACGTCGCTGGGGCCGCGACAGGTGTCGTCGAGGCGGATGCCCTGCTGGGCCCGGCACGGGTCGTCGACGGTGACGTGGTGCTCGCCCTCGAGTCGTCGGGGCTGCACTCGAACGGATTCTCGCTGGTGCGCCACATCCTCGCCAACGCCTCCGTCTCGTACACGTCGACGTCTGCCGAGCTCGGCGGGGTCGTCGGCGAGGCGCTGCTCGAGCCGACGCGCCTCTACACCGCCCCGCTGCTGCGGATTCTCGACTCGCCGTCGTTCGCCGGTGCGGTGCATTCGCTCTCACACGTGACCGGGGGCGGCATCGCGGCCAACCTGGCGCGCGTGCTCCCCGTCGGATCGTGGGTCGAGGTCCACCGTTCGACCTGGTCGCCGCTGCCGGTGTTCCGCGTGCTGAGCTCGTGGGCGTCGTCGACGCTGGAGAGCGCGGAGGAGACGTGGAACCTCGGGATCGGGATGTTCGCGGTCGTGGCTGCCTCCGAGGCTCCCGCGATCGCGGCGGCGCTCGGGGCCGACGGCATCCGCACCTGGCCGGTGGGGGTCGTCTCGACCGCCCCCCTCGCCTCGCTGGAGGGCTTCGAGCAGGGCGCGAAGGGTGTCGACGGCGGCGCCGTGCGCCTCGTGGGCGGGTACGCCGCCGCCTGACGCGCTGCCCCGCACCGCGCCGCGCCAGGCCGCTGTGGCTTACCGCGGCCGGGCTGCGCTCTGGCAGGTTGGCGCCGGGGCGCTACTCCGTGGGAGCCGTCAGGCGGTCGATGAGCTCGCGGTACCGGGCGGCCGTGCGCTCCACGATCTCTGCGGGGAGGGTCGGCGGAGTGCCCACCTTGTTCCAGTTGGCCGCTAGCCAGTTGCGCACGATCTGCTTGTCGAAGCTCGCCGTGCGATTGCCTGAGTCGTAGGCGGCCGCGTCCCAGTAGCGGCTCGAATCACTCGTCAGCACCTCGTCGGCCAGGGTGATCTCGCCCGTCTGGCGATCGGCTCCGAACTCGAACTTCGTGTCGGCGAGAATGATGCCGCGCTCCTCGGCGATCTCGGATGCCCGCGCGTAGATGGCCAGCGACAGCCCGCGGAGAGCCTCCGCGGCCTCGGAGCCGACGAGCTCCACGGTGCGCTCGTACGTGATGTTCTCGTCGTGATCGCCGAGTTCTGCCTTGAAGGCCGGGGTGTAGATGGGCAGGGGGAGCCGGTCGCCGTCGTTCAGGCCGGCCGGCAGCGGAACCCCGCAGACGCTCTGCGTCGCCTGGTATTCGAGCCAGCCGCTGCCCGACAGGTACCCGCGCACCACGCACTCGATCGGGAACATGTCGAGCGGCTTCACGAGCATCGACCGTGCGGCGACCTGCTCGGGCACCGGGGGAACTCCGTCGACTGCAGGGGTGTCGTCGTGAGGCGACCCGTCGAGCAGATGGTTGGGAAAGCCCGCGAGATTGTCGAACCACCACCGGCTGAGGGTCGTCAGCAGCACTCCCTTGCTCGGGATGCCCGGCTCCAGCACGGCGTCGAACGCACTGACCCGGTCGCTCGCGACCACGAGGAGCGCGGCCGCACTGTCGACGGAGCCTGCCTCGGCCGGCACGTAGAGATCGCGCACCTTGCCGGAGTACACGTGGCGCCATCCCGCCAGCGGCGGCAGCTCCTGCTCTGCACCGGGAACATCCGACGCCGCAGACGCTGCGGGCACGGCGGCGTCTGCACCAGCAGCGGCAGGGGCGGCTGTCGCGGTCTCGTCGACGCGCTCGGCGATGTCGTGGCGCGCCTGCCCGCCCTGCAGCTGGATCTTCGAGAGCGCGCTGTAGGCGCGGCTGCGCGCCTCGCCGAAGGTGCCACCCGTCGCCACCACACTCAGCACTCGGCCGCCCGATGCGAGCAGCCGATCATCCTGAGCCACCGTCGCGGCGTGCGCGAGGTGCACGCCGTCGATCGATTCCGCCTCGGTGAGACCGGTCAGCGGCCGGCCGGTCACGGGGGTGCCGGGGTAGTTCTCGCTGGCGAGCACGACCGTGACGGCGACGTCGTCGGAGAACTCGGGCCGCTGGTGGTCGGCGAGCGTGCCCGTGGCGCTCGCGAACAGCAGCCCGCTGAGCGGCGTGACGAGCCGGGGGAGCACGACCTGCGTCTCGGGGTCGCCGAAGCGAGCGTTGAACTCGATGACGCGGATACCCGACGTGGTCAGGATGAGCCCGCAGTAGAGCAGCCCGATGAACGGCGTGCCCTCGTGGGCGAGCCGCCGAACCGTCGGCAGGGCGATGGAGGCGAGCACCTCATCGACGAATGCCTCCTCGCTGCCGAATCCGTCGGCGAGCCACGGCAGGGGAGAGTAGGCGCCCATACCGCCGGTGTTCGGGCCCTGGTCGCCGTCGAGAAGGCGCTTGTAGTCCTGGGCGGGGGAGAGGGGCAGAACGGTGTGACCGTCGCTCAGAAAGAAGAGCGAGACCTCGGGGCCGTCGAGGAACTCCTCGAACAGAACGTCGCCGTGTGCCAGCCACTCATCGGCGTGGGCGAGCGCTGCGGCGCGATCCCCGGTGACGAGTACGCCCTTGCCCGCGGCGAGGCCATCGGCCTTGACGACGTAGGGGGCGCCGAATTCGTCGAGCGCGGCCTCGACCTCTGCGGTGGTGGAGGCACGGCGGGCTCGGCCGGTCGGTACGCCGGCCTCATCCATGATGCGTTTCGCGAACGTCTTGCTGCCTTCGAGAGCGGCCGCGGCGGCGCCCGGACCGAAAACGGGGATGCCCCGCGTGCGGAGCGCGTCGGCCACGCCCGCGACCAGGGGTGCCTCGGGGCCGATCACGACGAGTTGGATGCTGTGCGCGTTCGCGAAGTTCGTGACCGCTTCGGGGTCGTTCGGGTCGAGCGGCGCGACGCTCACGACAGCGGCGATGCCCGCGTTTCCCGGCGCGACCGTGATCTCGTGCTCGGCGCCCTCAGAGAGCAGCGCAGAGACGATGGCGTGCTCACGAGCACCGGAACCCAGAACGAGAATCTTCACTCGACGATTCTATGGCGGGGCTCAGGCGCGGTTCGGGTGTCGCCGGTCTTGGTGGAGAACTGCTCGGTTCGTCTGCCTGGGGAGGAGTGGATAAGAAAGTTTTTCGAGAAATGTGAAAAGCCGCGTAATGGATCGGGGTGTGCCCACTCTCTTCTTCATGTGAGGTGCTGTTTGAGGCGCCACACACGTGTGGCGAGTGGTATCCCCCCTAGCTGCTCGCCACACAACACTCGCCAAGAACACCTCCACGCAACACCCGTGTACGCAGCACCTCAATTCGAAGCTGCAGCACGGCCACAAC
This sequence comes from Subtercola sp. Z020, assembly GCF_002931235.1. Taxonomy (GTDB): domain Bacteria; phylum Actinomycetota; class Actinomycetes; order Actinomycetales; family Microbacteriaceae; genus Subtercola. Next base: position 849 of record NZ_PSTT01000089.1, on the reverse strand, counting down.
TCCACAGACTTCGCGCGTCGACTCCGACCCCCCCGCCGGCTGGCGGCGCGCGAACCGATTTCGTGCGGGCGGCGGCTCCCCCCGTTGCCGCCTGCACGAATTCACTTCGCGGGGCAGTAGGTCTCCCCCCACTGGCTGCCCCGCGAACTCCCTCCGCCACCCCCCGCAGCCTCCGCGACCAAACGCGCCCTGAGGAATCAAGCCGCCTGGCCTCTCACTCGCCACGCTGGTTACGCTGGAGACATGGCACGCGCACGCATTCCCGACCCGGAAGGGGTGGTTGCGGTACGAGCCGCCATCGCAGCCCTGAACCCCTCTGCCCAGAGTCCCGCGTCGGCCGGCGCGGCGTCACCCGCCGAGCCGGCTCCTACGACCGCGCCGGCCGTGCCCGCCGCGACGTCCCCGCCCGCCGGCGGCCTGAGCGGAGGGGTGCCCCGCTCCACGCTCGCCACCGCCGTGCGCTACTCGCTGCAACTGCTCGCCGAGCGCGCGACCGGCAACACCGTCGAAGTGCGCGTGCCCCCTTTCGCCGCCGTGCAGTGCATCGAAGGCCCCGGCCACACCCGCGGGACCCCACCGAACGTGGTCGAAATGGATGCCGCGACCTGGCTTTCGCTGGCCACCGGCAACCTCACGTGGGAGCTCGGCATCGAAACCGGGCGCATCCACGCCTCCGGCCAGCGCGCCGACCTCCGCGGCTACGTTCCCGTCGTCGGACTCTGACGCGCCCGCACGGCCGCGCCTCGCACGGCCGCATCCCGCACGGCCGCCTGCCGCACGGCCGCGCCCCGCAAAGCCGCATCCCGCACGGCCGCACCCCGCGCAGCGCACCTCACCCCGGCCCTACCC
>NZ_PSTT01000025.1 GCF_002931235.1 Subtercola sp. Z020 | reverse complement strand
TCCTCGAAGACGGTGGTGGGACGGCGGGGGTGCGGCAGAATGCCGGGTCGTTCGGTGGTCTGGGCCCGCAGGGCGGCGCGCACCTCGGCGGTGCGGGCTGCGCTGGCAGCGGGTTCAGTGGGAGCGGGGTCGGTGGCAGCGGGGTCGGTGGCAGCGGGGTCGGTGGCAGCGGGGTCGGCTTCGGTACGCTCGGCGGTTTCGGCGCGCTCGGCGGGCCCCGCGGCATCCCGCTCGGCCGACGGCAGCGAGATCGCACCCGTCTCGACCAGGTCGACGGCCGACACCTGCGGCCCGAGAAAACGGTGCGCGAGCCGCAGGAAGGCATCGGCGCTCTCGCCGGTCGCCTCATAGCGGTAGGTCGGCGGCTCGCTCGTCGTGCGCTGGATGCCCCGGCCCACCAGTTCGCGAAAGACGTCGTTCGCGGTCTCGACGTCGCTCGAGACGAGCCGCACCCGCTCCCCCATCAGCACGCTGATCGCGCCCTTCAGGAACGGATAGTGCGTGCAGCCCAGCACGAGTGTGTCGACCTCGGCCTCGGCCAGGGGCGACAGGTACTCGGCGGCCACCGCCAGCAGCTCCGGGCTCGAGGTGTCGCCCGCCTCGACGAAGTCGACGAAACGCGGGCAGGCCACCGTGAACAGGTCGAGGTGCGGCGCGGCGGCGAACGCATCGTTGTAGGCGCGGGAGGTGATCGTCGCCGTCGTTCCGATCACCCCGACACGGTGGTTGCGGGTCGCCGTGACCGCGGCACGCACCGCAGGCTGGATGACCTCGACGACGGGCACCGAGTAGCGCTCCCGGGCATCCCGCAGCATCGCTGCCGACGCCGTGTTGCAGGCGATCACCAGCATCTTGACGCCCTCGTCGACCAGGTCGTCGAGAACCGCGAGGGCGTAGCGGCGTACATCTGCCAGCGGTTTCGGGCCGTAGGGCGAATGCGCCGTGTCGCCGACATAGAGCAGCGATTCGTTCGGCAGCTGGTCGCGGATCGCCCGGGCGACGGTCAGGCCGCCGACCCCGGAGTCGAAGATGCCGATCGGTGCGTCGCTCACAACTGACGAGCCTACCCGCAGGCTAGGCTCGATTCTGTGAGCTTCTCTCCCGCGCAATCCCCGTCCACCGCGCTCCTCACCGACCGGTACGAGTTGACGATGCTCGATGCCGCGCTGAGCGATGAGACGGCCGGGCGGGAGTGTCTCTTCGAGGTCTTCGCGCGCTCTCTGCCGCACGGCAGGCGGTACGGCGTGGTCGCCGGCACCGGCCGGCTGCTCGAGCTGATCCGCGACTTCCGCTTCGGCGAGGCCGAGCTCAGCTGGCTCCGCGAGAACGAGATCGTGCGGCCGGCGACGCTCGACTGGCTCGCCGACTACCGCTTCAGCGGCACGGTGCGCGGCTATCGCGAGGGCGAGCTGTTCTTCCCGAATTCGCCGATCCTCACGGTGGAGGCCTCCTTCGCCGAGGGGGTCATCCTCGAGACCCTCGTGTTGAGCGTTCTGAACTACGACTCCTCCGTCGCCGGTGCCGCGGCCCGCATGGTCTCCGCTTCTGCCGGCCGCCCCCTCGCCGAGATGGGTTCGCGTCGCACCGGAGAGCACTCGGCTGTCGCCGCGGCCCGGGCGGCGTTCATCGCCGGTTTCGCCGCGACATCCAACCTCGAAGCAGGCCGCTCGTGGGGCGTACCGACGATGGGCACCGCGGCCCACGCATTCACCCTTCTGCACGACAGCGAAGAAGACGCCTTCCGGTCGCAGATCGATGCCATGGGCCCGGGTACCACGCTGCTGATCGACACCTACGATGTGGATGCCGCGACCGATCTCGCGGTGAAGGTCGCCGGCCCGGGTCTCGGAGCTGTGCGACTCGATTCGGGCGACCTCCCGTCGCTCGTGGCGTCGGTGCGCAAACGGCTCGACGACCTCGGCAACCACGCGACGAAGATCACGGTCACGAACGACCTCGACGAATACACGATCGCCGCCCTCGCGGCCACCCCCGTCGACTCCTACGGGGTCGGCACCTCGGTCGTGACCGGTTCGGGCTCTGTGGCGGCGGGCATGGTCTACAAGCTGGTCGCCCACCGCGGCGACGACGGCGAGTGGATGTCGGTAGCCAAGCGTTCGGCGGCGAAGGCCACCGTGGGCGGGCGGAAGAACGCGGTACGGCGCATCGACGCCTCCGGCACCGCGGTCGCCGAGGTGCTCTACGTCGGCGGAGCAGTTCCGCCGCAGCTGACGGCCGCCGCAGACCACGCGGATCTCCCCGACGTCTCCCCCGCCGGCTCCACCGAGCGCCCGCTGCTCGTCGACCTCATCGTCGACGGGGTCGCTGTCGAGGATCACCTCGGAGCGGCGGGAGTCGCTCGCGCCCGGGAGCACCATGCCGCCGCGCGGGCCGAGCTGCCGCCGCAGGCGTTGCGGCTGTCACGCGGCGGGGAGCCGGGCATCCCGACCGTCTACGAACCGGGCGCCTGAGCCGGGCTCACCGCGCGCGCGGCCTCTGAATTCAGATGACTGCAGTCCCGGCATCCGTACCGGGTGTCAGGCCTACTCGCCGTCTGCGATCAGCTTGTCGTAGATGTCTTTGCAGGTCGGGCACACCGGGAACTTGTCGGGGTCGCGGCCGGGAACCCAGGTCTTGCCGCACAGCGCCTTCACCGGAGTTCCGCTGAACGCCGATTCGAGGATCTTCTCCTTCTGCACGTAGTGCGAGAAGCGCTCGTGGTCGCCGGGATCGATCTGCTCGGTGTTGCGGAGCTCTTCGAGGTCTCTGTCGAGGGTCGCGGTTCCGCCGCCGTCGGGGATGCCTCCGGGCTCGGCGATCGACGCGCGGGGCGGAACGAAGACGGCACCGGGAGCAGGAGATGAAGCTGTCATGTGCAGAAGTCTAACGCCGACCACGCGGGGTGCAGCCGGTCCTACCGCACGGCAGACGACCCGCTGAGGCACGGCGGAAGGGCAGGGTGGAAGGTCGCGGTCGGCCGCCGGAGGGCTAGCCGCGCACCGAACTCGCGAGAATCTCAGGACCCCGGCGGTTGAACACGGCGCCACCCGCGAACGAGCCGAGCAGGAACACGACGACGCCCGTGGTCACGCCCCACCAGAGCGCACTCCAGTGCAGCTCGCTCTGCCCGAACACGATGGCCTGCACGGCCCACACGAGGGCGGGAGCCGCGAGCACCAGGGTGCCGACGACCGTTCCGACCTGCACGAAGACCGAGGTCGAGCCCGTGGTCTGCGGCTGGGTGAACGGGCTCTCACCGGGGCGCGTGGCAGCGTACGGAAAACGGGCGGAGATCAGACCCGCCAGGCCCACCGGTGCCAGGAGAAGGCAGGTGCTGACCCCGAGCAACGACGGGAGCACCGTCGGGTCGCCGGCGAGGAAGATGGTGACGACCGACCCGATCCCGATCAGCGGAAGCCCGATGAGCAGCACGGGCGCCGTTCGGCCGAGGCGGTCGGCGAAACCGCGCTTGCCCGACACGATGTGCAGCCAGATGGCCGTGTTGTCGAGGGCGACGTCGTTGTGGATCGCGAACCCGAGGAACAGGCACATGATCGGCAGCGGAACGAGAGCATACTGTTGCAGCGGAAAACCGACGACGACCAGCGGGATGGCCAGCAGGATCGGCACGATCGGCACGATCACCAGCGGCACGAAGTAGCGCGGGTCGCGTGACCAGTAGGTGAGGCTGCGCGCGGCGATCGAGCCTGCGGGCGTCGAGGGCAGGCTGCCGAACCAGCCGAGGGCGGCCGGCTGGGCCACCTCATCGGTCTCGCGGCGCGGGGCGACGAGCATCACGGTGACGAGGGCCCGCCAGAGGAACCACAGCACAGCCACCGTCACGACGGCGATCAGAAAGCAGAGGAACGCTCCCCCGGTGTCGCCGTTCGCTGCAGCGGCGGGAATGGCCCAGGCCGCACCGAGCGGGGTGAAGCTCAGCATCAGGGCGAGGCTGAGAGCGAGACTGGATGCCGCGGCTCCCCAGTTGAGGGTCAAGGCGAGAGCGACAGCCGGCGCCACCAGAACGACGAGGAAGACCCCCACCACACCGGCGACCTCGCGTGATCGCCTCGTGACGAGCAGCAGCGCAGAGAGCGCGGAGAAGATGCGCCCGCAGAGCATGCAGGTCGCGATGCCGAGAGCGGCGCCGAGAATCGCGAGCAGAACACCGAGCGCGCTTCCCGACCAGGCGACGATGGTCGCGATGCCGAAGATCACGGCGGCGACCACAGGTAGCGCGACGAGAGCACTCGCGGCCGTGCCGAGGGCGAGACGCGCGGGAGTGATGCCGAAGAGGGCGAAGCGTCGCGGGTCCATCGGGTCGTCGCGCTGCAGCAGCAGAGGTACGAGCACGAAGGCCAGCACGATGGCCGAACCGCCGATGACGATCTCGTTGCGTGCCAGCACCGGGTCGAGGGTCGCCAGCCGGCTGATCCGCACGAACACCGCGATGACCGCCACAAGGCCCGCGAGCAGGCCGACACCGACGGCGAAGCGCCGTGTGGGAGTGCCGGTGAAGATGTTCCTGAGGAGCGAAAGCCTCAGTCCAACGAGCTGAGCAACCATTCCATGCCTTTGACTGCTTTGTGCCCACCGGCGAGTTCGATGAATCGGTCTTCGAGGGTCGAGTCGCCGCGAACCTCGGCGACGGTGCCGCTGGAGAGCACCCGCCCGTGCACGATGATCGCGACGCCGTCGCAGACGCGCTCGATCATGTCCATGCTGTGGCTCGACAGCACGACGGTGCCGCCGTGGGCGACGTAGCGCTGCAGAATCTCGGTGACGGTGTCGGCCGAGACGGGGTCGACGGCCTCGAACGGCTCGTCGAGCACCAGCAGGCGCGGCGAGTGGATCATCGAGGCGGCCAGGGCCACCTTCTTCGTCATGCCGGCCGAGTAGTCGGAGACGAGGCGCCCGAGCGCGTCGTGCAGGCCGAAGGCCTCGGCGAGTTCGTCGGCGCGTTCACGCACGGCACGGCCATCGAGACCGCGGAGCGAGCCCGAGTAGTGCAACAGCTGCCGGCCCGTCAGGCGGTCGAAGAGGCGGAGCTTGTCGGGGAGCACGCCGATGGCGCGTTTGGCGGCGACGGGGTCGTCCCACACGTTCAGGCCGTTCACGCGCACGACGCCCTCGTCGGGCCGCAGCAGGCCGGTGATCATCGAGAGCGTGGTGGTCTTGCCGGCGCCGTTGGGGCCGACGATTCCGTAGAAGCCGCCCTTCTGCACGTCGAGGTCGACGCCGTCGACGGCGACGGTGGAGCCGAAACGCTTGACGAGCCCGACGAGCGAGAGGGCGGCAGTGGATTCCGGATGCTCGGGCTCGCCCATGTCGGCGTTCTCGGCGCGCTCGGCGCTCTCCTCGGAGCGAGGTTCGACGGATGCTGCCGTGGGCTCGGCTTCCCGCTCCGGCTCGGCCTCGAGAAGCGACTCCGTCTCGGGCTCGGTCACCGGCAGGGGCTCGGCCTCGAGCTCGGCCGCCAGCGGCGATTCAGCCTTGGGCTCGGCCTGTGCGTGGGTCTCCGCCGCTGAGAACGTCGCGAATTCGTCGACCTGACCGGTGACGGGTGCGTTCGGGGCGGAGGTGAGCGTCCCGACGGCGGCTTCCGTCTCGACGGCGGCTTCCGTCTCGGTGACGGCGGCGTCCGTCTCGACGGCGGCGTCCGTCTCGGGGGCGGTTGGCGCCGACGGCGAAGGCGTGGAAGTGGCGCTCTTCGCGGTCGGAGTGGCGCGGGCCGACGGGGTGCGGGGCGTGACGGGGCGCGCTCCCGTGGAGCGGGCGGCGGTGGGCCTACGGGGGGCGGCCGGCTTCTTGGCGGCAGGCCTGGTGGTCGAGGCCGAGTCGGTGCCCGGAGCCGATGTGGCCTTCGCAGCACCCGACGGCTTCGCGGCACCCGACGGCTTCGCAGCACCGGCCGGCTTCGCCGCGGCCGCCGACCTCGCAGGAGCGCCCGCCCTGGCCTGTCGGGCCGTCTTCGCGGACGACACAGCGCTGTCGGAACGGGCCGAGCTGTCGGAACGGGCTGAGCTGTCGGAACGAGCCGCGCTGTCGGAACGGGCCGACGCCGCCCGCGCAGCCGCCGCAGCCCGCACCGCTGCGGTCTTGGGTTTCGCCGGCGCCCGGCGTGCAGGGGTGCGCTCGGGCGTACGTTCCGGCTCGCCGGACGACGCTTGCGTGCCCCCGGTGCCCGAGGAGTCTGCTTCTGAACTCACTGCTTAAACCTATCAATCCCCTCAGGTGACGCGTGACGAGCCGTGACGGAACGACCACCCCGCGGCAGGCCCCCCGGCCGCTGGCGCATCCACCCGACGACAGCATGTATATCACAGTGGGTCGGGCTGCCGCTGTGCCCCCATGGCTCCCATCTGTGCGCCATAGAATTGCGGCTCAGTCGTCAGCACGACCCGGAGAGGGGCACAGCCATGGCATCCGATGAGGCACTCCCCCCGAACGTGAATCCCAAGGTTCTGCAGGGCATCGACAGGGTTCTGGCGATCCAGCGGCCGGTCGTGCTCGCGCACATCCGCGGACTGCGAAAGCGCCATCCCTCCTACAGCCCCGAGCAGCTCATCACCGCCCTCGAACGGCACTACCTCGGTGCGGTCACCACCGGTGGGGCCGCGGTCGGCGCGTCTGCCGCCATCCCCGCCGTCGGCACCGCAGCATCCCTCGCCCTCACCGGGGTCGAGACCCTCGGCTTTCTCGAAGCGACCGCGATGTTCTCGCAGTCGATCACCGAGATCCACGGTGTCGCGATCGAGAACCCCGACCGCGCCCGGGCGCTCGTGATGGGCATGCTGATGGGCAGCGGGGGCGCCGATCTGGTACAGCAGCTCGCCCGGCAGGCCGGCGGCGCCGGTGCGCCCCGCGGCGAGTTCTGGGGAACGATGGTCACCAAGAGCCTGCCCTCGGCCGCCGTCGGTCCTGTGGCCGACCAGGTCAAGAAGACCTTCCTGAAGCACTTTCTGGCCTGGACCGGATCGACCGCCGTCGGGCGGCTGCTCCCCTTCGGCGTCGGCGCCGTGGTCGGCGGGGCGGGCAACCACGTGCTCGGCCGACGCGTGGTGAAGAGCGCGCGAACGGCCTTCGGGCCCGCTCCCGCCGTCTTCCCTCCCGGTCTGGAGCCGAGGATCGTGCTGGCGACACCGAAGGAGCCGAAGGCACCCAAGGCACCGAAGACCGCCAAGCCGCCGAAGGGCAAGGCGGCACAGGAGGCGGAGTCGCCCAAGGCCCTCACGCCGCCGAAGGCTGCAAAGCCTTCCAAGCCGCCGAAGCCTTCCCGGGCGGAACGCACGGCCGCGAAGAACGCCGCCATGGAGGCCTCCTACCCTTCACAACCCCCGGCCTGACCGGGCTCTCCACAGCGTGGCGGGGGCCGCGCGAGGGCATCGCCGAATGTCGTACCCCCGCCGTACCCTGTCGGCATGCTCGCCCGTCGAACCTCCGCCCCGCCTTCGTCCCTCCGCCCGATGCCACCGCCGGCACCGACGTCGAACCCCGACGCCGAGCCCGCCTACGCGGTGCCGCTGCGCGTCGACAGAGGGGCGGCACCCGTCTACCGCATCATCAATGTCGGCCACGAGCCGCTCGACGGCCTGACGTTCAGCCTGATCGGGTCGGGGGTGATGCAGACCGGTTCGCCCCGGCGACTCGACGTCGGCGGCACGCTCGACGTCATCATCAGGGGCGAAGACCTCGCCCGGCGCAGCGTTCTGGTGGTGCGCTGGTTCAGGCCCTCCGGCGACGAATACCTGTGGCGGGTGAGCTTCTGAGCGCCCGGCCGGGCAGCATGTCGATCGCTAGTCCAGCGTCACGATCTCCGTGTCGGCTGCACCTTCGAGGTTGAAGAAGCCGGCGAGGTAGCCGAGACCCCAGCTGAAGTGCATGAGCGGCAGAACGACGGCGAACCACGCTCCCGTTCTGAGATCGGTGCGCGACGCCGCCGCGACACCCAGAACCACGAGGCCCACGATGTACACGACCGGCACCAGCAGCAGCGCGAACAGAACGGCCGACAGTACCGCCGCCACGCCGAGCGCTCCCGCGACCAGGCCGAAGAGCCCGCCCGCGCCGAGCACGAACCCGAGAATGGTCGCGATCACCACGCCCGGCGGCAGCGGGAAGCGCAGCCGCTTCTCGTCGGGAAAGGCCCGCGCGAACTCCCCCCGCCAGAGCCCCTCGGCGAACAGCGAGCGTGTCAGGTCGACCACGCGCGACGGCGGCCGGTAGGTCACCCCGAGTTCGGGCACGAAGACCACCGAACGCCCGGCCTCCCGCAACCGCGCGTTGATCTCCCACGTCTGCCCGTGCCGGATCTCCTCGTTGAACAGCCCCACCTCGATGAACATGCGCCGGCGGATGACCTGGGTCTCGGGGATGTCGGTCGGCCCGGCCCCGTTCGCATTCTTCAGGGGGTCGCGGGCGAGACCGAACCGGTGCGCGAAGGCCTGGGCCACCGCAGACTCGAACGGATTCACGCCGAGGGGGCTCGTGCGCCCGACGAGGGCCGCGGCATCCGTTCGCACCATCGCCTCGACGGCACGGCGCGTGTAGTCGACGGGCAGCTCGCTGCGCGGGTCGACCCGGATGATCAGCGAACTCTTCGCCGCGGCGATCGCCTCGTTCAGCCCGACCACGAGTGACGACGATGCCGTCTCGATCACGGTGAGGCGGGGGTTCAGGCTGGCCGCGTACTCGATGAACTGCGTTGTGCCGTCGATGTTCGGGCCGACGGAGACGATGACGTCGAGCCCCAACGGGTAGCTCTGCGCCGCGATGCTCTCGAGGGCCGCTTCGATCGTCGTACGGTCGTTCCGCGCGACGATGACAGCCGTCACCGGCGGCAGCACCGACGAAGACGGGGCCGCAGAGGGGGAAGGAAGGGAGTCGTTCATGGGTCCGCTCGGTCTCTCAGATGGGTGCCGCCCGAACACGCCGATAGGCCCCCCGCTTGCAGTCACGCAAGCGTTGAGCCTATCAGTCGTGTTCTGGATGCCCGGGGTGGCGCGCTGGCGGCGCCGCACCGGGCGCGACGGTCAGCTGGCGAGTTCGCCCAGCTTCACGTCGACCGTGGTCGATTTGCCGTCTCGCAGGTAGGTCAGCGACGAGCTGGCACCGGCCGGCAGCACCCGCACCTGGGCGGTGAGGTCTGTCGCGTCGGTGATCGCGATGCCGTTGAACGCGGTGATGATGTCGCCCTTCTTCAGGCCGGCCGCCGCTGCGGCGCCACCGTCGGTGACCGCGACGACGTTCGCGCCGACCACCGTCTGGGTGCTGCCGTCTGCGGCGCCGATCGACGCGCCGAGCAGACCGTGGGTCGCCTTGCCGTTCGCGATGATCTCGTCGGAGATGCGCTTCGCGAAGTTCGCCGGGATCGAGAAGCCCACCCCGATGCTGCCGGACTGCCCGCTCGACGAGCTGCTGCTCGACGCACTCGCGATCGCGACGTTGATGCCGATCAGCTTGCCCTCGGAGTCGAGGAGCGCGCCGCCCGAGTTGCCGGGGTTGATGGCCGCATCGGTCTGGATGACGGCGAGCGAGATGGAACTCGATGCGGTCGGCGGGGTCTGCGTCTGCGAGTCGCCGCCCTGGCCGGGGATGTCGAAGTTCCAGAAGTCGTAGGGGCTGCCCGAGTTGTTGGGGTCGGGGGTGGCCTCCTCGCCGCTGGTGTCGGGAGCGGCCGACGAGGCCACCGTGATGCTGCGGTTCAGCGAGCTGACGATGCCGTTGGTGACCGTTCCGCTCAGGCCGAGCGGTGCGCCGATCGCGATCGCCGTGTCTCCGACGTTCAGCTTCGAGGAGTCACCGAACTCGATGGCGGTGAGGCCCGACGCATCCTTCAGCTTGACGACCGCGAGGTCGGCCACGGGGTCGGTGCCGACCACGGTGCCCGGGTAGATCTTGCCGTCGGCCGCGGTCACCGAGATGGTCGGTTTCGCGGTCGCGCCGTCGAGCGTCACGACGTGGGTGTTGGTCAGCACGTAGCCGTCGGCGCTCAGGATGACGCCTGACCCGGTGCCCGAGGTCGTCGTGCCGTCGCTCACCGCAAGGGTGACGACCGAGGGCGACGCCTTCGCGGCGACCGCGGTGATCAGGTTGGCCGAGTTCGGGTTGTTCACGGTGATCGTCTGCGGGCTCGACGCCTGGCTCGACGAGTTCGAGGCGTTGCCCGACATCGACCAGACGCTGATTCCCGCACCGGATGCCCCGCCGATCAGTGCACCGATGGCGAGTGCCGCGACCAGCGCCGCGCCGCCCCGGCGCTTCGGCGGTGCGCCGGCCCCCGAGGTGGAGGCCCCGGCGAGAGCAGGGTCGGAACCCTGGGCCGGGGCCTGGCCGAACGCGCCATTGCCGTAGTTGGGGAGCGGGGTGGTCGGCTGGGTGTAGCCCTGCTGGGCGTACCCGGCGTGCGGCGCCTGCGGCTGCGGCTGCGCCTGCGGCTGCTGCGGCGCCTGCGGCTGCTGGTGAGGCGCCTGCTGGTGCGGCTGCGGCTGACCAGCCGGAGCGGGAGCCTGGTAGCCGGGCTGGTTGTAGCTGGGGGTGGCAGGCGACGGCTGCGTCGGCTGCGGTGCCTGGGTCGACTGCGGTGCCTCGGTCGGCTGCGGTGCCTGCGACGGTGCGGGCTGGGTGGCGGCCGGCGGATACACGGGGGCCACGGGCGCGACGGGCTCGACCGGCGGAGTGTGAGCCGCGGGAGCCGCGGGCACGCCGGGAGCGGGAGTCGCCGACGACTCGGAAGCGGGCTCTGCGGGTGTGGGCTGCGCCGGAACGTCTGCGGAGTTTTCGGTGCTGTCGGTCAATGGGTGCTCCTTTCAAGCATCCCCAGCTTTCCCGGGGTACCTGTGCATTCTCTATGCGTGGGCTGCAAGCAGTCTGTTGTTTCAATTGTGCCTCCTCAGCGGCACCGAATGGCACCGAGCGGGCCCGGGCGGGAGCACCGGCCGCACAGGTCCGCTCGGTGCCGACCGGTAGGTTGGGGGCATGTCGATCAGTGGACCGTGGCAGAGAACCGCAGTGGGCGCCGGCCTCCTGAAAGCAGACGGAGTCATTCGCCCGACAATCTTCGCCGAGATGAGCGCTCTCGCGAGCGCGACGGGGGCCATCAACCTCGGCCAGGGCTTTCCCGACGAAGACGGTCCCGCCGATGTTCTCGAGGCAGCCCGCCGGGCGATCAGCGACGGCCTGAACCAGTACCCGCCCGGGCTCGGCATGCCTGTACTGCGTGAAGCGATCGCCGAGCACCAGCGGCGGTTCTACGGTGTCAAGCTCGACCCCGACAGGCAGGTGCTCGTGACCGCCGGCGCAACGGAGGCTCTGGCATCGGTCATTCTCGCCTTCGTCGACGACGGCGACGAAGTGGTCACGCTCGAACCGTTCTACGACGCCTACGGCGGCCTCATCGCGCTCAGCCGCGGTGAGCACCGCACGGTGCCGCTCCGGCTGCCCGACTTCCAGCCCGACCACGACGACCTCCGTGCCGCGGTGACCGACCGCACCAAACTGATCGTCATCAACAACCCGCACAATCCGACGGGCACCGTGCTGCCCCGGGAGACCCTCGAACTCATCGTCGAGCTCGCCCACGAGCACGACGCGCTGATCGTGACCGACGAGGTCTACGAACATCTCACCTTCGACGAGCCCCACATCCCTGTGGCCACCCTGCCGGGGGCGTGGCAGCGCACGATCACGATCTCGTCGGGTGGCAAGACCTTCAACACGACGGGCTGGAAGGTGGGGTGGATCACGGCACGCCACTCGCTCATCACGGCGATCGTGGCCGTGAAGCAGTTCCTCACCTATGTCAACGCCGCGCCGTTCCAACCGGCCATCGCCCTCGGTCTCGGCCTCCCCGACGAGTACTTCACCGGTATCGCGAGCGATCTGCGGAACAAGCGCGACGTGCTCTCCGCCGGTCTCGCGAAGGCGGGCTTCGACGTGTTCGAGTCGCACGCGAGCTACTTCGTCGTCGCCGACGCCGCCCCGCTGGGATTTCGCGACGCCACAGAGCTCTGCCGCCAACTGCCCGAACTCGCCGGCGTCGTCGGTGTGCCGATCTCCGCCTTCTGCCACGACGAGCTCGCGGCGGAGTACTCCTCGCTCGTGCGCTTCGCGTTCTGCAAGCGCGTCGACGTGCTGGAGCTGGCCGCCAAGCAGCTGTCGCGCCTCGGTCGCTGAGGCCGCTCCCGACCCGCCCCCTCGGGCAGGGTCAGCGCGCTACGACCCCGAACCGGCGCAGCTCGAGCGCTGGGTTCACCCGGCGAATCTCGGTAAGTCGCGTCGGGGCGATGAAGGCGACGGCCACGCCCGGCTCGGAACCCAGCGCCGCGACCGCGACTCCGGTCGGGTCGACGATCTGGCTCAGCCCGACGCCGCCGGGCGCTGTGTGGTCGGCGGCCGCGACGAACACCGTGTTCTCGATGGCGCGGGCTTCGAGCAGGGTGTTCCAGTGCCGCTCCTTGGTGGGCCCTGGCACCCACTCGGCCGGAACGAGCACGAGGTCGACACCGGCATCCACCAGCCAGCGCGTCACCTCGGGGAACCGGATGTCGTAGCAGGTCTGCAACCCCACGGTGAACCCGGCCACGTCGAACGTCTGCGGATGCGCGATGGTGCCGTGCTGCATCCATTCGCTCTCCCGCACGCCGTAGGCGTCGTAGAGGTGCAGCTTGCGGTACCGGGCGACCAGCCGGCCCTCGGGCGACAGGGCGACGAGGGTGTTGTGCACCCGGGCTCCGTCGGCCTTCTCAATGATTCCGGCGACGAGATGGATGCCGCTGGCCACCGCGAGCGCGCCGAGCGCCGTCACGAACTCCCCGTCGACCGACTCCGCGGCGTCGAGAGTGTGGCTGCCGAGCGGTGCCACGAAGTGCATGGAGTACTCGGGCAGCACCACCAGCCCCGCCCCGCGGGCGACGGCGGTCTCGACGAGGCCGCGGATCGTCTCGAGATTGGCGGCCTTGTCGCCGCCCGGAGCGAACTGCGCCACGGCGACACCGAGCGGAGCGGGAGCGTCGGCTGCAGTCATGTTCCCAGCCTACGGGCCCCGTTTCGGTGCTGCAGCCCGGGCGCCCGTAGACTTCCCCCATGATCGTGGAGTCGCTGGATCGCCTCGCTGCCGGGCGCAACGCCTCGATCCGCATCGCCGAAGACCAGCGCACGCACCCCCGCACGCAGCGCGCCTTCACCGCCATCACCTGGCTGCTGGCGGTGGAGTTCGTTCTCGGCATCACCGCCATGGTCATCGCGCTGGTGCTCACCCTCGACGGCCAGCAGGTGCCATGGCCGGTGTGGTTCAGAGGGCTCGTGGTGCTCGGCATCACGACGACACTGTTCTACTTCGCCTGGCGCGCCCGGGCCGGCTACTACTGGGCGTACTCGCGGCTCCGGCTGTTCAGCAAGATCTTCCCCATCGTGACGCTGGTCATCGCCGCGATTCCCGGGCTCTATCCGCTCTGGATGATCACCGAGCAGATTCTCTTCAGCCTGGTGTTGTTCGGCATCGGCGAATACCTCTCGACCGACCACATGCGGCGCGCCTTCGTGAAACCGGGCACCCGCCCGACGGGCGCATCCGCGGGGAATACCCTGCCCTCCTGAGCGTTCTACTGGGTATGAGCACGCAGACACTGACACAAGAGAACCACGACCAGACGGTCGCAGACGGTATCGTGCTGATCGACTTCTGGGCCGACTGGTGCGGCCCGTGTCGACAGTTCGCCCCCGTCTACGAGGCGACCAGCGAGAAGAACAGCGACATCACGTTCGCCAAGGTCGACACCGAAGACCAGCAGGCCCTCGCGGCCAGCTACGGCATCACCTCCATTCCGACCCTCGTGGTGTACCGCGACGGGATCCCGATCTTCGGCCAGCCCGGGGCCCTCCCCCAGCCCGCCCTCGAAGGCCTCATCGAGCAGGTGCGCGGCCTCGACATGGCCGAGGTGCGCAAGGAGTACGACGAAGCCCTCGCCAAGCGCGAGGCGGAGAGCTCGGCCGGCACGCAGGCATAGCCGACGATTCCTCACTAGAATGGTGAGTCCACACCCGGGGGGATGTGGGCTCACCATTTCCTATTGAGAGGGATCGATGAAGATCAACCACCACCCCCTGCGCCGGCTGCTGGCCGTCGCTGCGGTCACCACAGCCCTGGCCGGCGGGGTCGTCGCTATGCCGAACGTCGCCGTCGCCTCGCCCGGCGACTCCCCCACCGTCAACGCCATGGCCCCGCTCTGGATGGCCGACTGGGCGAGTTCCGGCCCGCAGTGGCAGGCGTTCACCCGGCAGCTCACCGAGTTCAAGCGCATCGGCGGCACCGGAATCTCCGTCGATGTCTGGTGGGGCAAAGCAGCCCTGTCGCCGACGACATACGACTGGGCCTACTACGACAAGACGTTCGCGGCCATCACGGCGGCGGGGCTCGGGATCGTGCCCGTCATGTCGTTCCACCAGTGCGGCGGCAATGTCGGCGACGACGGTGACTGCAAGACGCCCATCACGATCCCGTCGTTCGTCTGGGCGCCCGTGACCGTCGGCGGCGCTGTCGGCACACGCCCCGCCGACAACTACTACCAGAGCGAGTACGGCAACATCTCCCGCGAGACCGTCTCGCCCTGGGGCATCGCCACCAGTCGCACCTACCAGCAGATGACCGACTTCATGAACGCCTTCGAGAGCCACTTCAGTTCGGGGTCGACCGATTTCAGCGGGTCGGTCTCCGAGATCGCCCTGAGCGCGGGTGCCTCGGGTGAGCTGCGCGAGCCCTCCTACAACGCGCACGACGCCGGCGTCGCCGGAGCACCGGCTTCGTACCCGAACCGCGGGGTACTGCAGACCTACAGCCCGGCAGCCAAGGCCTCGTTCACCGAATGGGTGCTGTCGAAGTACGGCTCTGTGGCGGGCGCGGCTGCGGCCTGGGGCATCCCGGGGCTCACCCTCGACACCATCTCGGCGCCGAACGACCACGAGAACTTCTTCACCTCGGGCGCGTTCAAGAACATCACCTATGGCAAGGACTTCACCACCTGGAACACACAGAGCCTCGTCGGCCACGGCCGCCGGGTGCTGAACGCCGCGATCTCGGCCTTCGACGGGGCGTTCAGCACCGTCGACCTGAGCGAGAAGATCCCGGGCGTGCACTGGCAGACCATGGCCGCCTCGGGCATCCGCCGGGTTCCGGAGGTCGCGGCGGGACTCATCTCGACCGCGTCCGACATGAACAGCGCGGCGACGGGTCACGGCTACAACACGATCCTGTCGATGATCGGCGACGTGAACGTGCACGGCGATGGCATCCACTCGGTCACCCACCACATCGTGCTGCACTACACCGAACTCGAGAAGCCGAACCTCGTCGACGACGGGCCGTTCAGGGGTGCGTACTCGGCCGCAGCCGACCAGGTGGGCTGGATCGCGGATGCCGCGTGGAACGCCGGGGTTCAGCTGAAGGGCGAGAACGCTCTGAACGGCGGTCTCTACGGTGACGGCGATGCCTCGCACGCGGGCTGGTCGCACATCCGTGAGGCGTTCGACCGCGACCCGGTGCGGCGGTTCTTCGGGCTGACCGTGCTGCGGCTGAGCGACGTCGCGACGCCGGGCGCCGCCTCGAGCGGCATGGCGGACTTCATCCGCGACTACCGGTAGCGGCCACCATCGCCGACCCGGGGCCCAGTCGGCGGCGCCGGGTCGGCGGCGCCGGCACGCAGAAGGCCCCCGGTCTCCCGGGGGCCTTCTGATGAAGCGTGGGTGCGGTGTCGGCTACGCGCCGTCGACGTGGCGCAGCACCTGCAGCGGAATGAACACACCGAGGCAGACCGCGACGAGGCCCGACGAGAAGATCAGGGCGCCGAAGTCGGGGAACTCGAAGGCGACGCCGAAGAGGAACATGCCGCCGATGAACAGTGCCAGCGACACGATCAGGGCGACGACGGTGGTCACTCCGCCAGAAGTCTGGCGGGTCTCCGCGGGGCCTTTGCCGATCTCAGTCATGACTCCATCCTAGATCAGTCGCGCGCTCCACCGTGCAGGCCACACCCCGGGCTTGACGTCGCGCCCGCCCTGGGGGCTCGGCACGTCAGGTCTCACGCACCACCTCGGAGGGACATTTGTCGGGGCGGAGGCCACGCCACGTCGGCTGGCGGAGGTGCTGGGAGGCGGTCCATTCGGCGAACTCCACCTCGCCGACCAGCTCGGGCTCGATCCAGTGCGCATCGGCGGCGATCTCTCGGGGGATGTCGGCGAACGGGCTCGTCTTCCGTGCCAAGGCCTCCGTGCGCGTCGCGAGCCGGTCGAGGTCGCTGTCGCTGAAACCGGTGCCCACCCGGCCCACGTAGCGCAGCCCCTCATCGGCCGGGATGCCGAGCAGCAGCGACCCGATGCCGCCCGCCCGCCGGCCGTTGCCGGGTCGCCAGCCGCCGATCACCACCTCCTGCGCGAGGTGGTGTTTGATCTTGATCCACTGCTGCGAGCGCCGGCCCGCTCCGTAGGTGCTCGCGTGCTTCTTCGCCATGACGCCCTCGAGCCCGAGCTCTCTGCTGCTCGAGAACGCCGCCGCGAAGTCGCCGTCGAACGCCTGGGGCACCTGCACGCGGGAGCGGGCATCCGGAACCACCGTGTCTTCGAGCAGCGCGCGCCGGTCGTCGTAACTCTCTCCGAGCTGCGAGTGCCCGTCGAGGTTCAGGATGTCGAACACCACGTAGTGCACGGCGACGGCCCGCGCGGCCCTCGTCACGTCGGCCTCGCCCTGCAGGTTCATGCGCTGCTGCAGACGGCTGAAGCTCGGGCGCCCTTTCGTGTCGAATGCCACGATCTCGCCGTCGAGAACAGCCGAATGTTCCCCGACAGCCTCCCGGATGGCGTCGAGCAGGTCGGGGTATTGCCCCGTGACGTCGTTGCCGTTTCGGGTCAGCAGCCGGATGGCCGACTGTGCGGAACCGTGTGCGTCGTTCGCGTCGACGTACGCCACAGCGCGGATGCCGTCCCACTTCATCTCGAACGCCCACTCGCCGGGTTCGCGGAGGTCGCGCTCGGAGCCGAGGGTCGCGAGCATGGGGGTGATCGGCGTGTCGGGGAGCGGCGAGCGCTCGGCATCCGCATCCGCATCCGCGCGCGCATTCGCGCCCTCCCCAGCACTCGCACGCGCGCCCGTGCCCGCACCCGCGCGCGCCGCGTTGATCGCCGGCGCCTCATCGTCGGGCTGCGGCGGCAGGCCTCGGTGCTTGTCCTCCTGGGCGCGCGTGTACTCCAGTTCCATGCGGTGGATGAGCCAGTTCTTCTCGGCGTGCGCTCCCCCTGCCTTCGCTCCGCCGCCCGATCCGGTGTGGATCAGGGCGAACTTGCGGTCACCGCCCAGCCCGCCCTCCTTGGTGCCGTGCAACGTCGCGATCACCTCCTTGCCGTCGCGCCACTTCTCGAGGTCGTAGGTGCCCTCGTCCCAGATCTCGACGACGCCGCCCCCGTACTCGCCCTTCGGGATCGTGCCCTCGAACGAGCCGTACTCGAGCGGGTGGTCTTCGGTCTGCACCGCGAGATGGTTGACCTTCATGTCTGTCGGCGGCCCCTTCGGAATCGCCCACGACACCAGCACCCCGTCGTGCTCGAGCCGGAAGTCGTAGTGCAGCCGCGTGGCATCGTGCTTCTGGATGACGAACGTGTTGCCCTCGCCCGGCTCGGGCCGGGCATCCGGAACCGGCTCGGGCGTCTTCGCACCGTCACGCATCGTGCGATAGGTGTGCAGCCGGTCGCGCTCGGGTTCGGGTTCGGGTTCGGGTTCGGGTTCGGGTTCGGGTTCGGGTTCGGGTTCGACGATGTCGAGAGACCCCTCCGCCTCACCGGTGAGCAGTGCGGCGAGCGGGTCGCCGCGGCGCTTCACCCGCGCCAGCACCTCGGTGTAGTCGAGTTGCGCGAGCGTCGGCGACGAGAGCTCCCGCCAGGTTCGGGGCGCAGCAACCGTCGGATGCGACCTTCCGCGCAGCGAATACGGCGCAACTGTGGTCTTCGACCCATTGTTCTGGCTCCAGTCGAGGAGCACCTTGCCGGTGCGGAGCGACTTCTTCATGTCGCTGACCACCAGCTCGGGATGATCTGCCTCCAGAATGCGGGCCAACTCGTGCGCCACGGCCGACACCTGGTCGGAGCTCTGGCTGCCGTCGAGCGCGGCGTAGAGATGGATTCCCTTGCTCCCGCTCGTCACCGGAACAGGTTCGAGCCCCATGCCCTGCAGGATCGTGCGAACCAGCTTCGCCACCTCGACGCACTCCGCCAGCCCCGTGCCCTCGCCCGGGTCGAGGTCGAGCACCATGCGGTCAGGGTTCCGGCGAGCGCCGTGCGGCCCGAACTTCCACTGCGGAACATGCAACTCGAGCGCGGCGATCTGAGCCAGCCAGGTGAGAGTCGCCATGTCGTTGACGAGCGGATAGGTGTTGTCGTGGTCGGAGTGCTCGATCGTTCGCCGTTTGACCCAGGAGGGTGTCGATTCATCGAGGTTCTTCTGAAAGAACATCTGCCCGGGCTCGTCGGGCGTACCGACGCCGTGCACCCAGCGCTTGCGCGTCGCGGCACGGTCCCGCGCATAGGGCAGAAGGTACTCGGCTATCTCGGAGTAGTACTGCAGCACATCCGCCTTCGTCGTGCCGGTCTCGGGGTAGAGAACCTTCTCGAGGTGGGTCAGCTTCAGCCGGTGGCCGTCGACGTCGACCACCACATCGTTCGGGGAGGTGGATGCCCGTGAGCCTGTGCGTCGCCTCGCTGCCGTCATGGCCCCATCCTCCCGCGACGCACGTCAAGGCACTAGCTCTTGACACCCCCGCCGCGCCAGACTGAAGGCATGAGATCCATTTGGAAGGGCGCCATCACGTTCGGGCTGGTGAACGTGCCGGTCAAGGTCTACAGCGCGACGGAAGACCACGACATCTCGCTGCACCAGGTGCACGACGCCGATGGCGGGCGCATCCGGTACCAGAGGGTCTGCGAGATCGACGGAGCGGTCGTCGAGTACGCGCACATCGACAAGGCCTACGACGACGGCGAGCGCACGGTGATCATCACCGCCGACGACCTGGCCTCGCTGCCGGCCGAGAAGAGCCGGGAGATCGACGTCGTGGAGTTCGTTCCGAGCGAGCAGGTCGACCCGATCCGTTTCGACAAGAGCTACTACCTCGAGCCGGACTCGAAGTCGTCGAAGGCCTACGCGCTGCTGCGGCGCACGCTCGAGGAGACCGACCGCACCGCCATCGTGCACTTCGCCCTGCGGCAGAAGACCCGGCTGGCGGCGCTCCGCGTGCAGGGTGACGTGCTGCTGCTGCAGACCCTGCTGTGGGACGACGAGGTGCGCGAGGCGAAGTTCCCGAGTCTGGATGATCATCCGCGGGTCAGTCGCAAAGAACTCGACATGTCGGCCAAACTCGTCGACTCGTACTCGACCGATTTCGACACCTCGAAGTTCACCGACGACTACCAGGTGCAACTGAAGGAACTCATCGATGCGAAGCTCGCCAAGGGCGACTCCGTCGACACCGAGGAGACGTTCGGTGAGACGGCCGACGATGAGGCAGAGGAGTCGGGCGGCGAGGTGCTCGACCTGATGGAGGCTCTGCGGCAGAGCGTCGAGAAGAGCCGCGGGGCGAAGGAGACGAAGACGCCGGCCAAGGCCTCGAAGAAGTCGGCGAGTTAGTTGTCGCTTTAACAGTTTCTTCCCAAAGGGGTTCGATACTCTGGTGCGGCGCGGCGCCGGTGCGTGCCGTCAGCATCCTGCACCCAGAGAACACCCTGCGAAAGAAGAGGCTCCCTCCGTGGCATCCGGCAACAAGAACACCGCCCAGACCGTGAAGCAGGAGCGCGAGGCGCGCCGGGCAGAGAAGGTCGCCGCCATGAAGCGCGAGCAGGCGAAAGCCACGCGCAACCGGCGCCTTGCGCTCGGCAGTGGAATCGGCGCCGTGGCCGTCATTCTCGTGCTGGTCGTCGTCTTCGTCGTCACCGGAACAGGATCGACGCCCGCGCCGGTCGCCACCAAGGCCGAAGGGGTCCAGACCTTCACCGGGCTGACCCAGAACCACGTCACGGGCACGGTGAACTATGCGCAGGTGCCGCCGGTCGGTGGCAACCACGCCGCCGCCTGGCTGAACTGCGGTGTGTACGACCAGCCGGTTCCGAACGAGAATGCGGTGCACGACCTCGAGCACGGCGCCGTCTGGGTGACCTACGACGCCTCGCAGGTGAGCGGCGACCAGCTGACCGCCCTGCGCGCCGCGCTGCCGAGCACCTACATCGTGCTCTCGCCCTTCGAGGGGCTGCCCTCCCCCGTCGTCGCCTCGGCCTGGGGCGCCCAGATCCAGCTCACCGGCGTCGACGACCCCCGCCTCGCGGACTTCCTCTCGACCTACTGGCAGTCGCCGAACGCGCCCGAACCCGGGGCGGCCTGCACCGGCGGCGTGACCGCGCCCGGCCTGGTGTCGTGACGCGGGATCACGACGGGTCGGGGGGCGCCCCTGTCGACGGGCTCGGTTCTGCTGACGAGCTCGGCTCTCCCGATGGGTTCGGTTCTGATCACGAGCTCGGCTCTGCTGACGGGTTCGGTTCGCGGTCGGGCCGCGTGCTGCGCGTGCGCCTGGCGATCGCCATCGGAGCCGTGCTGCTCGTGGCCGTCGGACTGCTCGTCGGCCGCATCACCACCCCGACGGTGACCTATCCGACCACCCTGAGCGCCGAGGCCGGCTTCGCACGCGACATGCAGGTGCACCACCAGCAGGCGATCGACATGGCGATGACCGTGCGCGAGCAGACCACCGACCCCGAGATCCGCCAGCTCGCCTACGACATCGCCACCTCGCAGGGCCAGCAGGCCGGCCAGATGTACGCCTGGCTGAACCTCTGGGGGCTGCCCCAGGCATCCCCCTCCCCCCAGATGACGTGGATGACGCTGCCGACGCTCGACGACAGCGCCAGCGACCACGGCATGAACATGGGTTCCACGGAGTCGACGCCCGGCGCCGGCGACGCCTTCGCGCCCGGGTCGCTCATGCCCGGCATGGCGTCGGCTGCGGATCTCGCGCGCCTCGGCACGCTGACCGGCGTCGACGCAGAGAAGCTCTTCCTCACCCTGATGATCGCGCACCACCGCGGCGGCGTCGAGATGGCCCAGGCCCTCGTCGAGCGCTCCGCCGACCCCACCGTGCTCGCCCTCGCCACCTCCATCATCAAGGCCCAGTCGAGCGAGATCACCTACATGACCGCCCTCCTCGCCGCCCGCCCCTAGCCC
>NZ_PSTT01000117.1 GCF_002931235.1 Subtercola sp. Z020 | reverse complement strand
ACGATATGGGTCCCTTCGCGGCAGTGCGGGGCTACGGGATGCGCCAGAAGTCCCGGGTGCCCGTGAGGCGGTTGCGCTCGTTGATCGTGGGAGCGGCTCCGGTGCCGAGAAGCACCAGCTCCCAGGTGCCGCCGGGAACCGCGCGACTCACGCCGGACGACCAGAGGGGCGTGTTGTTGGCGCGGTAGACGACGACGTTGCCGTCGCTCTGCAGGCTGAGCTTCGCCGCCCCCCGGCCGTAGGTCTGGGAATGCCAGAGAGCTCGGCCCGAGGCCGAGTAGAGAACCAGGTTGCCGTCGGTCTGGAACACCAGCTGCGAGCTGTCGGTGCGTGACTGCACCCAGAACTCACCCGGAGCGAAGTCGACGTACCCACTGGAGGAGTCCCATTTGTACTCGGAGAGAGTGCCGTCGTCGGCATGGGCGGCCTGGGGGACGAGTGCCCCCGCGAGGATGGTCGCGGAGACAAGAGGTGCAGAAATGAGTGCACGAATGTATTTCTTCATGCGCCGAATGTACTGACAAATTCTCAGTTAAGCAAGGCGACCTGACAATCGCTCAGCAGATCGCGAGGCAGGTCGGTGACGCGGCTGTGCGCCTCAGGCAGGCTGGGGCGAGCCGGCGGCGCGGGCCGCCTCCCAGGCCGACGCGATCATCTCGTCGAGGGTGTGGGCGGGTGCCCAGCCGATATCGCGGGCGGCACGCTCACCCGACGCCACGATGCGCGCCGGGTCGCCGGGCCGCGCCGGCAGCACCTCAGGGGTGAACGCGATCCCGGTCACCGCGGCCATCGACGTCATGATCTCGCGCACCGAGACACCCGAGCCGCTGCCGAGGTTGTAGGCGGGTTCGAGCGGGATGCCCGCCTCGAGCTTCTGCGCGGCCGCGACGTGGGCGGCCGCGACATCCGCCACGTGCACATAGTCGCGCACGCAGGTGCCGTCGGGGGTCGGGTAGGTGTCGCCGAAGATCTTCGGCGCCTGGCCCGCCTGCAGCGCCCGGAAGACCAGCGGGAAGAGGTTGTGCGGGCTGGTGTCGCTCACCTCGGGGGTGGCCGAGCCGACCACGTTGAAGTAACGGAGGCTCGTGTGCCGGAGCGCGGTGGCGACGGCCTGGTCGGCGATCAGCCACTCGCCGATCAGCTTCGTCTCGCCGTAGGGCGACTCGGGCGAGGTGGCCGTCTGCTCGGTCACGAACTCGGCCGGGGTGTTGCCGTAGACGGCAGCGCTCGACGAGAAGACGATCGCCGAGACATCCGCCGCCTGCATCGCTTCGAGCAGGTTGACCGTGGCGGTCACGTTCTGCGTGTAGGTGTGCAGGGGGCGCTGCACAGACACCCCGGCGTACTTGTACCCCGCGAGGTGCACGACCCCGGTCACCGGATGCCCGGCGGCGGCCTGCCGCTCGAACACTCCGTCGATGAAGCCGCGGTCGACGAGGGTGCCCTGCTCGAGCGTCGCGCCGGCCGGTACGAACCCCGCCTGTCCGCTCGAGAGGTCGTCGATCACGACCACGTCGATGCCCGCCGCGAGAAAGGCGCGGGCGACGTGCGAACCGATGTAGCCGGCGCCGCCGGTCACAAGCCAGGTCATGCGGTCTCCTCAGAGTCGGATGCAGAATCGGATGCAGAGTCGAATGCGAGGGCGGATACGGGGCCGGGCACGAACGTGACGCCCCACGACGCCGTCCAGCTCTCACCGGGATCGATCGTGCGCAGCTCGCCCGTGTTCAGCGCATCGGGCGCCGCGGTGGTCGGTTCGACCGTCACTCCCCAGCCGGGCCCGCTCGAGGTCGGGAAGATCTGCGTCGTGAAGACCTGGGCCTGGCTGTAGTTCGCGTCACCCCAGAGCTCGATGCGGCGGGCATCCGGAGCCTCGATCGTGTGCACGTAGCGCCCATCGGCCGCCGGCGCCAGGTCGAGGTACGCGGTGTCGAGGTCGAGATCGCCGACCCGCACGCCGCCGCGGAGGTCGTACGGGGTGCCCTCGACCGGCGCGGTGCCCGTCGGGTTCAGCCGATCATCCACCGTCACCCGCGTCGCCGCGTCGACGGTGACGACCAGGTCGGGAATCGGCACGTCGCCGATGCGGAAGTACGGATGCGCGCCGAGCGCGGCAGGCGCCGGCCGCTCCCCCACGTTCGCGAGCGTGTGCGTCACGGTGAGGGTGTTCTGGCCGAGCTCGAAGGCGGTGTCGACGGTGAGGGCGAACGGGTAGCCGTCGGTGGGCTGGATGCTGGCCCGCAGCGTGATCGACGACTCCGTTCGGCGCACCACCGTGTGGTGCAGGGCGAAGAGAAAGCCGTGCAGCGCGTTGCCGCGCTCGGGCTCCGTGAGCGGCAACTGCCGCTCGATGCCTGCGTCGTTCCAGCGCCCGTCGCGAACCCGGTTCGGCCAGGGTGCGAGCATCCAGCCGGCGCAGAAGAGCGGCGCGACCTCCTTCTCGAAACCGTGCACGACGGGAACGCCGTCGAACTCGAGAACACGCAGCATCGCACCGATCTCAGTGACGACGGCGTGCGCGCGGGGCGTACCGTTCTCGGGCCAGACGAGGTCGAACTGCTCGCCGGTGGGGTAGTCGTGGTCAGTCACGGGTCTGGCCTTCCATGGTCGCGCCCGCCGAGGGCTGCACGACGAACAGGTCTGGCCGGCGGAAGTGCTGCTCGGCGAAGGCTTTCAGAATAGCGGCCTTGAGCGCGGGCCTCGCTGCGTGCGGAACGAGGGCGAGCGCTGATCCGCCGAAGCCGCCGCCGGTCATGCGAGCGCCGATCGCGCCGTTCGCCTGGGAGACCTCGACGGCGAGGTCGAGTTCGGGAACCGAGATCTCGAAGTCGTCGCGCATCGAGACGTGCGAGGCGTCGAGCAGGTCGCCGATCGCCCGCGGCCCGCTCGTCTCGAGCCGCCGAACGGTCTCTTCGACGCGGTCGTTCTCGGTGACGATGTGCCGCGCGCGGCGGAACGTCTCGTCGTCGAGCTCCTCCTGCATGCGCGGCAGGTCGGCGGGCGCCAGGTCGCGCAGCGATTCGACGCCCATCGTGGCCGCAGCGAGTTCGCACGAGGCGCGGCGGGCAGCGTACCCGCCGGTGGCGTGATCGTGGCTCACCCGGGTGTCGATGACCAGCACCTCGAGCCCCTCTGCGCCGAGACCGAGCGGAACGCTCTCGGTCTGCATGCTGCGGCAGTCGAGAAAGACCGCCGCATCGCTGCGACCGAGCATGGAGGCACTCTGGTCCATGATGCCGGTGGGGGCCCCGACCGCCTGGTTCTCGGCGATCTGGCCGACGCGCGCCAGCTCTTTCGGCGTGAGGCCGAGCTGCCAGAACTCGTTCAGGGCGACCGCAGTGGCGCATTCGATGGCGGCCGAGGAACTGAGCCCGGCGCCGATCGGCACGGCCGAGTGGATGTGCAGGGTGAACCCGGGGAGGTCGGTGCGGGTTCCGGATGCCGCGGCTGCGGCCGCGCTCGCGCGTTCGGCGAGCGCCCACGCGACTCCGAGGGGGTAGGCCGACCAGCCGTCGAGGGCGTCGGGGGCGAGATCGTCGAGCGCGATCTCGACGATCTCGGCGGAGAACGTCGACGACACGCGCGCGGTCGGGCGGGCATCCGGAGCCGCACCGAGCGCCACCACCGCGCGCCGGTCGATGGCGAACGGCAGCACGAAGCCCTGGTTGTAGTCGGTGTGCTCGCCGATCAGGTTGACCCGGCCGGGCGCCGACCAGAAGCCGAGTGGCTGGCTGCCGTGGCGAGCCTCGAACTCCTCGGCCAGCATCTCGAAGAGAGCCGGGTCGGGCGCCGCGGCGCCGACCGTGTCGTTCTCACTCATTCGTCAGTGTCTCCTCGCTTGCGATCTCGCGTTCGTAGCTGGCCCGCAGGTTCTCGGCCGTCGTCTCGGGCGGAACATCGCCGATGAACGCACCCATGGCCGACTCCGACCCGGCGAGGAACTTCAACCGGTCGGCCGCCCTCCGTGGCGACGTGATCTGCAGCATGAGCCGGATGTCGTCGCGATGCGAATGCACAGGGGCCTGGTGCCAGCCGGCGATGTACGGTGTGGGCGTCGGGTAGAGCCCGTCGAGCGCGCGCAGCACCCGGGGATACAGCACCGCGAGCTCGTCGCGCTCGTCGGAGGTCGTGGCGGCGAGATCCGGCAGCTGCCGGTGGGGCAGGATGTGCACTTCGATCGGCCAGCGGGCGGCGAACGGAACGAAGGCGCTCCAGTGTTCGCCCCGCACGATCATGCGGTCACCGGCCTGTTCGCTCGCCAGGATGTCGGCGAACAGCGCTGGCCCGTAGCTGTCGATCGAGGCGATCAGGCGCTGGGTTCGGGGCGTGATGAACGGGTAGGAGTAGATCTGGCCATGCGGATGGTGCAGAGTGACCCCCACCTGCTCGCCCCGGTTCTCGAACGGGAACACCTGCTCGATGCCCGGCATCCCGCTCAGCACGGCCGTTCGGTGGGCCCACGCCTCGATCACGGTGCGGGCACGTGAGGTCGGCAGCGACCCGAACGATCCCTCGCGCTCAGGGCTGAAGCAGACCACCTCGCACCGGCCGATGGAGGCGCGCGACCGGCCGAGGCCGATCGCCGAGTCTTCGGGCACCGGCGTCTCGCCGGGCTCGAGCAGCGCCGGCCCGAAGGAGGGCGACCGGTTCTCGAAGACCGCGACGTCGTACCGGCTCGGCACCTCCGAGGGGTTGTCGGGCGCCTGCGGGGCGAGCGGGTCGAGGTTGGCCGGCGGCAGGAAGACCCGGTTGTTGCGGGCCGCGGCGATGGAGATCCACTCGCCCGTCAGAACGTCTTGACGCATCGTCGCGGTCGGCGGGCGCGCGTCGAGCACACGCTCGTCGGGCAGGCGTTCGGGTGCGAGCTTCGTGTCGGCGTCGTCGTAGTAGATCAGCTCACGGCCGTCGGCGAGAGTGTGCGGTCGCTTCACGATCGGTCTGCCGTCGACGAGCGAGAGGTCTTCGCTTGAACCAGCGGGAAGGGAGGGCATGAGGTCTCTTTCGAATACACAAGCTGTGGGGTACCGCTCACGCTACCCGATCCGGGCACGACTTGTCTTCGCTTCTGGTTGCTTTCTTATTGACAAGACGGGGTGCAGTCGCGACGATGGAGCCGTGGCCGACTCCGAGAACGATCAGCAGCTTCCCGCCGCGCTCCGCAGGGAACGGATGCTCGCCCTCATCGACGACCATGGTTTCGCCCGGGTGGGCGAACTCGGCGAGACCTTCGGCGTGAGCGACGTGACGGTGCGCGCCGACCTCGATGAACTCGACCGCCAGAAGGCCATCCGGCGCGTGCACGGCGGAGCGGTCATCCGGAGCCGCCACCTGCGCGCAGAACCGACGTTCGAGCAGGCCATCGGCGCCTCGGCAGACGAGAAGGCGACCATCGGCCTACTCGCCGCGATGCTCGTGCAGACCGGGCAGAGTGTGCTGCTGGATGTCGGATCCACCGCGCTCGCCGTCGCCGAGTCGCTCGTCGCCCGGGTCGCGCGGGGCGAGCTCGCCGATGTGGTGGTGATCACGAACGGGCTCAGCATCGCCCTGGCGCTGGAACCCGGTGTCGTCGCCGGCGGGCTCACCGTGATCGTCTCGGGCGGAACGCTGAGGCCGCAGCAGCACTCGCTCGTCGAACCGCTGGCGTCGTCGATGCTGCGCGGACTGCACGCCGACCTCGCGTTCATCGGGTGCAACGGGGTCGACGGCGCGTTCGGCGTCACGAACGTGAACCTGCCCGAGGCCCAGGTGAAGCGGGTGATGCTCGAATCGGCGAGCCGGTCGGTGGTCGTCGCCGACCGCAGCAAACTCGGCCAGGTGCACCTCGGCACGGTCGGGGCGCTGGCGGAGTTCGATGCGCTGGTGACGGGGCCGGCGCCCGTCACCGCCACGCCCGCGCCAGGGCGGGATGCGGTCGCCGCGGTCGCCGCTCTCACCGCTCTCGCCGCTCCGGGGCGGGATGCCGCGCTGGATGCGCTGGCTGACGCCCTCGACCGGGCGGGCCTGCTCGTCATCACCGACCCCGCCACCGCCGCCTGCTTCTAGCTGCAGCCGCACCCGCAGCCGCACCCGCATCAGCCTGCGAGACCGTCACTTGCGGGCGAGACCGTCACGCAGAGCTGTCGGTCTCGCCCGGGACTGTCGGTCTCGCCATAGCTCGGGGGTGCGGCGGGGCCGGCGCGAGCGGGGCGGGCTAGGGCTCGAGCGCCTGCAGGGCCTGCTCGATCACGGTGGCGGCGTCGTCGATCAGTTCCTCGCTGATGACGACGCTCGGCAGGAAGCGCAGCACACTGTCCCAGCTGCCCGCATCCAGAACGATCACGCCGTTCGATGTCGCGTGCGCGATGACCGCCGAGAGCGCCTCGGGGTTCGGCTTCGTGGTGCCGGGATGCACGAGCTCGACGCCGAACATGGCGCCCTTGCCGCGCACCTCGCCGACGACCGAGAACCGTTCGGCCCAGTCGCCGATGCGGGCGAAGAAGGCGCGCTCGACGCGCTTCGCCTCCTCGATCAGGTTCTCGCTCTCGATGAGGTCGAAGACCGCGAGCGCTGCTGCGGTACTCACCGGGTTGCCGCCGAACGTGCCGCCGATGCCACCGGGCTGCACGGCATCCATGATCTCGGCACGGCCGGTGACCGCCGCGAGCGGGAAGCCGCCGGCGATGCCCTTCGCGCTCGTGACCAGGTCGGGCACGACGTTGTGGTGCTCGATCGCGTACCAGGCACCCGACCGGGCGATGCCGGCCTGGATCTCGTCGGAGACGAAGACGATGCCGTTCTCGGTGCAGAAGGCGCTGAGGGTCTCGAAGAAGCCCTCCGCCGGAATGACGATGCCGCCGTCGCCCTGGATCGGCTCGACGAAGAGGGCCGCGAGCTCAGTCGCGCCGATGTGCGTGGTGATGTAGTCGATCGTGCGCTCGGCGGCCTCGACACCCGTCATTCCCTCGGGGTCGCGGAACGGGTAGCTCGTCGGAACGCTGTAGATCTCGCCGGGGAACGGGCCCATGCCGGCGCGCTCGGGCCAGGGGCGGTAGGTCATCGCCATGGTGAGGTTCGTGCGGCCGTGGAAGGCGTGGTCGAGTGCGGCGATCGCGCGGCGACCGGTGTACTTGCGGGCGATCTTGACGGCGTTCTCGACGGCCTCTGCGCCCGAGTTCACGAGGATCGAGTGCTTCTCGAAGTCGCCGGGGGTGATCTCGGCGAGCTTCTCGGCGACGAGCAGGTAGTTCTCGTAGGGGGTGACGGTGAAGAGCGTGTGGGTCAGCTTGTTCGCCTGCGCACTCGCCGCGGCCGCGATCGCCGGATGGGCATGGCCGATGGTGGTGACACCGATTCCGCAGCCGAGATCGATGATCTGGTTGCCGTCGACGTCGACCAGGATGGCGCCCGACCCGTGGTCCATGTAGATGTCGGCGAGGGTGCCGGCGCCGCGCGAGACCGTCTTCAGGCGGCGGGCGTGCATCTCCTTCGACTTCGGACCGGGGAGCTCGGTGACGATCTTGCGTTCTTGGGAGACGGTGAAGGGTGAGGAGGCCATGCTTCGAGCTTAGATCGTGTGCGGCCGGGGTTCGGCTCAGCCCTCGGCGCGGTGCGGCTCAGCGCTCGGCGCGGCTCGGCTCAGCCCTCGGCGCGGTTCGGCTCAACCCTGCGTGCGGTTTGCCCGGCGGGCGCGCAGAACGGAAACGAGGATCGAGACCAGGGTGATGACCAGGATGCCGCCGATCACCACGTCGATGTACTGCGTCACGACGTCGGCGACACCGGGAATGTGCCCGAGAAAGAAGCCGAGCAGCACGATCAGGAAGGTCCACGCGACGCCGCCGATCGCGTTGTAGAGGAGGAACTTCGAGTAGTGCATCTTGCCGACGCCCGCCGCGACCGGCGCAAAAGTGCGCACCACGGCGATGAACCGGGCGAGAATGACCGCGAGACCGCCGTACTTCGTGAAGAACGCCTGCGTGCGCTCGACGCTCTTCGTGCTGAAGATACCGGAACTCTTTCGCTCGAAGATGCGCGGCCCGGTTCGGTAGCCGATCAGATAGCCGAGTTGGTCGCCGAGCACCGCCGCCACCGAGATGGAGAGCAGCACGAGCCAGAGCGGCGCCGGAATCACCCCGGTGTAGGTCAGCAGCCCGGTGAAGAAGAGGAGCGTGTCGCCGGGAAGCACGAAGCCGATCAGCAGGCCGGTCTCGGCGAAGATGATTGCGCACACCACGACGAGGGCCCAGGGCCCGGCGGTCTGGATGACCGTGTTTGGGTCGATCGGATTGATGGCGCCGAGCACCGCCAGGGTCGAGGGGAGGGTCACGCGGTGTTGTCCTGACTGGATGCGGCGGGCGGAGGTGCGGGGCGGGAGTGGTTCGCGGGGTGGGACACCGTCGCCGGGGGCGATCCCGCTGCGGCGGGCGTTCCGGTCGACGACGGAATCGTGACGACGACACTCAGCCCCCGTGGCCGCCTGTTCGTCATCGTAACAGTGCCCCCGGCCGAGCTGACGAGCGCCTGTACGATCGAGAGCCCCAGGCCTGCGCCTCGGGAGCCGGGGCGGCTCCCGCCGCGCGACTCGTCTTCCCGGGCGAAGCGGTCGAACGCGAGCGGGATGAAGTCGGGCGACATTCCGGGGCCGGTGTCGGTGATCTCGAGCGTGACGGCGTCGGGCCCCCGGCGGAGCGTCGCGCGCACGGTGCCCGCGGCATCCCGCGCGAGCGTCGCATCACGCACCACCGCAGCAGTGCCCGCGGCATCCCGCTCGATCGACGCATCCCGCTCGCGCCCGCCCACGCCCAACGAATCGGCCTCGCCGCGACGCCCGGGCGCCGGAACACTCGAGACGGCCACGACCGCGTTGCCGAGCAGGTTGTCGATGACGCGCCCGAAGCTCCGGCGGGACAGGTCGTAGGCCTCATCGCGAACCGACGCCACTGCGGGCGCCGCATCACCCGGCGGCTCGACGATGCTCTGCGGTGCCGGGTCGCCCGACGGTGTCGTCCGAGGCGGGGAAGCCACCGGCAGTGTGGACCCCGTCGACTCCGCGACCCCGCCCGACACTGCGGCCGCGCCCGACGTTGCGGCCGCACCCGACATCGCGGACGCACCCGACATCGCGGGCGTGCCCGGCGACGCCGCAACGCCCGGCATCCCGGCCGCGCCCGGCACCACAGCTACGCCTGACAGCGCAGCCACGCCCGGCAGCAGCCCCGCGTCGACGATCTCGTAGTCGACGACCACGTCGGAATCGCTGCTGAGCAGCCTGGCCCTGTCGATCGCATCCACCAGCTCGTCGGCCAGCTCGGCGTAGCCGGTGGCCTCGTGCGACGTCATTCCCTCGATGCGCGTCAGTTCGAGCAGGCTCGCCGCGAGCGCGGAGAGCCGCTGCACCGTGCGTTCGGCGGACTCGATCTCGCCGAGCAGCGCGGCCGGGTCTCCGGTGCTGAGGTGAGCCAGTTCGAGTTGGGTCTGCAGAATGGCGAGGGGCGTGCGCAGTTCGTGGCTCGCGTCGGAGACCAGCTGCTTCTCGCGATCGGCCGAGGCGCGCAGCTGCCCGATCAGCTCGTTCAGCGTGGTCGCCAGGTAGTAGAGCTCGTCGTGCGCCGGGCCGACCGGGAGCAGTTCGACCGAGGAGCTGCCGCGCAGCCGCTCGGCCGTGCGGCGCATCGCCGTCACCGGCCGCAGCGCCGCAGACGCCAGCAGCCACGACCCGACGCCGAAGAGCAGAGTGAGAATGACGAGGCCCCAGAGCAGCGCCCGCGTCAGGTTGTCGAGCGAGAGCTTCGATGCCGCTTCGTTGCGTGCGGTGACGACCTGCCAGACACCTTCGTTCGTGGTCACGGGGCGCGCGAGCACGAGGTACTGCGCTGCCGGCGTGCGCACGTCTTGCACCGCCGTGCCGCCGGCGGCGAGGGTCGGCAGCTGCGGCTCGAGCTCGCCGGGCAGAGAGGACTGCATCACCTTCCCGGCGGGATCGATGACCGCGACGAGCTGGCCCTGCGCCGGGGTGTCGAGGTTCGAGGTGCGGCCGTCGGAGATCTCCTGCTGGTACTGGGCTGCGTCACCCTGCAGCAGCATCACCGAGGAGCTGCGGAGGATCGACTCGACCTGCCGGTGCACGACGACTGCGGTTCCCGCGAAGAACACCGCGGCGATGATCAGCGTGCCGGCGGTCAGTCGAACGCGGATCGACAGTCGCCGCGGCCACCTCACGGGCGACGACTCACTCGGCCACCTCGAGACCGTAGCCGATGCCTCGCCGGGTGGCGATCGACACGGTGGAACCGAGCGGGTCGATCTTTCGCCGCAGGTAGCTCACGTACTGGTCGACGACATTGGCGTCGATGTGCTCGGTGCGGCCCCACACTTCGTCGAGGATCTCTGTGCGGCTCAGAATCGCGCCCGGCCGGCTGGCGAGCAGACGCAGGAGATCGAACTCCTTCGGGCTGAGCGAGAGAGTGACGGTACCGACGATCGCTTTGCGGGTGTGGCTGTCGACCACGAGCGAGCCGACGGTGAGGGAGAGGGGTGGGCCGACGCTCTCCCGCCGGAGCAGTGCCCGGATGCGCGCGGTCAGCTCGACGAACGCGAACGGTTTGGTGAGGTAGTCGTCGGCACCCGCGTCGAGACCCTTCACCCGGTCGTCGACATCGTCGCGGGCGGTCAGCAGCAGGATCGGCACCGGGGAGTTCTGCTCGCGCATGTGACGGCAGAACTCGAACCCGGACATGCCGGGCAGCATGACGTCGACGATCGCAGCTGAATACGGGGTCGCACCCACCGAGATGAGGCCGTCGATGCCGTTCGACACGCGGTCGACCTCGTAGCCCTCGGCCGTGAGGCCCTTGGCCAGCAGCCGCCCCATTTCGTCTTCGTCTTCGACAATCAGCAGTCTCACGAATCACCCCTTCCGTTTTGATTATGCTGGCACGCTCTCAGGGAACGGCGATTCTGCCGCCCGAAAGATGTGGAAAGTCACACCGGTTCCCAGATTGGGGAGGACATGAATACCCCCCAGGGGTATGCTGATGGTGTCGAAGGGCGATCATGACCACACCGCAGGAGCACGATCACGAGCACCACGCCGGCCACCCTGGCCGCGCCGCCGAGCACCCCGGCGGCGACGAGGCACTCGGCCACGAGGAAATGGCGCTGGACGAGGTCGCGCACGGGCACAGCGCCCACACCGGCCACGACGTCAGCCAGGGCGGGCACGACCACGCCGGCCACGACGACCATGCGCACGGCGACCACGCCGGCCACGGCGGCCACGGCCACGGCCACGGCCACGGCGACCATGCCGCCCAGTTCCGCACCAAGTTCTGGGCCACCCTCGTGCTCGCCATCCCGACCGTCATTTTCAGCTCGATGTTCGCCTCCCTGCTCGGCTACCGGGTGCCCGACTTCCCCGGCGCCGCCCTCATCTCCCCCGCCCTCGGCACGATCATCTTCTTCTACGGCGGCGCCCCGTTCCTCACCGGCGGCCTCGCCGAACTCCGCTCCCGCCGCCCCGGCATGATGCTGCTCATCGCGATGGCGATCACCGTCGCCTTCGTGGCCTCGTGGATCACGACCCTGCGCCTCGGCTCCTTCGACCTCGACTTCTGGTGGGAACTCGCGCTCCTCGTGGTCATCATGCTGCTCGGGCACTGGGTCGAGATGCGTGCGCTCGGCGCTGCCTCCGGGGCTCTGGATGCGCTCGCCGCCCTGCTCCCCGACACCGCAGAGCGGGTCGCCCCGGGCGACTCCTCCTCCCCGCCCGAAGAAGTGCCGGTCAGCGAGCTCCGTACCGGCGACACCGTGCTCGTGCGATCGGGCGCCCGCGTTCCGGCCGACGGAGTCGTGGCCTCGGGCGTGGCCGCGGTGGATGAATCCATGATCACCGGAGAGTCAGCAGCCGTACGGCGCGAACCGGGTGACCGCGTCGTCGCCGGAACCGTCGCCACCGACAACGCGCTGAGGGTGCGCGTCACGGCGATCGGCGACGACACCGCGCTGGCGGGCATCCAGCGCCTCGTCGCAGATGCGCAGAATTCGTCGTCGCGCGCCCAGGCGCTGGCCGACCGGGCTGCGGCGCTCCTCTTCTATTACGCGGCGGGCGCCGGCATCGTCACCTTCGTCGTCTGGTCGCTCGTCGGCAACCTCGATGACGCCGTGACGCGCACGGTGACCGTTCTCGTGATCGCGTGCCCGCACGCGCTGGGGCTGGCGATTCCGCTGGTGATCGCGATCTCGACCGAGCGCGCCGCCCGCGCCGGGGTGCTGGTGAAGAACCGGCTCGCGCTCGAGCGCATGCGCACGGTCGACGTGGTGCTGTTCGACAAGACGGGCACGCTCACCGAGGGCCGCCCGGCCGTGACGGATGTCGCGGTCGTGGCACCCGCGCACGCAGATGCCGCGCACGCCGATGCCGCGCACGCAGGTGCCGCGGATGTGGATGCCGCGCACGCAGCCGAGGGCGACGCGCACCTGTCGCAAGCCGGGTTGCTCGCCCTCGCGGCCGCGCTGGAAGCGGACGGCGAGCATCCACTCGCCCGCGCCATCGTGCGCGCCGCCGCCGCACCCGCCACACCCGCACCCGCACCCGCCTCGCCCTCGTCAATCGACTCGTCGAAAACTGTCGCCATGGGCGCTGACGACCGACAGATTTCGCCGAGTCGATTGGGCGGCGCGGGGGCGGATGGCGCGGCGCGGTTCGTGGCGCAGGAGGTGCGGTCGGTGACGGGGCAGGGGGTGCAGGGCGTCGTCGACGGCGCGACCGTGAGCGTCGGCGGGCCGGCGATGCTGCGCGCGGCGGGCGCGAGGGTGCCCGCGAGCATCGCGGCGGCGACGTCCGCGTGGTCCGAGCGCGGCGCGACCGTGCTGCACGTGCTGCGGAACGGTGACGTGCTCGGCGCCCTCGCGCTCGAAGACGGCATCCGCCCCGAGTCGCGCGAGGCCGTCGACGCCCTGCACGCCCGCGGGGTCACCGTCGCGATGATCACCGGCGACTCACACACGGTCGCGAACGCGGTCGCTGCCCGGCTCGGCATCGACGAGGTCTTCTCCGAGGTGCTGCCGGAGGACAAGGACTCGAAGGTCGCCGAGCTTCAGGCTCGCGGAAGGAGGGTCGCCATGGTGGGCGACGGGGTGAACGATGCTCCGGCGCTGGCACGGGCCGATGTGGGAATCGCGATCGGCGGCGGAACCGACGTGGCGATCGAATCGGCGGGCGTGGTGCTGGCCGGCAGCGACCCTCGCGCGGTGCTCTCGGTCATCGAACTCTCGAGGGCCAGCTACCGCAAGATGATCCAGAACCTGGTGTGGGGCGCGGGCTACAACCTGCTCTCGGTGCCGCTCGCGGCCGGAGTGCTGGCTCCGGTCGGGTTCGTGCTGTCGCCGGCGGTCGGGGCGATCCTGATGTCGGTGTCGACAATCATCGTCGCGGCGAACGCCCAGCTGCTGCGGCGGGTCGACCTCGACCCCGCCCGGCTGGCGAAGGCGCGCGGCTGAGTCCGCGGCATCCGGTAGCCGTCGCGTAGGGCCGAGCAGGCTGCAGGATGCCGCGGCATCTGCCTGCAGGGTCGGCTGCAGGATGCCGCGGCCCCTGCCGCCGGGACCCGGCGCTACCCGTGAGGCTCTCAGCCCAACCGCACGCGCCACGGGTCTGAGCGCGACCCCGACCCGAGGATGGTGGCCGGCACCACCACCTGCTCCGCGTCGAGGATGTGCGGGCGGATCTCCGCCGCCCACGCCCGGCTGAGACCGGGCGGCAGATAGCCGACCTTGTGCGAGCCGAAGAAGGCGAGCAGCTCGACGCGCACCGCATCCGAGTCGAACGGGTTGTTCGGTTCCAGCTCGAGCGAGGCGAACAGGGGCTCGTCCGGCTCGGCCAGCGCCAGGCGGCTTTCGACGACGGCCGAGATGCCCTCCTGGTGGAAGTCGGTCGCATACACCTCGAAGGGATGCTCGACCTCGACCTCGATCGAACGCACCGGCTGAGCCGCCAGCACCTGCACGTCGGCGAGCTCGGAGCGGAACTCGGCAGCCTCCCGCCGCACCGCAGCCGAGGCCCGGAACGACACGACCGCAGCCCCGACCAACGCGAGCGCGAGCAGCCAGCCGATGTAGGGCACGAACACGGCGAACACCCCCGCTGCCAGCAGGGCGCCGCGCACCCATCCGGGCCACGTCGCAGGACTCAGCATCGCACTGCTTCGGTCGCCGGGCTCCGTCGGGGAGCTACCTGTCGGTGCGCTCGGCGCTGTCGGAGGCGACGTCGACGGCGAGCGAGTCGTCGGCGGCCGCGCCCTCGGCTTCAGCCTCCGGTGAGTCGGCATCGGCAGCGCCTGACGCATCGTCGGCCGACCCGCTGTTGTCGGTCGTACCGTTCATATCGGAGATCTCGTGGGCGATGCGCGCCAGACTGACATCGTCGATCTCGACCTGGGCCTGCTCGAACCGCTCACGGAGATTGCTCAGCACGAAGGCGAGGCCCTGCCCGGCGTGATCCTGCCGGGTCTGCGCGATGATTCCGACGCTCTTCTGCTCATTCGTCGCGTCGTCGCTTCCCGCCATGACGGGGGCGTTCTGTTCACCGTTTTCAGCCATGACTCATCTTCCCACAGCGATACCGGGCCGGGCACGCCCTTGCGAGACGTCGGTGCAACCCTCAGCATCCGGGGCCGGCGGCGAGCACAATGGTCTCGAACGGAAAGAACGCGCACCAGGCGCACGCGGAACGACAGGAAAGAGGGCCCCGATGTCTTCACACGAGCTACGTCTCGGTTCCGCTGCGGCGGAACGAGCATCCGACGCCCCCCACAGAGACCGGCTGCGGCAGGTTCTGGTGGCCGTCGGCGCGGTGATCGCGGTGGTGGGGGCCTTCGTGGGCTCGGGAGCGGCGGGCGGTACCCCGATCGCCGAGGCGGCGGGCGGTGCGCTGAGCGCCGATGCCACCCTGCTCGCACCGGCCGGCGGCGCCTTCGCGATCTGGAGCGTCATCTACCTCGGCCTCGTCGGTTACGCCGTCTCGCAGTTGCTGCCGGCACAGCGAACGGATGCCCGCCAGCGCCATCTCGGGTATCCGATCCTGCTCACCCTCATCATGAACGCGGCATGGATCCTCAGCGTTCAGGCGGGGCTGCTCGCCCTGAGCGCCGTCGTGATCGTGCTGCTGCTCGTCGCCCTCTGCTGGACGTACGCGCGCACGATCGCGAGCCGCGGACTCGGGCGCCGGTCCCTCGTCGGCACGCTGCTGGTCGACGGCACCGTCGGGCTCTACCTCGGCTGGGTCAGCGTGGCGACGGCCGCGAATCTCACGTCGTACCTGCAGTTCGCGGGCTTTACGGGCTTCGGATGGTCGCCCGAGGCCTGGGGCATCGCGATCGTCGCGGTGGCCGGGGTCGTCGGCGTGCTCGTGGCCGTCTGGAGCGGCGGGAGCCTCGCCCCGATGCTGTCGCTGGCCTGGGGGCTGGTGTGGATCGACGTTTCGCGCGTCTCGGGGGCACTGCAGTCGCGTCCGGTCGCTTCGGCGGCCCTGGTGGCGGCCGCTGCCGTGGTGGTCGCGACGCTCGTGGCACGGGTGGTCGCCGCGCGGGGGCGCGGGGGCGCGGGCGCGTCGACGGAGGCTCGCGGGCGCTGACGCCGGCGCCTCGCGGCCGCTGACGTCGGTGCCCTGATCTGGCGACTCCGCCGGGATCCGGCGCCTGTGCCACAATCGACGGGTGACCAGCCCGAGCCGATCGTCGAGTCGGCGGGGCACCGCCGCAGCGCTGCTCGTAGTCGGAGCGGCGGTCTGCTTCGGCACCACCGGCACGGCACAGTCGCTCGGGGCTCCTGATGCGAGCGCTTTCGCGCTCGGTGCCGCCCGAATCGTCTTCGGTGGCGCCCTGCTCGCGGTGATCGCGCTCGTCGCCCTGCGTGTCGACGCCGCGCCTTCCGCCAGCGCTCAGCGCGACGGTCGGCGCGATGGTCGGCCAGCGAGTTCGCGTGACGCGCGCCGCGCCACCCTCCGCCCCGACCACCGCCGGGGGCGCATCCGCCCGTCTTCCCTCGGCCGGGCGCGCATCCGCCCGTCTTCCCTCGCGCTCGTGGCCGTCGGAGCGATCGGCGTCGCCGCCTACCAGCCCAGCTTCTTCACCGGCACCCAGCAGAACGGCGTCGCCGTCGGCACCCTGGTCGCGCTCGGCTCTGCACCGGTGCTGACCGGGCTG
Source organism: Subtercola sp. Z020 (assembly GCF_002931235.1). Taxonomy (GTDB): domain Bacteria; phylum Actinomycetota; class Actinomycetes; order Actinomycetales; family Microbacteriaceae; genus Subtercola. The sequence goes on along the minus strand of NZ_PSTT01000117.1, from coordinate 5,492 downwards.
CTCGAATGGGGCGTGCGGAGGCGTGCACCGGGGATCCGCTGGGCGGTCGCCACGGTCGTGGCTGCCCTGGGCGTCGCGGTGCTCTCGGGCGTGTTCGCGCCGGGTGGCGGTGATGGTCGCGGAACCGTCACTGTCGCGGGCCTCCTCGGATCGCTCGGTGCCGGCGCCTCGTACGCCGTCTACGCGCTGAGCAGCAAGCTCCTGCTCGACCGCGGCTGGGCGCCGACCGCCGCCATGGGCGCGACCTTCGGCGCGGCCGCTCTGATCATGACCCCCGTGCTTCTGACGTCAGACCTCGCGTGGCTCAGCCGACCCGGCGGCCTGCTCAGCACCGCGTGGCTCGCCGTGGTCACCGTCGCTCTCGCCTACACCCTGTTCGCTCGCGGGCTTCGCCGCCTACCGGCCTCGCGGGCCGCGACGCTCACCCTGGTCGAGCCGCTCACCGCCACCGTGCTCGGCGTTCTCCTGCTGCACGAGCAGTTCACCGCCGCCATCGTGGTCGGGCTCCTGCTTCTCGTCGCGGGCATTCTCATTCTGACCATCGGTCGTCGACCTCCTCGTTCGGTTCCGAATCTGTCATGAGAATTATTCATTAACGTCGTCGATTTGCGCTAGCCTTCGTTTCGACCCCGCACGTGGGGCACCTGACGGAGGATCCACCTTGAAGAGAACACACCGCGGGCATGGGATGCTCGCCGCAACAGTCGCGCTGGGAACAGTGCTGGCGCTGGCAGCACCCTCTGCCGCAACCGCCCAGCCGATCGTCTCGCAGGCGAACGGTCGCCTGCTCAGCGGGTCGCTGCTCAGCAGCGCCGTGCTCGACTCTCTGCTCACACTGAAGGGCGCGAACGCAGTCAACACGGCCGCAAACGGCGACGTCGTGGTCGACACACCGCTCGACGCTTCCGCCGTGAATGGGCTGCTCACGCTGATGGCCGGGCCCGCCAACGCGCCGGTGTTCGGTAACGCCGGTATCGTGCAGCTCGGAGCCGTCGGCCAGTACGCGCGGGCGAACAACGACGGCTCGTCTGCGGCCTTCTCGGGAACGGTCAGCGCCGCACCCAGCCTGGTGGGCGTCGGCACAGGAGCCGTGACGCCGAGCTCCAGCATCGGCACACCGACAGCCGGCAGCAGCGCAGAGATAGCGGTGGGCACAGCCGCACTGCTCGGCGGGGTCGACGCGGTCACCGTGAAGGCCGATCTCGGAGTTCTCGCCGCGTCTGCCCAGCAGACGACGGCCAAGGCCCAGTCGGGGCAATACGGTCTGGCCGACTTCACCGTCACGGTCGGGGGCACGCTCGTCACGGGCCCCGTTTCCACGATCCGGCCGGCGCTGGAGTCGTTGATCAGCACACTCCAGCTCGCCGGGGTCACCGGTCTGGTCGACCCGTTCGCGGCCGACTTCACGCTCACTCTGACGGCCGCCGACCTGCAGGCGGCCGGGCTCGGCGCCGACCTCAACAACCTCCCCGCCGACACCGACCTGATGCAGTACATCCCCCTCGCGGCGTCGCAGAAGATCACAGCGCTGACGAGCGGATTCCTCACATCGGCAGCCACAGCGGTCGCCAACCTCCCCACGGGGCCGACCCGCACCGGGGCTGAACTTGTGATCTCGGGCGCGCGTACGGTGGTCGATCCGATCGTCGCCTCGCTCGGCAGTGCGTTCCAAGGCGCCCTCGGGCTGGCACTGACGGGCCTCGTGCAAGTTGTGGCGAACCACCAGGAGGTCGTCGACGGCACGTTCACTCAGACGGCGCTCCGCGTCGGGCTGGGGGCGCGCGGCTCGCTGGCAACGGTGAACCTGGCGAGCGCCTCGGTCGGCCCGAATGCCGGCCCGCCCTCCATCGAGCCGTCACCCAGCGCGACGGCCACGACCGGCACTGGCGGGGCCGGTGGCAATGGTGGAACGGGCGGCGACGGTTCGGGCGGCGGAACGGGCTCGACGCTGGCGCACACCGGCATCTCGGCCGAATCGCAGTTGTTGCCCTGGGGCGGGTTCGCCTTCGCGATCCTCCTCGTGGGCTTCGCCGGCTTCGCCCTGACGGCTCGCCGCCGCAACCGCGGCCTGGCGACGAAGAGCTGAGCCCGGGGGGCCCACTCCCCCGGTGAGGCCCACCGCTGACTCGCGTCGACCGGGAACGACGCGAGGCGGCCCCCGCCCCTCCGCCCCGCGCGAGGAGCGGGGGCCGCTCTCGTCCGCGCCCCGGCTTTCCCACCAAACGCCCGGGCACCATGGCGCCGCTCTCCGGCAGGCGGCTCAGCGACGGCGGGTGGCGGCCGCGTCAGCGGACGGCGGACGCGCCCTCCGACGCCAGCGCGCGCACGTGGTCGAGCTTGCCCTCGAACGAGCAGACCAGCAGCTGGCGGGCGTCGGCGTCGGAATCGAAGTCGTCGGTCATGCGCAAGCCGATCATCGTGTTGATGAGCATCCCCTCCGCGAGGAACGAGCGCACCTCCTCGGGCGTGAACCCCGCAGCATCCCGCAGGTACCGGTACACCTTCAGAAACCCGGCGCGACCGATCGGGCCGATCACGGGGTCTTTGCCCAGCACGAAGGCGTGCATCAGAGACAGCAGCAGGCCCCTGTCGTCGAGCTGGTCGACGTAGGCCGCGCCGAGGCGGGCGGCGAGGGTCGACCCGTCGCCCGGGTCGGGGCTGTCGACCACCGAGGCGAACGCGTCGAGCAGGGACTGCAGAGCCCGGTCGATCACAGCCAGGAACAGCTGCTCCTTCGTTCCGAACGTCTGCACGACGTAGGGCTGACTGACCCCTGCAGCCCGGGCGATCTGCGCGGTCGTCGCCCCGACGTAGCCGTAGTCGCCGAACACCTGCGTGGCCGCCTGCAGGAGGAGCTCGCGCCGATCCTCTCCGCGCATCCGGGTTGCGGGCGAAGGTGAAGACGTCATATTGACAGGTTATCAGACGATAGGTAACGTTCTACCTATCGCCCGATAACTTCTTCGTAGACGGGCTCGAACAGAATCGAGATCACCGTGTCCGCTGCCACCCTGGCCGAGAAACGACCCGATCCAGAGACCCCGACACGCACCGCAGGCAGCCGCCCCCGCATCCCGGTCTGGCTCGCAGTCATCGCCGCCTCCCTCCCGATGTTCATGGCCACGCTCGACAACCTCATCATGACGAGCGCGCTGCCGGTCATCCGCGTCGATCTGAACGCCTCGATCGGCGAGCTGCAGTGGTTCGTGAACGCGTACACCCTCTCGTTCGCGACCTTCATGCTGATGGCCGTAGCGGTCGGCGACCGCCTCGGCCGTCGCACGGTCTTCGTCTTCGGCATCGCCCTCTTCACCGTCGCCTCCGTGTTCTCGGCGCTCAGCACCGACTCGTGGATGCTCATCGTCGGCCGTGCCTTCCAGGGCGTCGGGGCGGCAGCCCTCATGCCGCTCTCGCTGACGCTGCTCGTCGGCTCGGTCAGCACGCGCCTCCGTCCACTCGCCATCGGCATCTGGGGCGGCGTCTCCGGCCTCGGCGTCGCCCTCGGCCCGCTGATCGGCGGGGCGGTGATCGAAGGTTTCGATTGGCAGGCGATCTTCTGGCTGAACGTTCCGATCGGCATCATCTCCGTGCCGCTCGCGCTGCTTGCGCTGCCGAACACGTTCGGCGCGCGGCTGCGCGCCGACATCCTGGGTCTGGCACTCGTGGGGCTCGGGGTACTCGGCGTCGTGTACGGCATCATCCGGGGCAACGACGCCGGTTGGTCGAGCGTCGAGGTCGTCGGGTCGCTTGCGGTCGGTGGGCTGCTGCTCGCGGCGTTCGTCGTGTGGGAGTCCCGCACATCCGCCCCCCTGCTGCCCCTGCGACTGTTCCGGGACCGCAGTTTCACGGTGGCGAACATCGTCGGCGTTGTGTTCAGCTTCGGCATCTTCGGGTCAGTCTTCATCCTCATCCAGTTCCTGCAGATCGTTCAGGGCCACAGCCCCCTCGAAGCGGGCCTGATGACGACCCCGTGGACGATGGCGCCGCTCGTCGTCGCGCCGCTGACCGGGCTGATCACACCGCGGGTCGGCACCCGGGCGCTGATCGTGGCGGGCCTGGCCCTGCAGGCGAGCGGAATCTTCTGGCTGGCCGGCGTGCTCTCAGCCGATGCGAGCTACGCCTCGATGCTCGGGCCGTTCCTTCTCACGGGCATCGGCATGGGGCTCGTCTTCGCGCCGTCGTCGTCGGCTGTGCTCGTCAACATGGCGTCGGCCGATCAGGCCAAGGCATCGGGCACGAATTCGACGCTCCGCGAGGTGGGTGTCGCACTCGGGATCGCCGTGCTCACCGCCGTCTTCACCGGCGCCGGCGGGCAACTCACGCCCACCGGTTACGTCGATGCCGCGATCCCGGCGGTGTTCGTGGGGGCATCGGCGCTTGCGCTGGCGACGCTGCTCGCGCTGCTGCTGCCGTCGGGCCGGGTCGCGCGCGGCTGAGACGGCGAATGGATGCCCGGGGGCGGCGACCACGGGCATCCAGAGCCTGCTCGGCCGACCGGGCGACAGAGGTACTACGACCAAAGTCTGATTGTCGCGACAACTGCGACAGGGGAGAGTCGAACCACAGCAGACCCCTCGACCGGAAGGCCCTCTCATGGCACCCACCCGCACCCGCCGCACCATCGGCAAGGCGGTGATCGTCGCAGCCGCCGTGCTCGCGTCATCACTCGCATTCGCCTCCCCCGCCCAGGCCAAGACGAGCGCCAACGGTGGCGACTTCGCGGTCACCGTCGCCGGCACCACATACAACCCCGCCCCCGGCAAAGACGTCAAGCTGAAAGATCTCAAGCCTGGCGCCGTCGTCGCGGTGCGCGGCGTGAACGTCGGCTTCGACATCCGCGTCGCCACCCTCGGCGTGTACGACTACACGCTGACGGGCGCTCCGGATGCCCAGCGAATGGTCACGAAGCCGACGAAGATCTTCGCCTCGAAGGTGCCGACGCTCACGGCAGCGCAACTGGCCGGCGCGACGATCAAGCAGCTCGAGGTGAAGGACGACACGCTCGTCGTCATCTTCAGCACGGCGCTCGGCAAATACAAGATCCAGGCCAAAGACGGCGCGCAGGGCGGCATCTTCCAGATGGAGACCGAGTTCGCCGGGCCGGTCGAATTCACGCACACCCTGGCGCCCGGGATCTTCTACTTCACCAACACGTTCACCGGCAAGGTCAACTTCGGCGACGGCGTCGATGCGGTGACCTCTGGCGCGAACGCACACCAGATGCTGCTCGGCAAGGACAGCCCGCAGGTCGCGACCAAGACCCTGCAGACCGGAACCGTCACGAAGTGGCTCGTTCAGCCCGGCGGCCGCCTCGGCGGCGTGCTCGGCGAAGACGCCATCGAGCTGTCGGCCGGCGCCACCAACTGCACCAGCCAGTGCCAGGCCCAGAACCAGATCCGCGGCTCGCTCCCCGTGCCGCCGAACCCGGTCGACCCGACGCCGATCGGCGTCGGGTCGACCGGGTTCGGCGGCACGGGGAGCGAGCCGCGGAT
>NZ_PSTT01000095.1 GCF_002931235.1 Subtercola sp. Z020 | reverse complement strand
GCGTGGAAGACCTCGAGCCGCACAGCGCTGCCCGCTCCGAACGTCGTGCGCATCCCCGTCGGTGCGATGCCCTCGCTCGCGTCGACAGCCACCGCCGGACGCGTGCGCCCCAACCGCCGCAGCGCTTTCAGGCTGTACGGAACGTCCGGATCGGCCGCCCGCCCGAAAAGGGCTTCAGCGTGCGAGATCTCGGGGCAGAAACTCTCATCCGCCAACTGGACCAGCTCGGCGAACAACGATTTGACCACCCGCTGACCCTACTACCTGCCGCCCCGCCTACCTGCCGCCCCGCCTACCCGCCGCCGCCCTACCCGCCGACGGTGTGCTCCCTCGCGCGGGACCGGCGGGCCAGCAGGCGGGCGGCGACGCCGACGGCGAGCACGACGACGCCGGCCACGATGCCGGCGGGTGGGAGGGTGAACGCCAGCCCGAGGCATCCGATCGCCCCGAGAACGGGGAGCGCCCGCGGGTACCGGCGCTCGGCGCGCGGCTGCCTGAGTGCCGAGGCGTTCGCGATGAGGTAGTAGAGCAGCACGCCGAACGACGAGAAGGCGATCGCCGAGCGCAGGTCGACGGTGAGCACGAGCACGCAGACGACGACAGCCAGGGCGACCTCGGCGCGGTGCGGCACGTGGAATCTCGGATGCACGGCCGACAGCCAGCGCGGCAGGTCGCCCTCCCGGGCCATGGCCAGCGAGGTGCGTCCGATGCCGGCGATGAGGGCGAGCAGGGCGCCGAGCGACGCGGCGGCGGCTCCGAACCGCACGACGGGAGCGCTCCAGGCCCATCCCGCCGCAGTGACGGTGTCGACGAGCGGCTCGGTCGAGCGAGCCAGGCCGCCCGCGCCGAGTGTGCCGAGCGCGGTGACGGCGGCCACGGCGTAGACGACGACCGCGATGGCGAGAGCGAGGGTGATGGCCCGCGGAATGCTGCGGGCCGGGTCTCGCACCTCTTCTCCCATGGTGGCGATGCGCGCGTAGCCCGCGAAGGCGAAGAAGAGCAGCCCGGCGGCCTGCAGGATGCCGTACCAGCCCGCATCGAGCAGACCGCCGCCGAGCATCCACCCGCCGCTTGCATCGCCAGTGCCCCCGACAACACCTGCCGTGACCACCAGAGCGAGCACCAGCAGCACCACCACGACGATCACCCGGGTGAGCGCCGCGGTGCGTGTCACGCCCCGGTAGTTCACTGCTGCAAGGCCGACCACTGCGGCGACGGCGACCGGTTTCTCCCAGCCGGCGGGTGCAGCGTACGCGGCGAAGGTCAGCGCCATAGCCGCGCAGCTCGCGGTCTTGCCGATCACGAAACTCCACCCGGCGAGGAACCCCCACCACGGCCCGAGCAGCTCGCGCCCGTAGACGTAGGTTCCGCCCGAGGTCGGGTAGCGCGCCGCGAGCTGGGCCGAAGACGTCGCGTTGCAGAAGGCGACCACCGCCGCCAGCGCGAGCCCGATGAGCAGCCCCGCGCCCGCGGCGGCGGCGGCCGGCGCGAAGGCGGCGAAGATGCCGGCACCGACCATCGACCCGAGCCCGATGAACACCGCGTCGCCCGTGCCGAGGCGGCGAGCAAGCGCGGGCGCTGGCGCGCCCGTAGGGGAGGGCGAGGGGGAGGGTGGCGTCTGGTCGACCGAGTCGGGCACACCTCCATTCTCGCGGGCCACCGCCCTCGATCGTGGACCCGGCGGCCGATGTGCGGCCCCGTTCATCCCGTGTTCACCGAGCGCCTCTAACGTCGCTGCCGAGAGACGAGCGAACACCAATCCGTGCGACACAGCCTCCCGATCACGACCGGAGGATCATCCGTTGGACGTACTCATCACCGTCGCTCTCGTCATCGTCATCGCCCTCGTCTTCGACTTTACGAACGGGTTCCACGACACGGCGAACGCCATGGCCACATCGGTCGCCACCGGCGCACTGAAACCGAAGGTCGCCGTGCTCATCTCGGCGGTGCTCAACCTGGTCGGCGCCTTTCTCTCGACCGAGGTAGCGAAGACGATCTCGCAGGGCATCATCAAGGAGGGGCAGGGCGGCATCCAGGTCACACCGACGATGATCTTCGCGGGTCTCGTCGGTGCCGTGCTCTGGAACCTCGGCACCTGGTACCTCGGACTGCCCTCGAGCTCGACGCACGCTCTCTTCGGCGGGCTGATCGGAGCGGCGATCATCGGGGCCGGAGTGAACTCGGTCGACTTCGGCGTCGTGCTGTCGAAGGTCGTGCTGCCGGCGCTCTTCTCGCCGTTCGTCGCCGGCATCGTCGCGCTGGTGGCGACGTTCGCGGCCTACCGGCTGACGCGGCAGGCCCGGGCCCGCGGTTCCGACCGCGGTTTCCGCCACGGGCAGACGGTGTCGGCCTCGCTCGTGTCGCTAGCGCACGGAACGAACGACGCGCAGAAGACGATGGGTGTCATCACCCTCACGCTGGTCGCCGCGGGCTACCAGGATTCGAATACCGGCCCACAGCTGTGGGTGATCGCGGCCTGCGGGTTGGCGATCGCGCTCGGCACCTACCTCGGCGGCTGGCGCATCATGCGCACGGTGGGCAAGCGCATCACCGACGTTCAGCCGGCTCAGGGCTTCGCGGCGGAGACCAGCTCGGCTGCCACCATCCTCATCTCGTCGCATCTCGGCTTCGCGCTCTCGACGACGCAGGTGACCTCGGGTGCCGTGGTCGGATCGGGTCTCGGCAAGAAACTGGCCCGCGTGCACTGGAACGTGGTCGGCAAGATCGCCCTCGGCTGGGTCTTCACTCTGCCGGCCGCCGCTCTGGTCGGCGGTGTCGCCGCCTGGGCGGCATCCACCAGCACCATCGGCCTGGTGATCGTGGCGGTGCTCGCCCTCGTGCTGGGCGCGGGCTTCTTCGTGCTCGCCCGGCGGCACCCGGTGACGCACGACAACGTGAACGAGGTCGACGAGGGTACAGAGCCTTCGGCTCCGGATGCCGGTGGCCGGGCACTCGCAGAAAAGGGAGCGTGACGACATGATCAGCATCGACTGGGGCGCCTTCGGCCTCGTGTTCGCCATCTCGTTCGCCGCTGCAGTGGTGATCGTGGTGTTCTATGCGCTCGGACTGCGGCTGCTGGCCACCGGATCGCCCGACGACACGGGAGCCGACGGATCTGTCGTCAGTGACAGCGCTCGCGGCCCCCGCCCGCTCGGTGCGACCGTCGGCGGCTACGTCTGCCTCGGAATCGGCGTGGCCGCCGTGCTGTACAGCCTGTACCTGATCATCCCGCAGTTCCACTGAGTTCGGGCGCTACGCTGGCCTCGTGGCTGACAGTCGGTTTCCCCAGCGCGTCTTCGGAGTGGGAACGGAGCCCGATGCGCGATTCACCCTGGCGAACGAGCGCACCTTCCTCGCCTGGATCCGCACGTCGCTGGCGCTCATCGCGGGCGGTGTGGCGCTCGCAGCGCTCGACCTGCCGCTGCAGCCGGGCCTGAAGCTCGCGGCCGCCCTCGTTCTGGTGGTGAGCGGTATTCTCTCTCCGCTGCAGGCGTGGTTCGGATGGGCGCGGGTCGAGCAGGCCATCCGCCGGTCAGAGCCGCTGCCAGGTTCGCGGCTGGCTGCGCCCCTCGCGGGGGCGGTCGCGGTCGTCGGCATCCTGCTGCTGCTCGGCTTCGCGCTGCGGTGAGCGAACACGGCGCTGAGCCACACGGGGCTGACCCACGCGGGGCTGACCCACGCGGCGCCCACCCACTCGGCGCTGCATCCCCCTCTGCCTTCGACCTCGGGTTGCAGAGCGAGCGCACTGCCCTCGCGTGGCAGCGCGCTGCACTGTCGGTCACCGTCGGCTCGCTCGTGATCCTCAGGGTCGCCGCGACCTCCCTCGCGACCTCCCTCGAGGCAGCTCTCGGCGGTTCGCTCGGTCTCCCCGGCCTTCCGTTGCCGTTCGCTGTCGGCGGTCTGGCGGTGGGCGTTCTCGGGCTGGTCGCCGCCGCGCTCATCGCGCTGCGCTCGCGGGGGAGGCACCCTCGCCTGCTCAGGCCGGGGCGGGGCCCAGGGCCGGGGCCGGTGCCGGCGCACGAGCCGCAGATGTCTCAGGTGCAGGTGCAGCTGCAGATGCCGGGCGCCGCGTTGCTCGCCCTGCTCTGCTCGGTCGCGCTGGTCTTCGGGGCCGCCGCCCTCGTCTTCGTGCTGTCGACAGGGTTCGGCTGAACTGGTTCGGGCTGCACACTCCTTTCGGGCGCCACAGTCGTTTCCCCGCAGACGGTTCCATAATGGAAGGGGCCCGCAGCGTTTCAGCCGGCACCGGAACCCCGAAGGAGCATCCACACCGATGGCAGGACTCAGCCTCTCCAAAGGCACAAACCTCTCGCTCACGAAGACCAGCCCCGGACTGACCATCGCGACGGTCGGTCTCGGCTGGGATCCGCGCACGACGGCCGGGCAGCAGTTCGACCTCGACGCGTCGGCGATCCTCGTGGCCGCTGACGGTCGCGTGCGCTCGAGCGAGGACTTCATCTTCTACAACCAGATGTCGACCCCCGACGGTTCCGTCGTGCACCAGGGTGACAACCGCACCGGTGAGGGCGACGGAGACGACGAGCAGATCGTCATCGACCTCGCGGCGGTCGCTGCCGACGTGCAGCGCATCGTCATCGCGGTCTCGATCCACGACGCCGACAACCGCCGCCAGAACTTCGGGCAGGTGCGAGCGGCGTACTGCCGCGTGCTCGACCAGGACCTGGAGGAGATCGTGCGCTACGACCTCACCGAAGACGCGGCGCGCGAGACGGCCATGCTGTTCGCCGAGATCTACCGCCACAACGGCGAGTGGAAGTTCCGCGCCGTGGGCCAGGGCTACGAAGCGGGCCTCGCGGGCATCGCGCGGGACTTCGGCGTACCGCTCGACTGAGGCTGGGCCGCAGCCCCGCCCGGCCCCGCCCCGCCCCGCAGTCCGCGTCAGAGCGTCGGGCCGTGCTGCTCGCGAAAGCGTTCGCCGAGAAAGCGGCCGTTCAGCAGCAGCCCGTCGGCGTCTCCGCGAACGGCCGCTTCGTGCATCCGCGACACCGCCCGTTCGAGCACGACCAACTGGGCCATCAGCGCACTGTCGGGCGTGCTGCCGTCGGGGTAGACGTGCCCACGGGCCCAGCCGGGTGGCAGGGTGAGGTAGGCGCGCAGGGTGTCGGGCAGGTAGACGGTCGCTGTGCGGTGCGCCATCGCGTTCATGTCGAGATCGCCCGTGACGCGCGGCAGGGTGTCGAGCAGCAGGTCGACGATGCGGGCGACGGATGCCGCGGCCGCGGCCGGCAGTCCCGCGCGCACCTTGAACGGCAGAGCGCGCAGGTCGGCCAGGGCGGTGTCGTCGCCGACCGTGATTCCCGGGCGCGAAACAGAGACGCCGAGGGCCCTCAGGGTTCGTTCGGCGGCGCTGGAGCGACCGGCCTGAGCCTCCCGCCCGGCCCAACCGGGTTGCGGGTCGGCGGGCTCGCCCGCGAGAACGGCGACGCGACCGGCGAAGGCCTCGAGCCATTCGGCGAGGCTCTGGGTGCGCCGCGACAGGGAGATTCCGCCGACGAGGCGCCGGGTCTCAGCGGTGAAGTGCGGGCCCTTCGACCAGCTGAGCTCCATCGCGTATCCGCGGGTGAGCAGCCGGAGTGCGCTGATCGAGCCCTCGCGGCCGGCGATCCGGTCGGCGATCGACCGACGTCGCACCACCGTGAGCGTCGCAGCGGCGACATCGGGCGGCAGGATGCTGCGGGCGGCCTGCAGCAGTCCGTCGAGGAACGCGGCAGGGTCGTCCATCGCGAGAACGTGGTCGGCCATGGGCTGAGTGTAATCGCCCGGCCCGAAGCGACGCCTGGTGCGCGCGCTGTTCGGCCGTCTGGTGCGAGCGCTGCTCCGCTGGGAGGATGGGTGCGCGACCGCACCCGCACAGCGACCGCGCCTGCTCGTTCGTTCGAAGGAGATTCCGTGTCGTTCCGTGCCTGCCCCGATGCCGCAGAGGCGCAGACGGCGCCGACCCAGTGAGGGCGGCGCGGGCGTACTTCGGCCTGCAGGCGCTCGCCGGCGCGGCCTGGTGGGTCGCGGTCTTCGCCTGGCCGTGGGTGCGACAGGAGACCCTCGGCTCGCTGGACCCGGTCGCTGTCGCAACCCTCGACATCCCGCTCTTCGTGGCCGGCTCAGCCATCGCGGCGTTCGGTGTGCGCTGGGCGATCGTGCTGAGCACGGCGTGGACGACCGTCGTCGCCGTCGCGCTCGCGATCTTCGCCACGCTGACGGGTGAGGCGGGCTGGGGCGTCCTGCTGATGGCGGCCTCGGCGGGCGCCTCAGTGCTCGCCGCCTGCCTGCTGCTCTTCGGGCGGGTGCCCACGGGGTGGATGATCGTCGGCCCGTTCGCGTTCCGTGCCGCCGAGAGCGTCACCGCGACCCACCGCCCCCACCACGTCTTCGCCACCTTCCGCCAGATCGTGGTCTTCTGGGGCCTTTTCCTCGTCGTGATACCGCTCGTCATCGCCTTTCTCGAACGGCGCTGGATGCTCGCGCTGACGTTCCCGCTTCCCGTCACCCTGATCGGCGCGCTCCTGCTGGTGTCGGCCAGCGCGCTCGGCATCTGGTCGGCTGTCGTCATGTCGACCCTCGGAGACGGCACCCCGCTGCCGTCGGCCATGCCGAACCGGCTCGTCATCGCTGGCCCCTACCGCTTCATCCGGAACCCGATGGCGTTCGCCGGAATCGTGCAGGGTGCTGCCGTCGGGCTGCTGCTCTCGTCGTTGCTCGTGGTCGTGTATGCGATCGCCGGCTCGCTGCTCTGGAACTACGCCATCCGCCCGCTCGAAGAAGCCGACCTCGAAGAGCGGTTCGGCCCGGACTTCCGGCGCTACACAGCCGAGGTGCGCTGCTGGGTGCCGAGCATCCCGAAGTCCCTGTCGGCCTGAGGGAGGTGCGCCTCAGCGGGCGTCGCGGGCTGCGGCCTGCGCTGCCTGCGCCGCCTGCGATGCCTCGACCGCTGCAACGGCCGCCTCGACGCCGCCACCCCAGGGCGCGCCATGGCCGGGGAGCACCCAGGTCGCGCCGGTCGGCACGAGGGCCCGCAGCGATGACAGAGCCTGGGCGGGGTCGTCGGTGAAGGGGGCCGGCTGCGGGCCCGTGCGCCCCGTGAGCACGTGCCGGGTCGTGAGACCGTCGCCGACGAACACAGCGTCGACCGCCGGAACGTGAACGGCGATGCTGCCCTCCGAGTGGCCGGGCAGGGCGATGATGCGCGGCGCGCCGGGGAGGTCGAGGGTCTCGCCGCCCCGCACCGTGACGACGTCGGTGAGCCAGCTGGTGCGCATCCCGCCCTTGCGCAGCGAATACGCGAGAAAGCCGAGCATCGGGCCGAGCTTCAGCGACTGCTTCGCGTTCTTCGGCTTCGGGCCGCCCTTCGCGCGGGCAGCATCGCCTTCGTGGATGTAGACGGGAACGCCGTGCTCCCGGCGCAGTCGCTCGGCGAACCCGACGTGGTCGCCGTCGCCGTGGGTCAGGATGACGCCCTTCACATCGTCAAGGGTGCGACCCATCGAGCCCAGCTCGGTGACGAGTTCGCCGAAATGCCCGGCCAGCCCGGCATCGATGACCGTGACGCCTTCCGGGGTGTCGATGAGGTAGACGGCCACGATGTCGTTGCCGATGCGGTGGAGGTTGGGTGCGAGGTTCATGATGGCTATGCTACGTAGCCATCATGGCTACTGTCAATAGCTATACTCGACACATGCCCACACCTGAGCGCACCTCCCTCGACGCCATCGTGAACGCTGCCTGCGACCTGCTGGAAGAAGAGGGGCTCGCCAGTCTCACCATGGCCGCCGTCGCCGCGCGCGTCGGCGTGCGGGCGCCCTCGCTCTACAAGAGGGTGCGGGATCGCAGCACGCTCATCCGGCTCGTCGCGGAGGCCACCCTGGCCGAGCTGGGTGCACGCCTCGATGGGGTGCGCGATCCCGTCGAGCTGGCAAACAGGTACCGCGCGCTCGGCCATGCGCGGCCGGCGGCGTTCCAGCTGGTCATGGCGCCGGGACCGGGCATCCCGCCGGTCGACGAGCACTACCGGCAGGTCGCGACGGAGCCCATACTCAGGATCTCTGTGGAACTCGCCGGCGAGGAACACGCGTTGGACGCGGCGCGCACCCTCACGGCCTGGTGCGCCGGGTTCATCAGCATGGAGCTGAACGGCAGCTTCCAGCTCGGCGGCGACGTCGACCGCGCCTGGGGGTTCGGCGTCGAGCGGATCGTCGCTGCCATCACGCGCGGGTGAGCGGTGGCTGCTGCGTGCGTGCGACTGCTGCGTGCGGGCGGCTGCTGCGTGGGGTGGCTCGCGGCTACGGCTACGGCTGCGGGTGCGGCGGCTGGGGCGTAGTGGTTGCGGGTGGCGCGGACGGCGGCGGCTCGCGGCTGCATCTGATCTGCGCGCAGCGCCGGAGCTGCACTCTCAGCTCAGAGGCTCGAACCGGCTGCGATCTGCACTGCAGCGGCAGCGCCGAGCGTGCCGTAGAAGCTCGCGTTGGCGTTCAGCCCCTGGGCGTGGAACTTGCCGTCGGGAGTGAACCACGCCTCGAGCCCATCGGGATTGAACGGAGCGTTCATGCGCCGCAGGTGCTCGGCGACATCTTTCAGGTAGTAGCGAACCTCACCGCCGACCGTGCGCCGTTCGGTGTGTTCAGAGGCCTGCAGTTGTTCATGGGTCAGGTCTGCCATGCCTCCAGCCTAGAGCCGCAGGCGTCGTGAGCCCTGCGCTGCGTGGCTGAAGAGGTGGGGTGGGATCGGGCGAGGTGGATGCAAGGTGGGGTCGATACGCAGCGTCGGGGGCGCTTGCCCTCGGGCGCCGGTGTCATGGGCCGGGCGACAGTGAGGTGCGTTGCGTGGCGGAGACGCGGGTTGCGCGCTGACGCTCGCGCGTAGGCGTAGGCGTAGGCGTCGGCGTCGGGGATGGGCGTCGGCGGGGCTGCCGCGCCCTCCGGGCTTGCCGACGGTGGCGTGGTGCGGATGCGCAGGTGCCTCTTCGATGGTTGGGCTCGCCAGCGGGTCGCGCCCGCGAGATGGCTGGCCGGATGGCTGGGTTGGCGCGGGGCGCGGGTGAGATGGAACTCATTCGGTGGCAGTGCCAGTGCCAGTGTCGGTGTCGGTGTCGGTGTCGATCTGCGGATCGTGGTCGGGTGGGTGGTGTTTTCGGGGTCGCTGGGGATGGGTGGGTGGGTCCGCAGTTCGGTGGGAATCCAGGGGGTGGGGTGGGTTCGGTGTGCGCACCGAGTTCTGCGTGCGGGGTGCGTTCGGCATGCGCGGTGGCTTAGATGCGCGGGGTGGGTTCGGTGGGTGGGGTGTGTTTGGTGGTGGTTTGGGGGCGAGTTGTGGTTTGCGGGTGCGGTTTTGTTGGCAGGGGCGGGGTGTTCGGGTCCAGTCGATGGTGTCGGGTGGGGTGAGGTGTGGAGTTCCGTTACGCATGGAAAGTGTCCAGCTGGTTTTGTGGACGTGTGAGTGGTGGAAGTGGCACAGCAGCGCACCGTTGTCGATGTCAGTCACACCACCGGGGTGGGTGTCGGAGAGCCATCCGTCGACGTGGTGGCTCTCGCACCAGGACGGTGGTGCGTCGCAGCCCGGCCAGACGCATCCGCCGTCGCGGGCGGCGAGGGCACGGTTCTGCGCCGCGGTGAACAGGCGCTTCGTCTTCCCGTGCTGCAAGACTTGGCCGTGGTGGCCGAAGAGGGTGGTGATCGTGTCGGCGTGGCAGAGCAACGCTTCGACGGTGGTGTGCGGGACGGGTTCGGTGAGACCGTCGACCCATCCGACACCACGCCCGGCGGCGAGGTCGTCGAGGGTTGCGTGCACGTTGATGGTGGGTGCTGCGCCGTTGATGCGTGGCAGTGCGGGTAGCCCGGCGGCCATCGAGACCAACTGCACGAGCGCGTCTGCGGTTTTCTGGCCGCGGGTGCGGGTGTCTTCGAACACCGGGTCAGGCAAGGTGGCCGGGTCGGGCGCGGTGGCTGAGTCGGGTGCGGTGGCGAAGTCGTATGCGGTGAGGTGGCCGGGCGTGGTGGTGGCTGACGTGGCGGCGCGGGAAGAGGCCGAGTCGCCGGGCGACGCGGCGGGGTCGCCGGGTGACAGAGTCGGGTCGCCAGACGCCGGGGTGGGGGCGCCAGCTGGTGGGGTGGGGTCGGTGAAAGCGACGACGCGGGGACTCGTGAACGGCTCGAGGGCCGCCTTCAGGATCGCCGCGGACGACGGCGGGAGACAGCCAGTGAGCTTCGTCATGCCGGAACGGTGCGGGGAGAGGGTCAGGTAGCGGCGGTCGTGGAGATCGGCCTCGCGCGGTTCCGCGCCGTCAGGGTCGAGGTGCTCACGGGCACGAAGCGCCAACGCATCCACATCATCCGCGGTGTACCCGAGACCGCCGATCGTCTGCTGCGCAAGGGAGACGAGCTCGCCTTCGGCTTCTTCGAGGGCCTCCGTGAAGCCCGTGCGGGTCGCGACGTCGTGCAGGCGTTTCGTGATCGCTGCCGCCGCATCGACACCGAGCGCACCGGTGGCGAGAGCTTCCGCGACACGGGGGAAGCGGGGCGGGTTCGGCAGGCCCGTCACCGAAAACGTCGTGTGCACCTGCGCCGCCAGACGCACGCGCGCCGACGCTGTCGACACTGACACACCCGTCACCACCGCCAAGAACTTCGCCGGAGTCGCGAAGTTCTGCGACCTCGACAAGCCCTCGTCGCCGTACGCAGGATCCGACCTGGCCGCCACCTCCCCAGCCAGAGCAACACGCAACCCGTCTACGAGACGGCCGACCGACTCGAGTTCCGCGAGAGCCGCCACCAACTCCTCATCGGCAAGCCCACCGGGCGCGGCAGCCACACCGCCAACACCACCGGCATCGCTCAAGCACTCCCAGGCATCCTGAAGCCCAGCAAGCAGAGAAGCGGCTGAAGTGGTCATGGCACAACCCAACCACCCACCACTGACATTCCCTCAGCAAAATGAGGCCAAAACGACCCTCAGGAGCAAATTGGTTTCTGAGAATTTTCGGCGGACGGAGCTAGAGCGACTCGAGTCCCTCAAAGTCGTACCCGGCGAAGCGCTGCGGCTGGGCGTAGACGACGTTGCGGGCGACGGTCAGAGCATCCGTGCTCGCTTCGAGGCGCGCGACGGCCTGCCGCATGTCGGCCTGCACCGGCTCGCTCGAAACCGGGCGCGACGACGTGTCGGGGCGGCTCACAATCTCGCTGGTCGGGCCGACGACGAGTTGGACGAGTTCCATTTCCTCCGACGACGAGACGGCGGGTATCTCCACCGAAGCAGAGGTGTGATTCGCGCCCAGCGCGGCGACGAAGCGCAGCAGTGCGTCGGCGACTCCATCGGACGTGACGAAGGATTCTCCGGCATACGAGATCTTCTTCATGCCCCAAGACTCTGCTTGTTACCTCACAGGTACAACCTGTTGCACCACCCTTCCAATGTGGTTATAAGGCCACAATCACTGGCGGAAAGAAGTTATCCACAGATGCTCAGTACGCCCCGATCGGATGTCGGAAGGCCGACGTAGAGTGTCGCCATGATGCATTCGATCGTTCCTCCGTACCTGCTCCAGAAGATCGCTGACGCCGATGACACGCGCATGGCGCGGGCTTCCGCGTCGGCTCGGCGTGCGCTGCTGGCACGGGATTCGATTCAGGATGCCCGGCTCCTCTCAACCGAGAAGCCGCCCGCCTCCCGGCGAGAGTCCGACTCCGGTGAACCCGGCGCACGGCAGTCTGCCGTCGGCACTTCCCCGGGGGGCGGATCACGCCACTCTTCCGAGGCAGCCCCGGCTCCCACTCTCGACCGCACCGTCTACACCGCACGCAACACGGAGCAACTGCCCGGGTCGAAGGTGCGCTCCGAAGGTGAAGCGCCCTCCTCCGACGTGACCGTCGACGAGGCCTACGACGGGCTCGGGGCGACCTACCGGCTCTACGACGAGGCCTTCGGCCGCAACTCGATCGATGGACGAGGTCTGCCACTGCTTGCCACGGTGCACTACGGGCAGGACTACGACAACGCCTACTGGGACGGCGAGCGCATGGTGTTCGGCGACGGCGATGGGGAGGTCTTCGGCCGGTTCACGGCATCCGTTTCGGTGATCGGCCACGAGCTCTCGCACGGCGTCACGCAGTTCACGGCAGCGCTGGACTACCAGGGCCAGTCGGGCGCCCTCAACGAGTCCTACTCCGATGTGATGGGGGCGCTGGTCGAGCAGTACCAGCGCCAGCAGACGGCGGGCGAGGCGAGCTGGCTGATCGGCGAGGGCCTCTTCACCCCCGCCGTACAGGGCACGGCGCTCCGGTCGATGATCGCGCCCGGCACGGCGTACGACGATGACGTGCTGGGGAGAGATCCGCAGCCGGCCGACATGGCGAACTACGTCGAGACGACAGACGACAACGGCGGCGTTCACCTGAATTCGGGCATCCCGAACCGCGCCTTCGCCCTGGCGGCCATCGAGATCGGTGGTTTCGCGTGGGAGTCGGCCGGCCAGGTCTGGTACGACACGATCACCGGCACGCTCGCTCCGGATGCCGACTTCGTCGCGTTCGCCGACGCCACGATTGCGGCCGCGACAGCGCGGTTCGGGGCAGACTCGGCGAAGACGAAAGCCGTTCGCGCGGGATGGGTGAAAGTGGGAGTCTTGGAGGATGGAGCAGCCAGCTGAGAGATCCGGCCCCGTCGTCGCGGTCACGGTGGTGCGCTCGGGGGGTTTCGCGGGGCTGAAGCGCACATGGGAGGCGACCGCGGAAGACCAGTCGAGCGCGAAGGACTGGCTGGGCTTCGCCGATTCCCTCCCGTGGGGCAGGGTGCCGAGCCAGGATGCGACGAGCGCCGACCGCTTCGTGTACCGCATCGTCATCGTCGTCCGTTCCGAGGTGCGGCATGAGGCGACGCTGCCCGAGAGCGAGCTGACCGGCGGATGGCGCGAGCTGGTCGATCGCGTGCAGCAGCAGGCCGATGCGCCCGGAGGTAGCGAACCGCACTGCCAGGCGTGATCGACGGCAGGTGTGATCGACGGCAGGTCGGGAGCGCCGCGAGCGGCGGGGCGCCGCGATCCCCGCGATCGGTGGGGCGGGCGGGAACGAATCGGGGGCCTCACGCGTTGTACCCAGCATGTCGACACCGCTCTCCATTCTTGACCTCGCCCCCATCGCCCCCGGAGAAACCGCCCGCGACAGCTTCGCCGCCAGCGTCGCCCTCGCCCAGACGGCGGAGAGGACCGGCTACCGCCGGGTCTGGTACGCAGAACACCACAATATGCCGACGATCGCGTCGTCGGCCACCAGCATCCTGATCGGGCATGTCGCCGGCCAGACCTCGACCATTCGGCTCGGATCGGGCGGCATCATGCTTCCGAACCACGCGCCACTGACCATCGCCGAGCAGTTCGGAACGCTCGCCAGCCTGTACCCCGATCGCATCGACCTCGGGCTCGGCCGAGCGCCGGGCAGCGACCAGGAGACGATGCGCGCGATGCGGCGCGATCCGATGTCGGCCGACCGTTTTCCCGAAGACGTGTTGGAACTGCAGGCCTACCTCGCCGGCCAGTCCCGCGTGCCCGGCGTGCAGGCGACGCCCGGCGCGGGTACAAACGTGCCCCTCTACATTCTCGGGTCGTCGCTCTTCGGTGCCCAGCTCGCCGCGATGCTGGGGCTCCCCTACGCCTTCGCATCCCACTTCTCCCCCGACGCCCTGCACGAGGCCGTCGGGGTGTACCGTCGCGACTTCAAGCCCTCCGCGCAGCTCGCCGAGCCGTACGTGCTGGCGGGCGTCAACGTGATCGCCGCCACCGACGCCGAGGATGCCCGGGAGCAGTTCGCCGTGACCCGCCGCGCCCGCGTGCGCGGGATGCTGCAGCGCGGCCCCGCCGGCACCGAGTACTCCGATGAGCAGGTGGATGCGTTCCTCTCCACTCCGAGCGGCCGCGGCATCGCCAACATGATGCGCTACTCGGTCGCCGGAACGCCCGACGAGGTGCGCGACTTCCTCGAGAACTTCGCGGCAAAGGCCCACGCCGACGAGCTCATCATCGCGCACGCTTCGCAGAACATCGGCGACCGCCTCCGCTCCGTCGAGCTGACCGCCGAGGCGATGCACGATGCACGCCAGGGTGCAAGACAGGGCGAGATGCAGGGCGCGGTCGCCTAGACCCAGACCCTCCCTCGCGCCGCGGATGCCCCCCACGGCATGGATGTCCGCGCCGCGGACGCCCGCGCGCCGCGGATGCCCCCAGGCCGTGGATGCGCCTCAGAACTGCAGGCGCATCCACGGCCGTTCGATCCGGGGCGCATACTGCAGAAGCTCCGGGGCATCCTCCTGGTCGTCGGCGGTCATGAGCAGCATCGGGCCGCACTCGAAGAGACCCAGGGCGCGTGCGCGGTCTTTGATGCACACGATGTCGTCGCCCTCGATCTTCCAGAGGCCCGAACGCCCTCCGGCCGCGTAGAACTCGCCGTCGAACAGGGCGATGCTGTACATCGACATCTGCGCGTCCAGGAGAACCTCGAGGCCCGACGGGGTTCCTTCGAAGATGAGGCCAGCGGTGCCGACCGCTATCACCCTGCCCTCGGGAAGTGCGCGCACGCCGGTCAGCAGGCCCACCTGCACTCCCTCGGGCGTGGCGACCGGTGACCACCGTGTGCCGTTCCAGTGCCAGGCAGCGGTCTGGTCGGGTTGCTTCCTCTCGGCCTGGCCGACGCAGTACACGTCGTCACTCGCGCTGCCGTGCAGGTTGACGAGCATCGCGCCCGTTTCGAGCGTGATCTCGAACAACTCACCGTTCCAGTGGTAGAGGGTGCCCCTGTAGGTGGCGAAGTGCACGTCGGTGTCACTGCTGCCCCAGACGGCGTTGATCTGCGGCGCATACCCACCGGCCCAGTCGGGAAGAGTGGTCACCGACCACGGAAGGTCGGCGTCGGAGCCGCCCCCATCCCAGTCGAGGGGCTCCCAGCGCGGAGGTGGCCACGTCACCGGCGCCGTCGTGTAGACGGTGCCGTTCGCACTCGTCACCCAGAGGTGTCCCTGCGGCGACGCCCAGATGGCGAGGATCGAGTCGTTCGTGCTGAGCGCCGTCATGCCACGGTCTCTGTCTGGGTCGAGGCAGGTGTGCTCATCGTTCCAGTCCGCCCAGACGACATGCCCTGCCGCATTGACCGCATCCGTTTCGTCGTAGATCGTCTTGACGGCATAGATGGCCCGCTCCGTCGCTGCGATGGAGACGATCTGCCGGATCTCCCGCACCCCCGACTCGTTGTAGCCCACGATCGATGACCTTCTTTCACTGAGTATCGGTCGACTCTAGCGCACCTCGACTTCGCCCTGTCCAGCCCCGGGCGAACTCTGGACGAGTGTCGGTGGTGGGGCCCAGAATCGAAGCATGCCCGAACTCCCCGAAGTACATGCGCTGGTCACCGATCTGGGTGAACGGCTGCGCGGGCAGACGGTCGACCGGTTCGATGCGCTGTCGTTCGCTGCTCTCAAGACGTTCTCGCCGCCGCTCAGCGCGCTGGAGGGCGAGGTGGTGCGGGGCGTCGCGCGGCACGGCAAGTTCCTCGACTTCGAGATCGGCGAGCTTCACCTGGTCATGCACCTGGCGCGCGCGGGGTGGATCCGGTGGCGCGAGGGCCCGCCGCCCCCGGCCAGCGGCCGGCCGGGCAAGAGCGCGCTGGCGGCTCGACTCGTGATGCGCGGCGGCGGCACCCTCCCGGCCGGCTCGGGGCTCGACATCACCGAGGCCGGCACGAAGAAGAGCCTCGCGATCTATCTGGTCACCGACGTGAACGAAGTGCCGGGCATCGCGAAGCTCGGCCCCGACCCGCTCGACGCCGGGTTCACCGAGGGAGTGTTCGCGGGCATCCTGGGCCGGTCGGGGCGGCAGCAGATCAAGGGGGTGCTCCGCAACCAGTCGAACATCGCCGGCATCGGCAACGCGTACTCCGACGAGATCCTGCACGAGGCGCGCATGTCGCCGTTCAAGCCGGCGGCGATGGAACCTGATGAGATCGAGCGGCTCTACGGGGCGCTGCAGGTGACGCTCCGTGGGGCTCTCGAACGCGCCGACGGGCTCGCCGCCTCGGAGCTCAAGAAGGAGAAGAAGCTCGGCATGCAAGTGCACGGTCGCACGGGCGAGGCCTGCCCGGTCTGCGGCGACACGGTGCGCCAGGTGATCTTCGCCGACTCGACGCTGCAGTACTGCCCGACCTGCCAGACCGGCGGCAAGCTGCTCGCCGACCGGGTGCTCTCGCGGCTGCTCAAGTAGCAGGCTCTGGATGCCCGACCGGGGCCGCCCGGCGCAGCCCAGCGTCGCCCGGCTCAGCCTCGCCCCGCTCGCCCCGCTCGGCGAGCCGCCGCTCAGCGCCGCGACAGCGTGCGCGCCACCGCACTCGCGACCAGCTGCACCACCTGCACGATCACGATCAGAATCACGATCGTCGTGAACAGGTAGGCGTTGTCGTACCGCTGGTACCCGTACCGGATCGCGATGTCACCGATTCCGCCCGCCCCGATCGTGCCCGCGATCGCCGAGTAGTTCAGCAGCGAGATCACCGACGTCGACAGCGCCAGCACGATGCTCGGCCGCGCCTCCGCGAGCAGCACCTTCCAGATGATCGTTCCGCGCCTGGCACCCATCGACCGCGCCGCCTCGATGAGGCCCTGGTCGACCTCGCGCAGCGCGATCTCGACCAGGCGTGCGAAGAACGGGATCGCCGCGATGGTCAGCGGCACCGCAGCCGCCGTCGGCCCGATGAACGTTCCGATGATCAGCCGCGTGAAGGGAATCAGCACCACCATCAGAATGATGAACGGCAGCGACCGCCCGATGTTGACGATGAAACCGAGCACCGAATGGATGATCGACCCGAGCCGCCTCGAACCGAACGGTGACTCGTACACCCCGCCCTCGTCGGTCGACACCAGCAGCACCCCGACGAGCAGACCGAACACGATCGTGAACGCGAGCGCGATCCCGATCATCTGGAAGGTCTCGCCGAGCGCTTTCGTCAGAATCGGCACCATCGTCACCCAGTTGACGTTCATCGTGTCGCCTCCAGAACCTCGACGTAGAGCCCGCTGGCCCGCAGTTGCTCGATCGGCCGCTCGTTCGAGTCCAACGACCCGGGCAACTCCAGCCGCATGCGCCCGACCCGGTGGTCGCTGACGATCTCGACGGCGGCGCCGAGGATGTTGACGTCGATGCCGTACTCCCGCGACATCCGCCCCACGATCGGCTCGTCGGCGAGGTGACCGGCGAACATGATCTCGACAACGGTGTTGCCGGGCGCCCCCCTGCTCTCCCCGAGCGGGAACAGCGCGTGCGCGATCTTCGACTTCGGGGTGTTGAGCAGATCGATGACGTTGCCCGACTCGACGATGCGCCCGCCTTCGATGAGGGCGGCCGACGTGCAGATGCGCTTGACGACCTCCATCTCGTGGGTGATCAGCATGATCGTGACCCCGAGCTGGTGGTTCAGGTCTTTCAGCAGTTCGAGGATCGACAGCGTCGTCTCCGGGTCGAGCGACGACGTCGCCTCGTCGGAGAGCAGCACCTTCGGGTTGCCGGCGAGCGCCCGGGCGATGCCCACGCGCTGCTTCTGGCCCCCCGAGAGCTGCGACGGGTACGCGGATGCCCGGTCGGCAAGACCCACGAGGTCGAGCACTTCGGCCGACCGCGCCCGACGGGCGGCCTTCGGCACCCCGGTGATCTCGAGCCCGAACTCGACGTTCTCGGCGACCGTGCGCGACGCCAGCAGGTTGAAGTGCTGGAACACCATGCCGATGCCGTGCCGCGCCGCGCGGAGCTCCGCCTCGCCCAGGGTGGTGAGATCCTGCCCGGCCACGGTGATCGTTCCGCTGGTGGGTCGCTCCAGCAGGTTGACGCAGCGCAGCAGCGTGGACTTTCCCGCCCCGCTCTGCCCGACGACGCCGAAGATCTCGCCGTCGGCGACCGTCAGGTCGATACCCTTCAGGGCCTCGACGGTCGTGCCCCTGCCGTTCCGGGGCGGATAGGACTTCTGCAGGTCAGTGATCGTGATCACGGGGTTCCTTCGCCGGGGTCAGGAGGCCGGGCCGCTCGACGGGAGCACGAGGCCCTTGTACTCCGAGGTGATCCAGTCCTGCGTCTGCTTCGACGTCAGCAGCTCGTAGAGCTTCTGGATGGCCGGGTCGTTCTCGTGGCCCTCTTTCGTGGCGAGGAGGTTCGTGTAGAGGGTGCCGTCGACGTCTTCGGTCAGAATCTGCTGGTCGCCGGTGAGGCCGGCCGGCAACGCGAAGCTCAGGTTGGCGATACCGGCGACGTTCTCGTCGAGCGCGCGGGGCAGGGTCGCGGCATCCAGCTCCTGGAAGACGAGGTTCTTCGGGTTGGTGGCGATGTCGCCGACGACCCCGGTCGCACCCTCGTTGAGCGTGATCAGGCCGGCCTTCTGCAGCAGGTTCAGCGAGCGGAGCTCGTTCGTCGGGTCGTTCGGGATGCTGATGGTCGCGCCGTTCTGGATGTCGTCGACGCTCTTGATCGTCTTCGAGTACAGGGCGAGCGCCGGGAAGTAGACCTTGCCGACCGGAGCGATGTGCGTGCCGTTGTTGGTGTTGAAGTTGTTGAGGAAGGGCAGGTGCTGGTAGAGGTTCGCATCGAGCGAGCCGTCTTCGAGCGCCGTGTTCGGGGTCGTGTAGTCGGTGAACGACGTGACCGTGATGTCGAGACCGGCGGCCGCGGCCTGGGACTGCTCCACGTAGTTCAGAATGTCGTCGGCCGGGAAGGTCGCGCCGACCGTGATGGTGGTGACGCCGCCGGATGTCGCGCCGACCGCGGCGTCGGAGGAACTCGACGACGACGACGAGCAACCCGTCGCGCCGACGACGACGGTCGAAAGGATTGCGGCGGCAATCAGGTACTTCTGTGAACGCACGGAGTTCTCCTCAGGGCAGAGCGAAAGGTGTGGGGGCGGGCTGCAGGTGCTGTGTGAGCCGGTGACAACCCTAGGGCGGGCGGCCCCATGGGGCCCGCCATGCTACGCAATGTGACGCTCGGTGGATGCCCCGGCAGCGCCCGCCCCGGAGAATTGGACGATGCCCAAGCCCCTGCACTTCTCCGCGTTCGTCATGAACACCACCTCGCACATCCAGCACGGGCTGTGGCGGCACCCGACCGCGCAGCAGGCCGACTTCAACGACGTCACGCTCTGGGTCGACCTCGCGAAGACGCTCGAGGCCGGCAATTTCGACACGATGTTCTTCGCCGACGTGGTCGGGCTCTACGGTCCGGTCAACGGTTCGTATGAGGTGAACGCGCGCGAAGGGCTGCAGATCCCCTCGAACGACCCCTCCGTGCTGCTGTCAGCACTCGCCGTCAGCACCGAGCGGATCGGACTCGCGTTCACGAGTTCGATCATCCAGTCGCATCCCTTCGACTTCGCTCGTAAGGTCTCGACCCTCGACCACATCTCGAACGGGCGGATCGGGTGGAACGTGGTGACCAGTTCGCTCGAGAACGCCGCCCGCAACTTCGGCATGGACCGCCTCATCGAGCACGATGAGCGCTACCGCTGGGCGCAGGAGTACATGGACGTGGTCTACAAGCTCTGGGAGGGCTCGTGGGACGACGGCGCGCTGCTGAAGGACAAGGCGTCAGGCATCTACGCCGACTACACGAAGATCCACAAGATCAACCACGTCGGCGAGCGCTACCAGGTCGAGGGGCCGCACCTTCCGTCGCCGTCGCTGCAGCGGTCGCCGGTGATCTTCCAGGCCGGGTCGTCGCCGGCGGGCCGGGCGTTCGCCGCACGCAATGCGGAGGCGCAGTTCATCCTCTCCCCCACACCCGAGATCGCCGAGGGCGACATCTCGGCCACCCGTGCGCTGGCAGTGGAGTACGGGCGCCGCCCGGAGGACATCCAGTTCTTCCAGGGGCTCACCTTCGTGATCGGCAGCACCGAGGAGGAGGCGAAGCGCACGGAAGCAGAGATCGACGAGTACATCTCGACCGACGGCTTTCTCGCGCACATCAACCTGGGGCTCGACCAGGCCACGGGAACGCCGCTCGACCCGGACATGCTGCTGAAGGACATCAAGCACGAGGGCGGCTTCTCGCACACCAAGTGGCTGCGCGAAGCCTCGCCCGACCGCGAGCCGACGGTGCGCGACCTCGCGAAGATCACGGCGAAGGTGCGCGGCCGGTTCGTCGGCACGCCCGAGCAGATCGCCGACCGGCTCGAGGAGTTCCAGCGGGCAGGCGTCGACGGCATCAACGTCATGAACTGGACTCTGCCGAACTCGTACCAGCTGTTCATCGACGAGGTGATGCCGACCCTCCGAAAGCGCGGGCTCGCGAAAGACGAGCCTTCTGTCGGCACCCTGCGGCAGAAGCTGTTCGGGCACGACCAGCTTCTGCCGACGCACTACGGGCGGCAGTTCCGCGGGGCCTTCAGCCGCGGCTAGTGTGAGGCCGCGAGCATCCCGAGCACTTGGTCGTAGGTGCCGTTGACCTCGGCGAATCGCAGCAGCTTGACGCGCTCGACGAGGATCTCCTGAGCCTCGGGCTGCGACTCGAGAAGGTCCATGACCTCGGTCAGGAACTCGTCGAGGGGCTGAGCGTTCTCGCTCGACTCCTGGCCCGGCATGAGTGTGGTCTGCACGGCGGGCGGCACCAGTTCGATGACCTGCACGCTCGTCTCGGCGAGCTGCAGCCGCAGAATCTCGGTGAACGAGTGGATGGCCGCCTTCGTGGCGTTGTAGGTCGGCGTCGCCTTGAGCGGGGTGAAGGCGAGGCCTGACGACACCGTGACGATGGTGGCCGACGGCTGGGCCGCGAAGAACGACGTGAACGCGGCGACGAGACGCAGCGGGCCGAGCAGGTTCGTGGTGACGATCTGCTCTGCCGTGCTGAGGAAGTCCGCGCTCCGCAGGTCTTCGGGCCGCATGATGCCGGCCATCGCGATCAGCACGTTGGTCGCGGGCCAGCGACGCTGCACCTCGGCGCTGACCTCGGCGATGGAGGCGGCATCCGCTGTGTCGATGTAGACGCCCTCGATGCCCTCGTTGTCGCGGGCGATCTGCTCGAGCAGCTCGCGGCGGCGACCGCCCACGATGACCTGGTTGCCCGCTGCGGCGAAGCGCTGGGCGAGACCGAGGCCGATGCCCGACGTGCCGCCCGGAATGAAGATGGTGTTCCCTGAAATGTTCATGGCTCCACTCTCGGGCCTCCCGCCCCCGGCGGAGAAGGGAGCGTTCAGCCACGGATCGGCGATCCCTGCCTCGCGCGTCACCGAGGCAGCATGATGGAGACATGAACAGAGCCGGGCTCGCAGACTTTCTGCGTCGTCGCCGCGAGGCGCTCCATCCCGCGGATGTCGGGCTGCCGCCCGGTGCGCGCCGCCGAACGGCCGGGCTGCGGCGCGAAGAGGTCGCCGCGCTCTCGGGCATGTCGACGGACTACTACGCCCGAATGGAGCAGCAGCGCGGGCCACAGCCGAGCGAGCAGATGCTCGGCGCGATCGCGCGGGGGCTGCGGCTGACGCTCGACGAGCGCGACCACCTGTTCCGCCTCGCCGGGCACACGCCGCCGCGGCGCCTGCGACGCACCGACCACGTCAGCCCGGCCCTGCTGCGCGTGCTCGACCGGCTCGACGACAGCCCGGCGCTCGTGCTCAGCGACCTCGGCGAGACGCTCGCCCAGAACCGGCTCGCCGTGGCCCTGCTCGGCGACCACAGCGGCTTCACCGGCCCGGCGCAGAGCGGCTTCTACCGCTGGTTCACCGACCCGCGGGAGCGGGCGCGGTACCCCGAGCGGGATCATGCGCGGCAGAGTTCGATCCAGGCGGCGGGGCTGCGCGCGGCGATCTCGGCCGGTGGTGGGGCGAGCGTCTCGCCG
>NZ_PSTT01000040.1 GCF_002931235.1 Subtercola sp. Z020 | reverse complement strand
CCGGGTACTGGGGTGTGCGGTGCCAGGGTCTCCGGCGACGCGAAGCCGTGGCCGGGAAGCATTCCGCTGCCCGCTCCGTCGACCGTGTTCGAGAAGCCGCGCCGCGTGACGGTGCTGGCGCACGACGGTGGCCCGGTTGCGGTCAACGACCGGGGCGCGCTGCTCGGTGTACCGGCGCTGTTCGCGGTGAACGAGGTGGCGGCGGGTGGTGGTGTCGCGGGTGGCATTGGCGCGACGGGCGGCGGCGGAGCACCGGGTGGTGGGGGCGCCGCAGGTGGCGCAGGCGTAGGCGAGAGTGCGGGCGTGGGCGGGGGCTCACGGAGCGGTCGCCCGGCGCTGGCGGCCGTGCCCCGACCCCGGCCGCTCACGGCGTGGGCGGGGCCGTGGCCGGTGCACGAACGCTGGTGGGACCAGGCTGTGGCCCGGTCGTTCCACCGCTTCCAGGTGGTCGACGCCGAGGGCACCGCCTGGCTGCTCGCCCTGCACGAGCACGGCTGGTGGGCGGAGGCGCGCTATGACTGAGCACACCCATACCTACACAGGCACCCACACAGGCACCGCAGACGGGGCGGGGGCAGCCTGATGGGGTTCGACAATCCGCCGATTCCGTGGTCCGAGCTCGAACGTCGGCTCTCCGATGTGCGACGTCCGGGTGACGATCCGAGCAAAGACGGCGGCGACGGGCCGGCGTTCTCCCGCAAACGCATGCCGTACGTTCCGCCGACCCTTCCGCCGAAACCCGAACTCGAACTCGACGACGGGCCCTTCGTCGGCTACGCCGAGCTCCACGCGCACTCGAACTTCAGCTTTCTCGACGGCGCCTCCTCCCCCGAGGAGCTGCTCGAAGAAGCCGCCCGGCTGCGGATGCACGGCCTCGCCCTGACCGACCATGACGGTTTCTATGGGGTCGTGCACCTCGCAGAAGCCGCGGAGTCGTACCCCAGCGTCTCCACGATCTTCGGCGCCGAGCTCTCCCTCGGGCTGAGCAAGCCGCAGAACGGGATGGCCGACCCCGAGGGCACCCACCTCGTCATCCTCGCCCGCAAGCAGGAGGGCTACCACCGGCTCTCCGGCGCGATCACCACCGGCCAGCTCGCGGTCGAGGCGGAGAAGGGGCGACCGCTCTACGACCTCGAACAGTTGGCCGACCAGGCCCGGGGCGGCAGCGGCGCCGACGGCAGCGAGTCGGGGGGTGTCGGCTCCGGCGATTCCGCGTGGATGGTGCTGACGGGCTGCCGCAAGGGCTCCGTGCGGCAGGCGCTCGCTTCAGAGGGCCTGCCCGGCGCCGCCCGCGAGCTCGACCGCCTCGTCGCCCTGTTCGGGCGCGACAACGTACTGGTCGAGCTGTTCGACCACGGCAATCCGCTCGACAGCGACGCCAACGACGCGCTCTTCGAGCTGGCGCAGAAGCACCGGGTGGCCAGCGTCGCGACGGGCAATGTGCACTACGCGACCCCGAAGCAGTTCCCCCTCGGGCAGGCGCTGGCCGCGGTTCGGGCCCGGCGGAGCCTCGACGACCTCGAAGGGTGGCTGCCGGCATCCGCCGGCTCGCACCTGCGGTCGGGCGGAGAGATGGCGGCGCGCTTCGCCCGGTACCCGGGTGCTGTCGAACGAACGGTGGAGGTGGCCGACGACCTGTCGTTCCAGCTGCGAACGGCCAAGCCGAAGCTCCCCCGGCAGGAGGTGCCCGAGGGGCACACGCCCATGAGCTACCTGCGCCAGCTGGTCGACGAGGCGATGGACGATCACTACCCCAACGCCTCCGAAGCGGTGCTGAAGCGCATCCAGAGCGAACTGGCGGTGATCGAACAGAAGGACTTTCCCGGCTACTTCCTCATCGTTCGCGACATCGTGCACGAGGCTCGGCGACTTGGCATCCTCTGCCAGGGGCGCGGGTCGGCCGCAAACTCGGCGGTCTGCTTCATCCTCGACATCACAGCGGTCGATTCGATCTTCTACAAGCTGCCGTTCGAACGGTTTTTGTCGAGCATGCGTGACGAAGAACCCGACATCGATGTCGATTTCGACTCCGACAGGCGGGAGGAGGTCATCCAGTACGTCTATCGCAAGTACGGGCGCCGAAACGCAGCGCAGGTCGCGAACGTGATCACCTATCGGCCGAAGTTCGCGGTGCGCGACATGGCCAAGGCCCTCGGGCACAGTCCCGGCCAGCAGGATGCCTGGTCGAAGCAGATCGAGCGCTGGGGCTCCACAGTGGCGAGCGAGGAGCACGACATCCCGGCCGACGTGATCGAACTGGCGGAGCAGGTGCTGAAGTTCCCGCGGCACATGGGCATCCATTCGGGAGGAATGGTGCTCACCGACCGCCCCGTCGGTGAGGTCTGCCCGATCGAGAACGGGCGAATGGATGGTCGCACCGTGCTGCAGTGGGACAAGGACGACTGTGCATGGATGGGGCTCGTGAAGTTCGACCTGCTCGGGCTAGGGATGCTGTCGGCGCTCCAGCACTCGCTCGACCTCGCCCGCGAGCACCTCGGCGAGGAGTGGAGCCTGAAGAGCATTCCTAAGGAGGAGCAGGGGGTCTACGACATGCTCTGCCGCGCCGACTCGATCGGAGTGTTCCAGGTGGAGAGTCGTGCGCAGATGGGTACGCTGCCGCGGCTGCAACCGCGCAGGTTCTACGACCTGGTGGTCGAGATCGCGCTCATCAGGCCTGGGCCGATCCAGGGTGGGGCCGTGCATCCGTACATCCGTCGCAAGCTGAAGCAGGAACCCGTCACGTACTTGCACCCGTTGCTCGAAGAACCTCTCGAACGAACGCTCGGGGTGCCACTGTTCCAGGAGCAGCTGATGCAGGTGGCGCAGGCGGTGGGCAACTGCACGCCCGAAGACGCCGACCTGCTGCGGCGGGCGATGGGGTCCAAGCGCGGTATCGAGAAGATCTCCTCGTTGAAGGGCAAGCTGTTCGAGGGGATGGCGTCGAACGGCATCGCCCCCGATGTCGCCGAGCAGATCTACCAGAAGATCGAGGCCTTCGCGAGCTTCGGGTTCGCCGAGAGCCATTCGAACAGCTTCGCGCTGCTGGTCTATGCGAGCTCCTGGTTCAAGCTGCACTACCCGGCGGCGTTCCTGGCGTCGCTGCTGCGTGCGCAGCCGATGGGGTTCTACTCGCCGCAGACACTGGTGGCGGATGCCCGGCGGCACGGCGTCGTGGTGCACCGCCCCGACATCCAGCGCTCAGGGGTGATGGCGGGGCTCGAGCCAAGCGCTGCCGGTGGTGCGGAGGGGGTGACCGCCGCGACCGGGATGGAGGAGTGCCTGCACACCGCGGGGCACCTGCCGAGCGAGACGTTCGACCGGTCGGTGCCGGCCGACTACCGCGAGCACCGGCGCGACGGCAACCTCGACGTGCAGCTGGGGCTCGGCGAGATCACGTCGATCGGCAAGAAGGTGGCCGAGCGCATCGTCGAGGAGCGCGACCGCGGTGGCCTGTACACAGACATGGCCGACGTCGCCCGGCGCAACGACCTCAATACCGCTCAGATGGAAGCGCTGGCGTCGGCCGGTGCCTTCACCAGCCTCGACCTGACCCGCCGGGAAGCCCTCTGGGAGGCGGGCAACGCCGCGCAGGACCGACCCGAGTTCCTGCAGGGCACGCACGTGAGTGTGCAGCCTCCGCTGCTGCCGATGTTGAGCCCGACCGAGCAGGTGGTCTACGACCTGTGGAGCACCGGCATCTCGCCGGAGGACCACCCCGTCGCGCACTCCCGCGACTGGCTGGCCGAGCGCGGCGCGCTGTCGATCGAGTCGCTGCAGACCTGCGAGAACGGGCGGCGCATCGAGGTCGGCGGGGTGGTGACGCATCGGCAGCGCCCGGCGACGGCCAGTGGCATCACGTTCGTGAACCTCGAAGATGAGACGGGCATCCTGAACGTGATCTGCAGCGTCGGAGTGTGGGGTCGGTACCGACGGGTGGCGAGGGAGGCGCCCGCGATGGTGGTGCGCGGCATCCTCGA
Source organism: Subtercola sp. Z020 (assembly GCF_002931235.1). Lineage (GTDB taxonomy): Bacteria > Actinomycetota > Actinomycetes > Actinomycetales > Microbacteriaceae > Subtercola. The sequence continues at coordinate 84,325 of NZ_PSTT01000040.1, read as the reverse complement.
GCGCACCGAAGACGGCATCATCAACCTCGTCGCCGATCGCATCGAGCTGCTGCCGCTCGGCGCCCCCACCCGCTCCCGCGACTTCCGCTGACCAGCCCGCCCCCGCGCTGGCCCACCTCACGCTGACCCACCTCGCCCCGCGCCGCGACGACCCGCTGACCCACCTCACGCTGACCCACCTCACGCTGACCCACTCCAGCTGCGGCCCGCGCTCTGCGGGATATGCCGCTCAGTCGCCCCGTCCTGACGGTCAAGGAGCACACACGCTGCCCTCGTGCAAGCCATTCTGGGCACTCAGTACTCCGTCGCGGGCCGGCCGGGGACTTGCACGGTAGCGCAGGGCTGGGGTGGCGCGTCGCGCTGGGTCCGCCGTCCCTTCGTCCGCTCGTCCGCGAGACCGTTCGTCCGCGAGACCGTTTGTCCGCGAGACCGTTTGTCCGCGAGACCGTTTGTCCGCGAGACCGACCCCTCTGCAAGTCGGTGTCGCCCGCAACTGTCCGTCTCGCGAAATAGCGGAGTGTGGAGCGCGGGCATGCACGGGGGCGGCGTACGGGTGCCACCGCGGGGAGGCGGCGCCTAGTGCGCCGCCTCGTTCCAGTTCTGGCCGCGGCCGAGCTGCACGTCGAGCGGCACCTTGAGGGTGGCGGCGGTGGACATGCGGGAGGTGACGATGGCGGCGAGGGCGTCCCACTCGCCGGGGTACACGTCGAAGACCAGCTCATCGTGTACCTGGAGGAGCATGCGCGACTGCAGGTCGTGCGAGGCGAGGTCGGCGGCGATGTTGACCATCGCGATCTTCAGGATGTCGGCGGCAGTGCCCTGGATGGGCGCGTTCAGCGCCTGGCGCTCGGCGTTGTCGCGCAGCACCCGGTTGCCGCTGTTCAGGTCGGGGAACATGCGGCGGCGGCCGAAGATGGTCTCGGTGTAGCCGTCTTCGCGCGCCTGAACAACGACGTTGCGGAGGTAGTCGCGCACGGCGCCGAAACGCTCGAAGTAGTCGGTCATCAGCTGCTTGGCCTCAGCGGTGGGGATGCGGAGCTGCTTCGACAGACCGAACGCCGACAACCCGTAGGCCAGCCCGTACGACATCGCCTTCACCTTCGAGCGCATGGCGGGGGTGACGTCGGAGGGGGCGACACCGAAGATGCGGGCGCCGACGAAGCGATGCAGGTCTTCGCCCGACTGGAACGCCGCGATCAGCCCTTCGTCTTCGGAGAGGTGCGCCATGATGCGCATCTCGATCTGCGAGTAGTCCGTGGTCAACAACGTCTCGTACGACTCCCCCACCATGAACGCCTTGCGGATGCGACGCCCCTCTTCGGTGCGCACCGGGATGTTCTGCAGGTTGGGGTCGGTCGAGGAGATGCGGCCCGTTGACGAGCCGGTCTGCACGTAGGTGGTGTGGATGCGCCGGTCGGATGCGATCGACTTGTCGAGCGTCTCGACGATCTGGTTGAGCTTGGTGGCGTCGCGGTGCGAGAGCAGCAGGTCGAGGAACGGATGCGGCGAGCTCGCCTGCAGGTCGGCCAGCGAGACCGCATCGGTCGAGAAGCCAGTCTTGGTAGCACGCGTCTTCGGCATGCCGAGCTGATCGAAGAGCACCTCCTGGATCTGCTTCGGCGAACCGAGGTTGATCTCGCGGTCGATGATGGCGAAGGCCTGCGTGGCCAGATCGGTCGAGCGGGCTGTCAGTTCGGAGCTGAGCTCCGAGAGCTGCTCGTGGCTGACCGCGACGCCGTCGAGTTCCATCTGGGCGAGCACCACGAGAACGGGCATCTCGATGTCGGTCAGCACCGAGCGGGAACCCGGTTCGAGCTTGGCATCGAGCACACGGGCGACGCGGCCGATGAACCACGCCTGCACGGCCGGGCCGATGACCGAGTCGTCGTCGGGCACCAGCTGGTTCGGGTCGGGCGAGGGCAGGGTCTCGGCGAGCATCCGGTCGACCAGGTCGGCCAGGGTGGGCGACGCGGTGTCGGATTTCAGCAACCAGGCAGCGACGGAGGTGTCGAAGGTGAGACCCGAGACCGTGAGGCCGGCCGTGAGCAGCGCCTTCAGCTGCACCTTTGCACCGTGCAGCAGTTTCGGGGAGTCGGAGGCGAGCCAGTTCTCGAACGGCAGGAAGTCGGCCGAGTCGGGAGACCACGGGAGGAACACCGCCGAGTCGGAGGCGGCGACACCGAAGCCAATCGGTCTGCCGTCGATCAGCTCGGTCGAGAGCGCGAGCCCGAACGGCTCGGAGACGGTGACGCGCTCGAACCACGCAGCAAGTTCTTCGCCGACCAGGTTCTGCGGGGTCGGCGCCACGACGGCCTTCGGGTCGACGACACCGTCACCCGAACCGCCCGAGCCCGACGCCCCGGCCCCGGCACCGCTCGCCGAACCGGCCAGGCCGCCCGACGCATCCAGCCCGTCGAGCTTGAAGACCCGCTCGAGCAGGGTGCGGAACTCGAGCCGGGAGAACAGTTCCCGAACACCCTCTTCGTCGATCGCCCGGCGGGCGAAGTCGGCGGGGCCGTTCTCGAGCTCGACGTCGGTGAGCAGGCGGTTCAGGCGGCGGTTGCGCACCGCGTTCTCCTGGAACTCGCGAAGGCTCTCGCCGACCTTGCCACCGATCTCGTCTGACCGGCGCAGGATCTCGTCGAGCGAACCGAACTGGTTCAGCCACTTCACCGCGGTCTTCTCGCCGACCTTCGGGATGCCCGGCAGATTGTCGCTCGTCTCCCCCACCAGCGCGGCGATCTCGGGGTACTGGTGCGGCTCGATGCCGTACCGTTCGAAGACCTTGTCGCGGTCGTAGCGCGTGAGGTCTGTCACGCCCTGGCGCGACGGGTAGAGCAGCGTGACGTTGTCGTTCACGAGCTGGATGGTGTCGCGGTCGCCCGAGACGACGAGCACCCGGAAGCCCTGTTCGACACCCTGCACCGAGAGGGTGGCGAGGATGTCGTCGGCCTCGTAGTTCTCCTTCTCGAGGGTGACGATGTTCATCGCATGCAGCGCGTTTTTCAGCAGCGGCACCTGACCGCCGAACTCGACCGGGGTCTCGCCGCGTGTGCCCTTGTACTCGGGGTACTCCGTGGTGCGGAAGGACTGCCGCGACATGTCGAAGGCGACAGCGATGTGGGTGGGCTTCTCGTTCTTCAGCAGCAGCAGCAGCATCGACAGAAACCCGTGGATGGCGTTCGTGTGCTGGCCGTCACGGGTGGTGAAGCTGTCGACCGGCAGGGCGTAGAACGCGCGGAAGGCGAGCGAGTGGCCGTCGATGAGAAGGAGGGTGGGCTGTTCGTTGTCGGACACACGGCAAGCCTACACACGGCCGCCGACACCGCCCGAGCGGCGAGTGGATGCCCCGGTCAGGGCTTGTCGCGGAGGAAATTCGTGATGCGCACCGTCGACAGCCGCCGACCGGCCTCGTCGCTGACGACGATCTCGTGCACCGTCAGCGTTCGGCCGAGCTTGATCGCCGTGCACACCCCCGTGACCACGCCGGAGGAGGCCGAGCCGGTGTGGCTGGCGTTCACCTCGATGCCCATCGCGATGCGACCCTCGCCGGCGTAGAGGTTCGCAGCGAACGAACCGAGGCTCTCGGCGAGCACGACGTAGGCGCCGCCGTGCACCATGCCGAACGGCTGGGTGTTGCCCTCGACGGGCATGGTCGCGACCGAGTGCTCCGGCGTCAGCTCGGTGAACTCGATGCCCATGCGTTCGGCAAGGGCACCACGCCCGAGCGCGAGGGCGCTGGTCTCGTCGATGGTGCCGACCCGTCTTACTTCTTGACCGACAGCTGCTCGATGATGGCCTGGGCGACGTCGTGCATCGTGAGACGCCGATCCATCGACGCCTTCTGGATCCACCGGAACGCCTCGGGCTCCGTGAGGCCCATCTTCTCGTTCAGCAGGCCCTTGGCCCGGTCGACGAGCTTGCGGGTCTCGAACCGTTCGACGAGGTCGGCGACCTCGGCCTCGAGCGTGATGATCTGGGCGTACCGCGAGAGAGCGATCTCGATCGCGGGGAGGAGGTCGTTCGGGGTGAAGGGCTTCACCACGTAGGCGAGGGCGCCGGCCTCGGTGGCACGCTCGACGAGCTCCTTCTGGCTGAAGGCGGTGAGGAGCACGACCGGTGCGATGTGACCCTTGCTGAGGCGCTCGGCGGCGGAGATGCCGTCGAGGAGGGGCATCTTGACATCCATGATGACGAGATCGGGGCGCAGTTCCGTTGCCAGGGCGACCGCCGTCTCACCGTCGCCGGCCTCGCCGACGACCTCGAAACCGGCATCGCGGAGGATTTCGACGATGTCGAGCCGGATCAGGGATTCGTCTTCAGCGACGACCACACGTCGGGGTGCGGTGGTGGAGGCAGGTTGGTCAGTCACAGAACTAACCCTACGGTATTCTGAACCGAGTTGAAGCGAGCCGGTGTGGCGGAATGGTAGACGCGGCGCACTCAAAATGCGTTGTCGCAAGACGTGTGGGTTCGAGTCCCACCACCGGTACGGGGTAAGGCGTAAGCAGGCGTCAGCACGAAGACGTCAGCAGGCGTCAGCACTGCACGTCGACGAAGGCTGCGTCGCACTCCTCGAACGCCACGCGCTCCTCGGCTGTCACGAAATCGAAGCCGACCGATGTGCGGCCGCGCTCGGCCACGTCCGGAGCGTACTTTCGGCCCGCCGCCAGCCCGCTCGCTGGTGCTGTCCCTGGTGACGACGGCGACACCGGCGGCCGGCTCGAAGGCACCGCCGAGCTGGTGGTCGGCACGGGCACCGGCCAACCGCACCGGGCGTCGCAGCCGCACCGTGCGTCGCAGCTGCACCCGGCGTCACAAGAGGTGGAGTCGACGACGCGACCGCACAGCCCGCGAGCACCAGCGCTCACAACAGGGAGAAGCCGCCCAGGGCGGCAGCCCGGGACGGCTTCTTCATGAGCGGGACAACTTAGTGGTCGAGCTCGTCGGGGTCGGGCTTCTGCGGGTTGTGGCCCTCACCGACGATGTGCACGCGCATGTCGTTGGTGGTGCCGGCCTTTCCGGGAGGCGATCCGCTGATCACCACGACCTTCTCGCCGAGGGCTGCCAGGTTCTCGCCGAGCAGGATGTCGTCGGCCTGCACCATGAGCTGGTCCGTGTGCTTGACCCGGTCGACGAGGTACGACTCGACGCCCCAGGAGAGCGCCATGCGGTTTCGGATGCCGGGCTCCGGGGTGAGGCCGATGATCGGGATGCTCGACCGCAGTCGCGTCATCCGGCGCACTGAGTCGCCCGTCTCCGTGAAGACGACCAGGTACTTGGCGCCGACGAAGTCAGCGACCTCTGAGGCGGCGAGCGTGATGGCGCCGGCCTGCGTGCGGGGCTTCGTGCCGAGCGCGGGGATGCGCTCGAGCCCGTGCACCTCGGTCGACTCCACGATGCGGGCCATGGTCTGCACGGTGATGACGGGGTACTCCCCCACGCTGGTCTCACCCGAGAGCATGACCGCGTCGGCGCCGTCGAGAACGGCGTTCGCGACATCCGAGGTCTCGGCGCGGGTGGGGATCGGCGAGGAGATCATCGATTCGAGCATCTGCGTCGCGACGATGACCGGCTTGGCCATGCGGCGGGAGAGTTCGACAGCGCGCTTCTGCACGATCGGCACGGCCTCGAGGGGCAGCTCGACACCGAGGTCGCCACGGGCGACCATGATGCTGTCGAACGCGTCGATGATCTCTTCGAGGTTGTCGACGGCCTGCGGCTTCTCGATCTTGGCGCAGACCGGGATGCGGCGCCCCTCTTCGGCCATGATCTCGTGCACGCGGGAGATGTCGGCGGCGTCGCGCACGAACGAGAGGGCGATGATGTCGGCACCGAGCTTGAGGCCCCAGCGCAGGTCGGCTTCGTCCTTCTCCGAAAGGGCGGGCACGTTCACTGCGACACCGGGCAGGTTGATGCCCTTGTTGTTCGAGACGTTGCCGGCGACGACCACCTCGGTGGTCACCACGACGCCGTCGGTCTCGAGAACGCGCACCTTGACCTTGCCGTCGTCGATCAGCAGGAAGTCGCCGGGCGAGACATCCTGAGGCAGGCCCTTGAAGGTGGTGCCCGAGAGCTCACGGGTACCGACCACGTCTTCGGTGGTGATCTTGAAGATGTCGCCCTGCTCGAGGTAGTAGGGGCCGCCTTCGAACTTGCCGAGGCGGATCTTCGGCCCCTGCAGGTCGACCAGCACGGCGACGGCACGGCCGGAGTCTTCGGCGGCCTTCCGCACGGTGGCGTAGATGCCCTCGTGCACGTCATAGGAGCCGTGGCTGAGGTTCATGCGGCAGACATCGACACCGGCATCGATGATCGCGCGGATGTTTTCGTACGACGACGTTGCCGGCCCGAGGGTGGCGACGATTTTAGCGCGTCTCATGTGAGGGAGTTGCTCCATTGTTCCTGCGCCGGGGCGCATCGGGTGGTTCTGTTCAGTCTGGGGTACTCAGACGGTGATTGCGCGGTCGCGCGGGGAAACGGGGAATGGCAGTTCGGTGGCACCTTCGAGATAGGTGTCGACAGCGGCGGCCGCGGCGCGGCCCTCGGCGATGGCCCAGACGATGAGCGACTGGCCGCGACCGGCGTCGCCGGCCACGAAGACACCGGGGCTCGACGTCTCGTAGGAGTCGCCCCGCTCGACGTTGCCGCGGGTGTCGAATGCGGCGCCCAGCTGGTGGTTCAGGCTGCCGTCTTCGGGGCCGGTGAAGCCGAGGGCGAGCAGTACGAGATCGGCGGGGATCTCGCGCTCGGTTCCGGCCTTCGGAACGCGGCGGCCGTCGAGGTACTCGGTCTCGGCGACGCGGATGGCGCGCACCTCGCCCGCGTCGTTCGACAGGAACTCCACGGTGGAGGCCAGGAACATGCGCTCCCCACCCTCTTCGTGGGCACTGGCCACCTCGAAGAGGTTGGGCACCATCGGCCAGGGCTGTTCGTCGGGGCGCTCGGTCGGCGGCTGCTGGCCGATGGCGAGGTTCGTCACCGAGAGCGCCTGCTGGCGGTGCGCGGTGCCGATGCAGTCGGCCCCGGTGTCACCACCGCCGAGAACGACCACGTGCTTGCCCTCAGCCGTGATCTGGTCGTCGACCGAGTCGCCGGCGCCGACCTTGTTCCCCTGCACGAGGTACTCCATGGCGAAGTGCACGCCGTCGAGGTCGCGACCGGGAATGGGCAGGTCGCGGGGAACGGTCGCCCCGGTGCAGATGATGACGGCGTCGTACCGCGAACGGAGGTCGGCCCAGGTGATGTCGACGCCGATGTTGATGCCGGCCCGGAACCGCGTGCCCTCCGCCATCATCTGGGTCAGGCGCGCCTCGAGGTGCTTCTTCTCCATCTTGAAGTCGGGGATGCCGTAGCGCAGCAGGCCGCCGATGCGGTCATCCCGCTCGTAGACGGCGACGGTGTGGCCGGCGCGGGTCAGCTGCTGGGCGGCGGCGAGGCCGGCGGGGCCCGACCCGACAACGGCGACCGTCTTGCCGGTGAGCCGCTCGGGCGGGTGCGGCGTGACCCAGCCGTTGGCGAACGCCTGGTCGATGATCGACTGCTCGACCTGTTTGATCGTGACGGCAGGCTGGTTGATGCCGAGCACGCACGAACTCTCGCACGGCGCGGGGCAGAGCCGGCCGGTGAACTCCGGGAAGTTGTTGGTCGCGTGCAGGCGCTCGATCGCCTGGCGGCCCTCGCCGCGCCAGGTGAGGTCGTTCCACTCCGGGATCAGGTTGCCGAGGGGGCAGCCGTGGTGGCAGAACGGGATTCCGCAGTCCATGCAGCGACCGGCCTGGCGCCGGGTCTCCGACGGGTCAGCGGCCTCGTACACCTCTTTCCAGTCCATCAGGCGGATGGGCACGGGGCGTCGCTTGGGGACTTCGCGCTCCGTGACTTTCAGGAACCCCTTCGGATCAGCCACCGGTTACCTCCAGAATCCTCTCCCAGACCACGTCGCCGTCGGGGTCGAGACCCTCGTCGACGGCCGTCTGGCGCGTAGCGAGCACGGCCGCATAGTCACGCGGCAGCACTTTCACGAAATCACGAATGGTCGCGTCGAAGTCGGCCAGCATCGCGGATGCGACGGCCGATCCCGTCTCCGACTCGTGCTCGGCGAGCAGTGAGCGCACGAGTGCGGCGTCTGCCTCGTCGAGGGTCGACAGCTGCAATTCGCCCGAGTTCAGCGAATCGGTGTTGACCAACTCGGGGCGCAGCCGGTGGATGTAGGCGGTGCCGCCCGACATGCCCGCGCCGAGGTTGCGCCCTGTCGCACCCAGGATGAGCGCGACGCCTCCGGTCATGTATTCGAGCGCGTGGTCGCCCACGCCCTCGGCGACGGCGGTCGCCCCCGAGTTGCGCACGAGGAACCGCTCGCCGACGATGCCGCGGATGAACATGCTGCCGCCGGTCGCTCCGTAGCCGATCACGTTCCCCGCGATGACGTTCTGCGACGCCTCGAAGGTCGACGCCCGGTTCGGCCGCACGACGACACGGCCGCCGGAGAGGCCCTTGCCGACGTAGTCGTTCGAGTCGCCCTCGAGCCGCAGAGTGATGCCGCGCGGCAGGAAGGCGCCGAGCGACTGGCCCGCCGAGCCCGTGAGAGTGATCTGGATGGTGTCGTCGGGCAGGCCGGCCTCGCCGTGCCTGACCGTCACCTCGTGCCCGAGCATGGTGCCCACGGCCCGCTCGGTGTTGCGGATCGGCAGGCTGATGACGACGGGTTCGCCGAACTTCAGTGCCTCTGCCGCGTCACGGATGAGACGGTTGTCGAAGTGCTTGTCGAGGTCGTGCTCCTGCGGGCGCCGGTTCACGCGCGGCTCGTCGTCGGCGAACTCCGGGCCGACGAGGATCGGGCTGAGGTCGAGGCCGTCGGCCTTCCAGTGCTCCAGAGCGTGGTCGACATTCAGCAGCTCGTGGTGGCCGATGGCCTCTTCGAGCGAGCGGAAACCGAGTTCGGCGAGGTACTCGCGCACCTCCTGCGCCAGGAACTCGAAGAAGTTCACCACGAATTCCGGCTTGCCCGTGAAGCGTGCCCGCAGCTCGGGGTTCTGCGTCGCGACGCCCACGGGGCAGGTGTCGAGGTGGCAGACCCGCATCATGACGCAGCCCGAGACGACGAGCGGTGCGGTTGCGAAACCGAACTCCTCGGCGCCGAGCAGAGCGCCGACGATCACGTCGCGGCCCGTCTTCATCTGGCCGTCGACCTGCACGACGACGCGGTCGCGCATCCCGTTCAGCATCAGCGTCTGCTGGGTCTCGGCGAGGCCGAGCTCCCACGGGGTTCCCGCGTGCTTCAGCGAGTTGAGCGGGCTGGCACCCGTTCCCCCGTCGTGGCCGGAGACGAGCACGACGTCGGCCAGGGCCTTCGTCACACCGGCCGCGACCGCGCCGATGCCGTTCTGGCTGACGAGCTTCACGTGCACCCGGGCTTCCGGGTTGGCACGCTTGAGGTCGAAAATCAGCTGCTTGAGGTCTTCGATCGAGTAGATGTCGTGGTGCGGGGGCGGCGAGATGAGACCGACGCCCGCCGTCGCATGCCGGGTGCGCGCCACCCAGGGGTACACCTTGGCCGGGGGCAGCTGACCGCCCTCGCCGGGCTTGGCGCCCTGCGCCATCTTGATCTGGATGTCGGTGGCGTGCGTCAGGTACATACTCGTGACGCCGAATCGACCCGACGCGACCTGCTTGATGGCGCTGCGGCGTTCGGGGTCGAGAAGGCGTACGGTGTCTTCGCCGCCCTCACCGGTGTTGGACTTGCCGCCGAGGCGGTTCATCGCCACCGCCAGGGTGGTATGCGCCTCCTCGGAGATCGAGCCGTAGCTCATCGCTCCGGTGGAGAACCGCTTCACGATCGACTCCACCGACTCGACCTCGTCGAGCGGGATGGCCGGCCGGGCATCCGTCTTCAGCTTGAACAGGCCGCGGAGCGTCATCAACTCGGCCGCCTGGTCGTCGACCAGCTTCGTGTACTCGCGGAAGATGTCGTAGCGCCGGGCCCGCGTGGAGTGCTGCAGCCGGAACACCGTGTCGGGGTTGAACAGGTGCGGCGGGCCTTCGCGGCGCCACTGGTACTCGCCGCCGACCGCGAGCGGCTCGTGCACCGTGATGGCGCCGTCGTCGGGGTACGCGGCCATGTGCCGGGAGGCGCTCTCTGCCGCGATCACGCTGATGCCGACACCGCCGAGCTTCGAGGAGGTGCCGGTGAAGTACTGCGCGACGAACTGCTTCTCGAGCCCGACCGCCTCGAACGCCTGGGCGCCCGCGTACGACGAGACGGTGGAGATGCCCATCTTCGACATGATCTTCAGAACGCCCTTGCCGAGCGCCTTGATGACGTTCTTGACGGCCTTTTCCGGGGTGATCCCCGTGATCATGCCGCTCCGCACGAGGTTCTCGCACGTCTCCATCGCGAGGTACGGGTTGATGGCGGATGCCCCGTAGCCGATCAGCAGGGCGACATGGTGCACCTCGCGCACGTCACCGGCCTCGACGATGATGCCGACCTTCATGCGCGTCTCGCGACGGATGAGGTGGTGGTGCACGCCCGAGAGCATGAGCAGCGAGGGAACGGGAGCGTTCTCCTTGTTGGAGTCGCGATCGGAGAGAACGATGAAGTTCGCGCCGTTCGCGATCGCCTCGTCGGCCTCAGCGCACATCTCGGCGATGCGCTCCTCCATCGCCGACGGGCCGTTCTCGACCCGGTAGAGGCCGCGGATGGTCGTGGTCGTCGAGCTGCCCGACGTCGGATCGATGTGCTGGATCTTCGCGAGCTCGTCGTTGTCGATCACCGGGAAGTCGAGCACGACCTGGCCGGTGTGGCCGGGCGTCGCGTCGAGCAGGTTGCGCTCGGGGCCGAGCCCCAGGCGGAGCGACGTCACGACCTCCTCGCGGATCGAGTCGAGCGGCGGGTTGGTCACCTGCGCGAACTGCTGGGTGAAGTAGTCGAAGAGCAGCCGCGGGCGCTTCGAGAGAACCGCGATCGGGGTGTCGGAGCCCATGGCACCGAGCGGCTCCGCACCGTTCTTCGCCATCGGCGTGAGCAGGATGCGGATCTCCTCCTCGGTGAACCCGAACGTGCGCTGGCGGCGGGTGACCGAGGCGGGGGTGTGCACGATGTGCTCGCGTTCGGGCAGGTCGCGCAGGTTGATGCGCCCCTTCTCGAGCCAGTCGGCCCAGGGCTCGGATGCCGCGAGCTCGGCTTTTATCTCGTCGTCTTCGATGAGGCGACCGGCCTCGGTGTCGACCAGGAACATCTTGCCGGGGCGGAGGCGACCCTTTCGAACGACCTTCGCGGGGTCGACATCGAGCACGCCGATCTCGCTCGCCAGCACGACGAGACCGTCGTCGGTGATGAGGTAGCGGCCGGGGCGGAGCCCGTTGCGGTCGAGGGTGGCGCCCACCAGGTCGCCGTCGGTGAACACGAGGGCGGCGGGACCGTCCCACGGTTCCATCAGCATGGAGTGGAACTCGTAGAACGCGCGGCGCTCGGGGTCGAAGTCGGCGTTGTTCTCCCACGCCTCGGGCACCATCATCATGATGGCGTGCGGCAGCGGCCGGCCGGCGAGGGTCAGCAGCTCGACGACCTCGTCGAACGAGGCGGAGTCGCTGGCCCCGGGCGTGACGATGGGCAGCAACGGCTGCATGTCGCCGAGCAGCTCGCTCTTCAACTGCGACTGCCGCGCCCGCATCCAGTTTCGGTTGCCCTGCACTGTGTTGATCTCGCCGTTGTGCGCCATCATGCGGAGCGGTTGGGCCAGCGGCCACGACGGGAAGGTGTTCGTCGAGTAGCGCGAGTGCACCAGAGCGAGCTTCGAGGCGAAGCGCTCGTCGCTGAGGTCGGGGTAGAACGGCTCGAGCTGCAGCGTCGTGACCATGCCCTTGTAGGTCAGGGTGCGCGCCGAGAGCGACATGAAGTAGACCTCGTGCTCGTGCTCGACGCGCTTGCGCAGCCGATAGGTGAGCCGGTCGAGCTGGATGCCCGTGGGGGTGTTGCCCGCGGCATCGTGGTGCTTCGCGGTGACGAACAGCTGCCTGATCGCCGGCATCGCCTCGCGGGCGAGGCGGCCGAGCTCGTCGGGGCGCACCGGAACATCGCGCCAGCCCAGCACGGTGAGACCCTCTTCGTCGGCGATCTCGGCGAGGCGGGCGACGACCTTCTCGCGCTCGTCGTGGTCGAGCGGCAGGAAGGCGTTGCCCACGGCGTAGTGCCCGACCTCGGGAAGCTCGAACCCTGCGACGGCGCGCAGGAACTCGTCGGGGATCTGGGTCAGGATGCCGGCACCGTCACCGGTACCGGCGTCGGAGCCGACGGCTCCCCGGTGCTCGAGGTGCCGCAGGGCATCCAGAGCCGTGTCGATGATGTCGTGGCCGGCCGTACCGCGGAGCGTCGCGACCATGGCCAGGCCGCACGCATCTTTCTCGTTCGCAGGGTCGTACATGCCCTGCGCCTGCGGGTTCATGCTGAAGCTGGGAGAGGTGCTGTTCTCAACCATTGGAATCCATCCCCCCGGCAGGTGAGACACCGGGTTGTTGAAGAATTGGGACGCCGGCGGCCCGAGTGAAAAACGATGGTGAAGGGATGCAGTGGTGTGCGACTGCTGTTGCGGTGCTACTTCTTGCCGACTGTGCTTGTGGCCTTCGGCTCGGTGTGCGGGGGGTTCGTGGTGGCTGAGGTCGACACCGGCTCGCCAGAAGCATCGTCGCTGCTGAGTTCTTCGTCGGTGTACCTGTCGTTGGAGTCTACCTCAGCGTTGGCGGGAACCCACGCGATGCCCGATCGGTACGGCCCGCGTTCGACACCCGGGTGGCGCTTCGTCTGCACGACGATCAGGATCAGGCCGACGAGGATGGAGATCCACGAGGCCCAGACGTTGGTGCGCACCCCGAAGAAGATCTCGCTCGGGTCGATGCGGATCGTCTCGAAGACACTGCGGCCCGCGCCGTACCAGATCAGGTAGGCGCCGAAGACCTTGCCCCACTGCAGCTTCAGACGGCTCGAGAGCATCAGCAGCACGATGACGCCGACGACGTCCCAGATGACCTCGTAGGCGAAGGTCGGCTGGAACAGGGTTCCGGGGGCCAGGCCGACCGGGATGGCCGGGTTGGGAGAGGCGATCTCGAGTCCCCACCAGCCGTCGGTCGGGTACCCGAACAGCTCCTGGTTGAAGTAGTTGCCGAACCGGCCGAACGCCTGGGCGAGCAGCAGCCCGGGTGCGAGGGCGTCACCGAACGTCCACAGGCGGATGCCGGTGAGACGGCAGCCGATGTAGGCACCGAGGGCGCCGCCCAGCAGGCCGCCGTAGATGGCGATGCCACCCTCCCAGATGTAGAGCGTCTTCAGGAGGTCGGCGCCCGGGTAGAAGTAGTCGCCCGGGTGGGTCAGTACGTGGAACACGCGGGAGCCGATGATGCCGAGCGGCACCGCCCAGAGGATGATGTCGAGAACGATGCCCGGCTCCGCACCCCGCTTGGTGAGCCGACGCGAGGTCATGATGGTCGCGATGATGATGCCCAGCAGGATGCAGAGCGCGTAGATGCGGATGCTCAGGTTCCAGGTGGGGGGCAGGTCGATGCCCAACGTACGAATCCACCCGGTGATGTCAAGCGAGTTGATCGACGGGCTGGGAATGCTCTGCGGCAGAAACACCTGGTGGTAGACCTTCCATACGGGGGTGCGATTGCGAAGAGGGCAAACGGCAAGCCCAATTCTAAGGGTCAGCGGGCGGTGCCAGCAGCCAGCCCGGCGGCGACGCGCGCGGCGCCCGCCACTCCGTCTTCGCCGAGGGCACGCACGAGCGCCGAGCCCACGATCGCACCGTCGGAGTACTCGAGCACCTCGCGCACCTGGTCGCCGGTGGAGATGCCGATACCGACGCAGGCGCTGGTGGAGCCGGCCGCGCGCAACCGGTCGACGAGGGTGCGCGCCGAGGCGTCGACGTCGCTCCGCGCCCCGGTGACGCCCATGGTCGACACCACGTACACGAAGCCGCGGCTGTTGTCGACGACGACCTTCAGGCGTTCGTCGGTCGAGGTCGGGGCGGCGAGGAAGACGCGGTCGAGGCCCGTGCGGTCGCTGGCCGCGAGCCAGTCCGCGCCCGAGTCCACAGTGAGGTCGGGGGTGATGAGACCCGCTCCCCCGGCCGAGACGAGGTCGTCGGCGAACCGGTCGACGCCGTACTGCACGACAGGGTTCCAGTAGGTCATCAGGAGGGTGGGGGCATCCACCCGCGAGCGGATCGCCTCGACGGCGGTGAACGCATCGCGCAGGCGGAAGCCGTTCTCGAGTGCGGTCTGGGTCGCCCGCTGGATGACCGGGCCGTCCATCACGGGATCGGAGTAGGGCAGCCCGAGCTCCAGGATGTCGACGCCGTTCTCCACGAGCGCCACGGCCGCGTCGATGCTGCTCTGGAGGGTCGGGAAGCCCACCGGCAGGTAGCCGATGAGCGCCCCGGCACGCTGTTCGTTGGCCGACGCGATGCGGGTGCCGACGGGTGACGCGGTTCTGGATGCCGCGGCGGCGGTCTCGCTCACAGCTGCACTCCTCGGCCCGAAGCCAGCTCCGCAGCCTCGTCTGAGCCGGCGCGCAGTTCGTCAGAGAGTGCCTCGCTCGCGAGGTCACCGGGCTCGAGGGCACTCGCCTCGAGTTCGGTCGCGACCAGCGCCGCCTCGTCGAGCACGCCGAAGTATCGCGCCGCCGTCTCCACGTCTTTGTCGCCGCGGCCGCTGAGGTTCAGCAGGATGACGCTGTCGGGGCCGAGCTGCTGACCGAGCGCGAGTGCACCGGCCAGAGCGTGCGCCGACTCGATCGCGGGGATGATGCCCTCGGTCTGGCAGAGCAGGCGGAAGGCCGACATCGCCTCGGAATCGGTCACCGGCACGTACTGGGCACGGCCGATCGAGGCCAACCAGGCGTGCTCCGGCCCGACGCCGGGGTAGTCGAGGCCCGCGGAGATGGAATGCGAGTCGAGGGTCTGGCCGTCGGCATCCTGCAGCATCATGCTGCGCGAGCCGTGCAGCACGCCGGGGCGGCCCATCGTGATCGTCGCAGCGTGGCGGAGCGTCTCGACGCCGTCGCCCGCGGCCTCGTAGCCGACCAGCGCGACATCGGGGTCGTCGAGGAACGCGTGGAAGATGCCGATCGCGTTCGACCCGCCTCCCACGCACGCCACCACGGCGTCAGGCAGGGCACCGGTGAGGTCGAGCACCTGCTGGCGCGCCTCCTCGCCGATGATCTTGTGGAAGTCGCGCACCATCACCGGGAACGGATGCGGCCCCGCGACCGTGCCGAGCACGTAGTGCGTGTCGCCGACGTTGGCGACCCAGTCGCGGAACGCCTCGTTCAGGGCGTCTTTCAGGGTGCGCGTTCCGGTGGTGACCGGAACGACCTCGGCGCCGAGCAGACGCATGCGCGCCACGTTCAGCGCCTGGCGTTCGGTGTCGACCTCGCCCATGTAGACGACGCAGCTCATGCCCATCAGGGCGGCGGCCGTCGCCGTGGCGACGCCGTGCTGGCCGGCGCCGGTCTCGGCGATCAGGCGGGTCTTGCCGAGACGCTTCGCGAGCAGCGCCTGGCCCAGCACGTTGTTGATCTTGTGCGAGCCCGTGTGGTTCAGGTCTTCGCGCTTCAGGATCAGCCGGGCCCCGCCCGCGTGCGCCGCGAACCGGGGCACCTCGGTGAGGATCGAGGGCCGGCCGGTGTAGGTCTTGTGCAGCTCGGTGAGCTCGGCCGCGAAGGCCGGGTCGTTCTTGGCCTCGTCGTAGGCGACCGAGATCTCGTCGAGCGCGGCGATCAGCGATTCGGGCATGAACCGCCCGCCGAACTCCCCGAAGAACGGGCCCTGCTCGTCGCGGAGGTGCGTGGTCATGAGACTCCCAGGAATTCTTCGAGCGTGCGGGCGGGGTCGCCGGTGACGAGGGCCTCCCCGACCAGCACCACGTCGGCGCCGCTCGAGCGGTAGTGGCTGACGTCGGCTGCGGTCTTCACCGCAGACTCGGCCACCCGGATGATGCCGGCCGGAATGCGGTCGGCGAGGGTGCCGAACAGGTCGCGGTCGAGCTCGAACGTCGTCAGGTTGCGAGCGTTGACGCCGATGAGGGAGGCTCCGATGTCGAGAGCCCGCTCGACCTCGTCGGCCGAGTGGGTCTCGACGAGGGGGGTCATGCCGAGCGACGAGATCAGTTCGTGCAGGTGCACGAGCGTCGGCTGGTCGAGGGCGGCGACGATGAGCAGCACAAGGTCGGCACCCGCCGCCCTGGCCTCGAACACCTGGTAGTCGAGCGTGATGAAGTCTTTGCGGAGCACGGGGATGGTCACGGCATCCCGCACCAGTTCGAGGTCGCGGAGCGAACCCTTGAACTTGCGGCCCTCGGTGAGCACGCTGACGGTGCTGGCACCGGCGGACTGGTAGGTCGACGCGAGCGAGGCCGGGTCGGCGATCGCCGCGAGGGCGCCGCGCGACGGGCTCGAGCGCTTCACTTCGGCGATGATCTTGACGCGTTCGGCCGGGGCGAGGAAGGCGAGGGCGTCGAGGGCGGGCGGAGCCGCGAGGGCCTTCTGCTCGACCTCGGCGAAACCGACCAGCTCGAGCCGGGCGGCCGCGTCTTCAGCGGCCCCGGCGGTGAGAGAGGAGAGCACGGGTGGTCAGTGACCCCTCGCCGCGGATTTCGTGCCGCCGACGCCGTAGCCCGCCTTCGCCAGCGCCAGGCCGACGAGAAGACCGACGACCACGAGGCCTGCTGAGGCCCAGACGAGCCAGACGATGCTGAAGAAGAATGCGGCCGTGCCGATCGCGAAGGCGACCAGCATGATGACCACCGCCGTCCACGATGCGGTCGAACTGCCGTGGCCCGGTTCTTCTGACTCGATGCTCATGTTGCTCCTTGAAAAGTGTGTACGCGGGTCAAGTCAAGTGTACCGGGCGGGCGTCAGTCCGTCGGGTCCTGGCCGCGGGTGAGGCTGTCCCAGCTGTCGACGGCGCGGTTGCGTGCGGTGTCGACATCGCGGGGTGTGGTGTCGTCGGCGTCGGTGATGTCGTCGCGCGTCGTGGCGTCGACGGCCTCGGCGTCGTGGTCGTCGGCGTCGTGGTCGTCGTCGGTCACGATCAGGTCGGCCGGATGCCCGGCGGTGCGCCCGTCGGCGGCCCGGAACGTGACGGGCTGGTACTTGCGACCCGACTCGGGCCAGCGGCGGAGCGACAGCACGATCGCGACACCGGTCAGCGCCATGAGCGCCCCGGCGACGATCGCGAGGAACGGCCAGGCCTCGGTGCCGGCCGTCGTCGCGATCTGGCCGATCGACGTCGTGCCGGCGACGCCGGTGGCAGTAGTGATCGCCGACTGGCCGGCCTGCACCGGGTCTGCCAGCGCCGACAGTGACGAGACCGTGATCGAGACGCCCAGCACGAGTTCGAGTACGCCCAGGATGGCCCGGATCACGCGCCCCGCGATCGCGAGGGCGGCCGACAGCGCCAGCCCGGCGAGGGCGAGGGCCGAGAGAGCGGGCGCAGCCGCTGCCCCCTGCACCGTCACCCGCACGATGTCGTTCGACCGGCCCTGGGCGTCGAGGGTGAACCACGGCTGGGACCAGGCGAGGAAGACCAGGGCGCTCCAGACGATGACGGCGAGGATCGTGTACGACTTCAGCCGGCGCGCACGGGATGCACGCAGGTCGGTCTCGCGGGCGGGTGACTCTTCGGGCCGAACAGCCCCGTCGCCGCTCATCCGACCCTCGTCATGGCGTTCGCGATGGCCACCGCGCGGAGCGGTGCGGCCGCCTTGTTCTGGGACTCGAGGAATTCGGAGTCGGGGTCGGAGTCGGCCACGAGGCCGCCGCCGGCCTGCACCCGGGCCACACCGTTCTGGATGACGGCGGTGCGGATCGCGATGGCGAGGTCGGCGTCGCCGGCGAAGTCGAAGTAGCCGACCACTCCGCCGTAGAGCCCGCGCTGGGCGGGTTCCAGCTCGTCGATGATCTGCATCGCGCGCGGCTTGGGCGCACCGGAGAGGGTGCCGGCGGGGAACGTGGCGCGAAAGACGTCGATGGCCGTGACATCCGGAGCCAGATCGCCCTCGACAGACGACACGATGTGCATGATGTGGCTGAATCGTTCGATGCGCATGAACTCGGTCACCTCGACGGAGCCCGCCCGGCACACCTTCAGCAGGTCGTTGCGGGCGAGGTCGACCAGCATCAGGTGCTCGGCGCGCTCCTTCGGGTCGGCGAGCAGATCGGTCTCGAGGGCGAGATCGTCGTCGACAGTGCCGCCACGGGGGCGGGAACCCGCGATGGGGTGCGTGAACGCCTTGCCGTCACCGACCTTGACCAGCGCCTCGGGGCTCGACCCGACAATCGCGTAGGGTTCGCGCGCGGGCGATTCGAGGTTCAGCAGGTAGAGGTACGGGCTCGGATTCAGCGTGCGGAGTACCCGGTAGACGTCGATCGGATCGGCCGTGCACTCGAGGTCGAAACGCTGGGCGATGACGACCTGGAAGATGTCGCCGTCGACGATGTGCTGCTTGGCCACGTCGATAGAGGCGAGGAACTCCGGCTTCGTGGTGCGCGCATCCGGAGCCGCCGCCAGGCTGAAGTCGGCATCGGCGAGCCAGGCCTCCGCGGGCCGGGAGAGCCGGTGCTGCATCGAGTCGAGTCGGGCCTGGGCATCCCGCCACAGTTCGTCGGCGTCGGCGCCTCTGCCGCCCGAGTCACCCGAACCCCGGCCGGCGTCACCGTCGGCGAGAACGGTGGAGACGAGGATGACCGTGCCGAGCAGGTGGTCGACAGCGATCAGGTCGGAGACGAACGAGAGGGCCTGGCTCGGCATCGGGAAGTCGGCCGGTGGGCGGTTCGGGAGGCGCTCGATCTGGCGAACGGTCTCCCAGCCGAGAAAGCCGACGAGGCCCCCGGTGAGCGGGGGGTGCCCGGGGATCGCGGGCGTCTTCCACTCCTCGTAGAGCTCGGCGAGGGCTTCGAGCGGCCCGGAGGGCATGCCGTGCGGGAAGGCGCGCGCGGTGTTCAGACCCGACCCCATCCAGACCGCGCGGTCACCGTC
Organism: Subtercola sp. Z020; assembly: GCF_002931235.1. GTDB lineage: Bacteria > Actinomycetota > Actinomycetes > Actinomycetales > Microbacteriaceae > Subtercola. The sequence goes on along the minus strand of NZ_PSTT01000040.1, from coordinate 65,294 downwards.
GGCGCTCAGCACGCCGTAGCTCGACACGCCGATGAAGGAGAACCGCGACCAGACGCCGCCCTGCGCGGCCGACTCGAGCAGGAAGGTGCCCGGCCGGTTGTCGCTCAGCTTGCGGTAGATGCCCACCGGCGTCTCACCGTCGGCGAAGAGGGTGCGGATGACCGGCAGAACGCGATGGCTGTCGAGCAGGGTGTCGAACTCGTCGCGGGTCGTCGTGGTGGTGCGGGGTTCTGCCATCGCCGTCATCCGCCTGTCGTGTCGTGGGTGTCAGTCGTGTCGTGGGTGTCAGTCGTGTCGTGGGTGTCCGTCGCGGGCCGGGGGGTGCCGACGGCCGGGGCGAGGTGGTCTGCGTCGAAGCAGGTTCGCGTGCCGGTGTGGCAGGCCACGCCGACCTGGTCGACCTGTACGAGAAGGGTATCTCCATCGCAGTCCAGGGCGGCGTCGTGCACGTACTGCGCGTGGCCGGAGGTGTCGCCCTTTCGCCAGTACTCCTGCCGTGAGCGCGACCAGAATGTCACGCGGCCGGTCGTGTACGTGCGGCGGAGGGCCTCGGCATCCATGTAGCCGAGCATCAGCACTTCGCGGCTGTCGAACTGCTGGATCACCGCCGGCAGAAGCCCCTTCTCGTCGAAGTGCGCACGCGCGATGACCGATTCGACGTCGAGCGGGAGGGCCGGTGTCGCCTGGTCGCTCATCGAACCGTCACTCCACTCGTCGCCAGGGCGGCCTTCACGTCGCCGATCGTCAGTTCCCGGTTGTGGAACACGGATGCCGCGAGCACGGCGTCTGCGCCGGCCGCGATCGCCTCGGGGAAGTCCTCGACCTTTCCTGCGCCGCCCGAGGCGATGACCGGAACACTGCTGAGCCCCTTCATGAGGCGGATCAGCTCCAGGTCGTAGCCGTCTTTGGTGCCGTCGGCGTCGATCGAGTTGACGAGCAGTTCACCTGCGCCGAGTTCGATCGCGCGCTGGGCCCAGGCCAGGGCATCCAGAGTCGTCTCGCGGCGACCGCCGTGCGTCGTGACGACGAAGCCCGACTCGGTACCGGATGCCCGTTTGACGTCGAGCGAGAGCACGAGCACCTGGGCGCCGAACCGGTCGGCGATCTCGCCGAGAAGTTCGGGGCGGGCGATGGCCGCGCTGTTGACCCCCACCTTGTCGGCGCCGCTCGCCAGCAGGCGCGCGACGTCTTCGGCGGAGCGCACTCCCCCGCCGACCGTGAGCGGGATGAAGACCTGCTCGGCCGTCTGCCGCACGATGTCGTAGGTGGTCGCGCGCTCGTCGACCGTTGCGGTGACGTCGAGGAAGGTGATCTCGTCGGCCCCCTGCGCCGCGTAGAGCCGAGCGAGTTCGACGGGGTCGCCCGCGTCGCGCAGGTTCTCGAAGTTGACGCCCTTGACGACGCGACCGGCGGCCACGTCGAGGCACGGGATGACGCGTACGGCGAGGGTCATCTCACAGCCTCGCGGCGTGGATCGGGCTGACCAGGATGGCGCGCGCCCCGACCTCCCAGAGGGAGTCCATCACGAGGTTCGTCTCTGCGCGCGGCACCATGGAGCGCACGGCGACCCAGTCGGGGTCGGCCAGCGGCGAGATCGTCGGCGACTCGATGCCGGGCGTGATCGCGGTGGCCGCGTCGAGGTGGGCGCGGGGCACGTCGTAGTCCATCAGCACGTACTGGCGGGCGACGAGCACACCCTGCAGCCGGCGGAGCAGCGTGTCTGCGCCCGCGCTCTGTGCGCCGGAGGAGATGAGAACGGCGGTCGACTGCAGGATGACCGGACCGAAGATCTCGAGGCCGGCCTTCCGCAGCGTGCTGCCCGTCGAGACGACGTCGGCCACGGCATCCGCCACGCCGAGGCGAACTGCCGATTCGACGGCGCCGTCGAGCTTGACGAGGGTCGCGGTGACGTTCGTCTGGGCGAGGAACGCTCCGACCAGGCCCGGGTAGCTTGTGGCGACCCGTCGGCCCTGCAGCTGGTGCAACTCGCTGAACTCGCCCGCGGGGGCGGCGAACCGGAAGGTCGACCCGCCGAAGTCGAGCTCGGCGACCTCGGTGGCCGGCGACTCGGAGTCGAGCAGCAGGTCACGGCCCGTGATGCCCACGTCGAGAGCGCCCGAACCCACGTACGTCGCGATGTCGCGGGGGCGCAGGTAGAAGAACTCCACGTTGTTCGTGGGGTCGGCGGTGACGAGCTCACGCGGGTCGCGGCGGCCGTGGTACCCGGCCTCCGCGAGCATCTGGGCAGCGGTCTCCGACAGCGAACCCTTGTTGGGTACCGCGATTTTCAGCATCAGTGGTCTTTCGTGGGGTGTGGTCAGAGGTGCTTGTAGACGTCGGCGGGGCTCAGGCCCTTCGCCAGCATCATCACCTGCAGATGGTAGAGCAGCTGCGAGATCTCTTCGGCCGTCTCGTCGAGGCTCTGGAACTCAGCCGCCATCCACACCTCGGCGGCCTCTTCGACAATCTTCTTGCCGATGGCGTGCACGCCGGCGTCGAGCTCGCGCACGGTGCCGGAGCCCTCGGGCCGGAGTCTCTGCTTCTCGCCGAGCTCCTCGAACAGGGTGTCGAAGGTCTTCACACTTCTAGATTAGTGGCTGTGTTTCGCGGCGAGCTCGCGCAGCAGGTCGATCTGGGCCGCTGCGTTCTCTGCGCCGAACACGCTCGACCCGGCGACGAAGGTGTCGGCGCCTGCCGCTGCGGCGATCTCGATCGTCTTCTCGCTGATGCCGCCGTCGACCTGGAGCCAGACGTCGAGGCCGCTCTTCGCCACGGCTGCATGGGCCTGGGCGAGCTTCGGCATCGTGTCGGCCATGAACGACTGGCCGCCGAATCCGGGCTCGACCGTCATGATCAGCAGCATGTCGAATTCGGCGAGGAGGTCGAGGTAGGGGGCGATGTCTGTGCCGGGTTTCACCGCGAGGCCGGCGCGGGCGCCGATCTCCCGCAGGCGCCGGGCGGTGGCAACGGCATCCGTCGCCGCCTCGGCATGGAAGGTGACCGAGTAGGCGCCGGTCTCGGCGTACACGGGGGCCCAGTGGTCGGCGTCGGTGATCATGAGATGCAGGTCGAGGGGCAGCGGCGAGACGCGCTGCAGGCTCTCGACGACGGGGATGCCGAGGGTCAGGTTCGGCACGAAGTGGTTGTCCATGACATCGACATGGATCAGGTCGGCGCTCGCCACCCGCGCGATCTCGCTCTCGAGGTTCGCGAAGTCGGCGGCAAGGATGCTGGGGTCGATTCTCACGGGCACGTCTTTCAGCCTAGCCGGGCGCCCCCGCGCCTGCCTCTGCGGCGCGCGTCGCGCGCTCTGCCGCGATGATCGAGGGGACGCATATCGTCGTGATCCCGGGGCCGGAGGGACGTTTTGCGCCCCCTCGCTCGCCGCGCCCGGGGTTGGCCGAGCGCGGCGAGCGGGAGGGATCAGGCGGCGGGGCTCTTCTGGAAGAGGGCGATGAACATGGCGTCGGTGCCGTGCACGTGCGGCCAGAGCTGCGCCTGGGTGGGGTCGGTACCGAGGGCCAGCGGGGCGTCGGCGAGGTGCTGCAGCGTGGCCTGGGTGGCGAGGGGTTCGAGCACCCCGGCATGGCGCCGCAGGGCATCCGTCGCCTGCCCGCGCGTCTCGGCGACGTGCGGCGAGCAGGTGACGTAGGCGAGGATGCCGCCGGGCTTCAGCGCCGCGACAGCCGCGTCGATGAGGCGGGACTGCAGCGCGACGAGCTCTGCGACGTCTTTCGGCGACTTGCGCCAGCGCGCCTCGGGACGGCGGCGCAGGGCACCGAGGCCGGTGCAGGGCGCGTCGACGAGGATGCGGTCGAACTCGGCCGGGTGGCTCTCGCCGACGGTGGTGCCGTCGAGCTCCCACACCTCGGGCGGGTCGGGGATGGCGGCGAGGGCGTTCCGTACGAGCTCTGCCCGCGCGCGCACGGGTTCGTTCGCGGTCAGGGTGGCGCCGCCCTCGCGCGCTTCGGCGGCGAGCACAGCGGATTTGCCGCCGGGCCCGGCGCAGAGGTCGAGCCAGCGCTCGCCGGCTTCGACCGGCCGGGCGCGGGTGAGCGCGAGGGCCACGAGCTGCGAACCCTCGTCCTGTACGCGCACGGTGCCCGTTTCGACCTGCGGGATGTCGCGGGGGTCGCCCGAATCGGTGATGAAGCCGAAGGGCGAGTAGGGCGAGGGATGCCCGTCTGCGGTGATGGCGTCGCGGTCGGCGAGGCCCGGGAGGGCGATCAGGCCGAGGCGCGCGGGCTCGTTGTCGGCCTCGAGCAGGGCGACGAGGTCGACCTCGGCGATCGCTGCGCGGTCTGCGGAGGTGGGGGTGGCGGCCGTGTCGGCGACAGGCGCGGTGGGCGCGGCGTCGGTGAGCAGGGCGCGGCGGAAGGCGCGCACGATCCAGGCCGGATGCGAGTACAGCACTTCGAGCCGACCGTCTTCGCCCTCGGCGCTCAGCAGCACGCGGTCCTGCCACTGCTCGGGGGTCGAGCGGGTGATCGTGCGGAGCACTCCGTTCACGAAACCGGTCGACGACCGGGAGCCGACCACCCGGGCCAGCTCGACGGCCTCGTTGACGGCGGCGTGGCTCGCGACGCGCAGCGAGAGCAGCTGGTGTGCGGCGAGCTCGAGAACGTCGACGAGGGGGCCATCGATCTCGTCGATGCGTCGGTTCGCCGCCAGCTCGATGACCCGGTCGTAGTAGCCGCGCAGCCGGAGCGTGCCGTAGGTCAGTTCGGTGGCGAGTCCGGCGTCGGCCGTGTTGAGTTTTGCGCGCGCGAGCTTCGTGGGCAGCAGCAGGTTCGCGTAGGCGTCGTCTTCGCGCACCGCACGGATGACTTCGTACGCGATACGACGGGCGGGCTGCACGGCGGTGCCGCTCTGGGTGCGCTCGCGGGGGCCGGGCGCTGTACCCGAGCGGTCGCGGCCGGTGCCGTGCCCGCGGCCCCTGTCCCTGCTGGCGCCGCCACGCGCAGGTGCCGCACCGCGGCCCTGGTTCGCGCCGCTCCGCCCGTGCTTGGGGCGTTCGGGCTGCGACCCGCCACCGCCTGTGCCGCCTCCGAATGTGCCGCCGTTGCCGTTCGTGCCGCTCACTCCGCCACCACCTCATCCGTCTGCTCGGAGACCCCGCGCCACCAGTCTGCCGCCGCCATCGCCTTCTTGCCCGCCGGTTGCACGCGCAGAAGCCGCAGCGGCGCATCCGCGGTGCCGACCAGCGGTGACCGGTCGACGAGACGGATGTGCCCGGGCTCCAGCGGCGGCGTGTCGCGCGCGGGCTCCGCCTCGAGGATCTTGAAGCGCTCCCCCGCAATCGTGGTGAACGCCCCGGGTTCGGGCGTCACGCCGCGCAGGCGCTGGTAGACCTCCGCCGAACCCTGCCGCCAGTCGAGCCGGGCGTCCTCGAGGCTGAGCTTCGGCGCGAGGGTCGGCTCCCCCGTCTGCTCGGTGGCGACGGCGGTCGAGGCCGCGAGCCCGTCGACCACCTCGGCGATGAGCCCGGCGCCCTCGTCGGCGAGAGCGTCGAGCAGGCTGCCGGCGGTCTGGTGCGCCCCGATCGGCGTTCTGAGCGTCTGGAAGATCGGTCCGGCATCCATTCCCGCGACCAGTTGGAAGACGGATGCCCCCGTCACCGCGTCACCTGCGATGACGGCGTGCTGCACCGGTGCGGCGCCGCGCCAGCGCGGCAGCAGCGAGAAGTGCAGGTTGATCCAGCCGAGGCGTGGGGTGCTGAGCAGCGGCTCGCGCACGAACCCGCCGTACGCCACGATCACGCCGAGCTCCGGTTCGAGCGCAGCGATCTCGGCCGTCACCCGGTCGTCGAGGCGGTTCGTCTTGATGACCGGGATGCCGAGATCTTCTGCGACACCGGCCACGGGCGACGGGGTGAGCACCCGCTTGCGGCCCTGGGCGGCATCCGTTCGCGTGATGACAGCGACGACCTCGTGCTCGGCGGCCAACCGGCGGAGGGTGGGGGCCGCGACCTCGGGGGTTCCGGCGAAAACCAGTCTCAATCGAGGATCTCCAAGTCGTCGAACCGCACCCTCAGGGTGGGTGGCGGGCGGTAGTTGGCGGGTTTGCCGGGGATCTTGCGGCGGCTCGTCGCGTTCTTGATGACCGCCGCTCGCAGGGTCGAGGCGACCAGAGCACCCACGGAGTAGTCGAACCGCACGATGGAACGCACGAAGTCGTCGGCCTCCTCGGGCACAGGGCCGAGCACGTCTATCTTCGCGCTGTCTTCGCCCTGCACCGAATCGTGGAGCTCGGCGACGGCCCGGGAGACCGCCTCGGGCGTGCCCCGCACCGTCGCGATGCGCACGGCGGGCGGAAAGCGCAGGCGGCGCCTGTCGGCGAGCTCGGCGCTGGCGAAACGGTTGTGCTGCCAGGTGACGAGGGTGCGGGCGAGTTCGCCGCCGACGCCGACGATGATGGCGGGGGCGCGTGGGGCCGCGAGGGCGATCGCGTTCGACCACCAGCGCAGGCAGTCCTCGGCGACCGTGAGCGACTCGCGGGCGAGCATCCGTTCGCCGTCGAGCAGGAGAACGGCCCGGTAGCCGCCCGCCGCGACCGGTTCCGCGCCGCGCGTCGCGATCACCAGGGCGGGGGCCGACCCCACGTCGCCGAGCGAACGGGTGCCGTCGCTGACGATGATGCGGGTGGAGGGAAACGCGCGGCCGAGGTCTTCGGCGGTGCGGGCGCTGCCCTGGCCCACGAGACGGAACGTCGTGCCCTCGCAGTGCCGGCACTGCCACTGCGCCGCGATGGCGCCGCACCACGCGCACGACGGCGGGGAGTTGCGGGTGGCGGTGCGGAGCGGGCCGTCGCAGACCAGGCAGTGCGCCGGGTTGTTGCAGCTGGCGCAGGCGAGCACGGGCGCATAACCGGGGCGGGCGACCTGTACGAGAACCGGGCCGGTCTCGAGGGCCTTGCGGGCGGCGTTCCAGGCGCTCGACGGGATGCGCGCGGACTGCGCGAGCCGATCGTTCGAGACCTGCGCCGAGGTCGGGATGACGTTCGGCAGAAACCGCGGGCTCTGCTCGATGTCGCGGAGGAAGCCGATCTCGACCAGCCGTTCGACCTCGGAGCTGCGGGCGTGCGACACGAACGCCAGGGCGGAGCCGCTCAGCTCCTGCCGCACGAGCGCGGCGTCACGCGAACTGACGTAGGGGCTGAGGGGTTCGTCGTGCAGGGGGTCGGCTTCGTCCCACAGGGCGATCAGGCCGAGTTCGTGGGCGGGTGCGTAGACGGCCGAGCGGGTGCCGACGATGATGCGGGGAACGGGTTCGAGGCACTCGAGGAAGTGTCCGTAGCGCTCGGGATTGGTCTGGTGGGCGTCGAGGGGCGAGATGCTTGCGGCGTCGACTCCGGCCCCGCGGAGGGCGGTCTCGAGCTGCTCTTGGTCGCGGTAGTCGGGTACGACGAGAATGGATGATCGACCGAGCCCGAGGGTGACGGCAGCCATGGCGGCCATCGTCTCGGCCCACGCGCCGACCCAGGCGCCCTCCGCGGTCTGCCGCACGGTCGGCACCGCGGTCAGCGCGAACCGCGCCCGCTGTGCGAGGGCCGCCTCGACGACGCGGTCGCCGTACCCGCGGATGCCCGGGCTCGGCGCCGTCGCGGCGCCCGCTCCGCCCCCGGTGGCTGCCGCCGCGGCAGTGGTGCTGGTGGTGTCGGCGTCGTCTGTCGCGGGGGTGGTGGCGGTGTCGGCGGCGACGGTCTCGAGGGTGGTGGCGGGGTCGGCTGGTGCCGAGGTGGTGGCGGTGGCAGAAGGGAGTGCCGACGGCGTGGCGAGGCCAGGGGACGCGGCGGGCTGGACGCGGGTGGCCTCTGCCGCCTCCTGGCGGGCGCGCCAGGCCTTTTCGACGCGCACCGTGCGGGGCGGCACGGCGAGGCGCACGACGTCGCTCGCGTTGCCCGCGGCACGGGTGGCGACGCGGCGGGCGAGCTCCCACACCTCGGGGGTCAGCACGGGGACCGGCGACACGACCTCCTCGATGTCGCTCAGCGTGCCCACATAGTCGGCATGGCTGGTGACCTCGATGATGTAGGCCCGCGACACCCGGCCGGCCGAGCGCAACGGTACCTTGACGCGAACGCCCGGCTGGGCATCCTGCAGCAGCGCAGCGGGAATGCGGTAGTCGAACAGCCGGTCGAGCTGCGGCAGCGGCGACTCGAGCATCACACGCGCCACCACGGTGCCCGCGTCGGCCGAGGCAGGCGCAGACCCCACCGCGACCGGCGCCACCGCACGCGCCGACGCGGCCGCGGGCGGCGGGGCGGGCTCGGCGGCGGTCACAACCCCGCGGCGGCCTGCAGGTCTGCGACGCGGTCGAGGCGCTCCCAGGTGAAGTCGGGCAGCTCGCGGCCGAAGTGGCCGTAGGCCGCGGTCTGGGCGTAGATCGGGCGGAGCAGGTCGAGGTCGCGGATGATCGCGGCCGGCCGCAGGTCGAACACCTGGCGGATGGCCTCGATGATGCGCTGCTCGGGCACATGGTTCGTGCCGAACGTCTCAACGTAGAGACCGACGGGGGCGGCCTTGCCGATCGCGTAGGCGATCTGCACCTCGAGCTTGTCTGCGAAGCCGGCGGCGACCGCGTTCTTCGCCACCCAGCGCATCGCGTAGGCGGCCGAACGGTCGACCTTCGACGGGTCTTTGCCGCTGAAGGCGCCGCCGCCGTGCCTGCTCGCGCCACCGTACGTGTCGACGATGATCTTGCGCCCGGTGACGCCGGCGTCGCCCTGCGGCCCGCCGATCTCGAACCGGCCGGTGGGGTTGATCAGCAACTGCGCCGCCGCCGAGTCGAGCGGGGCGTCGTCGAGCACCGGACGGATGACCAGCTCGGCCACGTCGCGCTCGAGCTGCTCGCTCGACACGCTCGGGGTGTGCTGCGTCGAGAGCACCACCGTCTCGACCGTGCGCGGGACCAGCCCGTCGTAGCCGATGGTGACCTGCGTCTTGCCGTCGGGTCGCAGGTAGTCGAGCTGCCCGGTCCTGCGCACCTCGGCGAGGCGCTCGGAGAGCCGGTGCGCCAGCCAGATCGGCAGCGGCATCAGCTGGGGGGTCTCGGTGGTCGCGAAGCCGAACATGATGCCCTGGTCGCCGGCGCCCTGGCGGTCGAGCGGGTCGGAGTCGGCGACGCCCTGCCGCGTCTCCCACGCGTTGTTGACGCCCTGCGCGATGTCGGGCGATTGCGCCCCGATGGACACCGAGACGCCGCAGCTGTTGCCGTCGAAACCGATGTCTGACGAGGTGTAGCCGATCGCGTTCACCCGCTCGCGGATGATCGTGGGAATGTCGACGTACCCCTCGGTCGTCACTTCGCCCGCGACGTGCACGAGGCCTGTGGTCACCAGCGTCTCGACGGCCACCCGGCTCGTCGGATCGACGGTCAGCAGGGCATCGAGGATGCTGTCGGAGATCTGGTCGCAGATCTTGTCGGGGTGGCCTTCGGTGACGGACTCGGACGTGAACAGGCGAAGGGTGGTCATAGTGCTCCTGGGGGAATCGAACTGCCGGTGTCTGCCAGCACATTCAGAATGCTGTTTGCCACTGACAGCTTCGAGCCGGTGGCCTCGATCACTATATGCCCGGCCGCATCGAGCACCACGACCGTGTTGCCGTCTGTGGCAAAACCCTCCGACCAACCCACCCTGTTGAGGACAAGATAGTCCGCACGTTTGCGGGCGGCCTTCGTGCGACCGAGCTCGAGAAGCTCCTCGCGGGTGGCGGCGGTCTCGGCGGCGAACCCGACGACCGTCTGGTCCGGGGCACGATCGGCCGCGAGCTCGGCCAGGATGTCGGGGTTCTTCACCAGCTCGAGGGTCAGCACGTCGCCGGTGACGTCTTTCTTGATCTTGCCCTCTGCGACCTCCCGCGGCCGGTAGTCGGCGACGGCGGCCGCCATGATGACGATGTCGTTCTCGGGCAGCAGCGCGACCATCTCGGTACGCAGCTGTTCGGCGGTCTCGACCGCGTGCACCTCGGCGCCCCGGGGCGCGGGCACCTCGAGGTGCGCGGCCACGAGGGTCACGCGCGCGCCCCGGCTGAGGGCGGCCTCGGCGAAGGCGACGCCCTGCTTGCCGCTGGAGCGGTTGCCGAGAAAGCGCACCGGGTCGAGCGGCTCGCGGGTTCCCCCGGCGGAGATCAGGATGCGGAGCCCCTTCAGGTCTCCGTCGGCGGCCGGCAGCGCATCGGCGGCACCACCGACGAGGGCGTCGCCGAGTCCATCAACGGCCGGCAGTGCATCGGCAGCACCACCGACGACGGCGTCGCCGGCCGCCGACCCGCCGGGCAGCAGCGCAAGGCCGGCGGCGACGATCTCGTCGGGCTCCGACATCCGCCCCGGCCCGGAGTCCGAACCGGTGAGCTGCCCCACCGCCGGGCCGATGAGGTGGAACCCCCGCGACCGCAGGGTGGCCACATTCGCCACCGTGGCGGCGTTCTGCCACATCTCGGTGTGCATCGCGGGAGCGAGGAGAACGGGCGCGCGGCTGGCGAGCACCGTGTTGCCCAGCAGATCATCCGCGAGCCCGCCCGCGAGCTTGGCGAGGGTGTTCGCGGTCGTCGGGGCGATCACGATGAGGTCGGCAGCCTGGCCGAGAGCGACGTGCCGCACCTCGGCGACCCCCTCGTAGAGGTCGGTGTGCACCGTGTTGCGGGAGATCGCTTCGAGGGTCGGCTTGCCGACGAAGCGCAGGGCGTGCTCGGTGGCGATGACCTGCACGGTGTGGCCGGCCAGCACGAAGCCGCGAACGACGCCGACGGCTTTGTATGCGGCGATTCCCCCGGTGATTCCGACGACGATGTTCATGGTCCTACTCTGGCAGGTCGGTGGCGGGCACGAAAACGAAGAGCCCGCCGTCGGGATGCGACGGCGAGCTCTTCGAACAGGAGGGTTGACTACTCGGGGATGGGCGCGTTCGCCTTCACCGTGAGCTTGTCTTCGTTGATCTCGTGCAGCGCGATCGACAGGGGCTTGTCGTCGATGCCGGAGTCGACGAGCGGCCCGACGTTGTCGAACAGGCTGCCTTCGTGCAGGTCGGCGTAGTAGTCGTTGATCTGGCGGGCGCGCTTCGACGCGAAGATGACGAGGGCGTACTTGGAGTCGACCTTCGAGAGCAGTTCGTCGATGGGCGGGTCGATGATGCCGAGGGGTTTGGCTGGCATGGGGTTACTCCTTGAATCGGGGATGGCGTCTGAAAGCGGAACAGACCGTCGCTCATGCCGGGGCGGGCAGAGCGGAAATATTCATCAAGTCTACGACCTCCTGCGCCGCATCTTCGACCTTGTTGTTCACGACACGGTGGTCGAACTCGTTCTGGGCCTTCAGTTCGACCTTCGCCGTCGTGAGCCGGCGCGCCTGCTCCTCGCCCGATTCCGTGCCGCGGCCGATCAGACGGCGCACCAGCTCTTCCCAGGTGGGCGGCAGCAGAAAGACGAGAACAGCTTCCGGCATGGATGCCCGCACCTGCCTCGCCCCCTGGATGTCGATCTCCAGCAGAACACTGCGCCCGGAGTCGAGCGCGGCCTGCACCGGCCCGCGCGGCGTTCCGTAGCGGGACTGGTTGTGCACGACAGCCCACTCGAGGAACTCGCCCTCCGCGACCATGCGGTCGAACTCGTCATCGGTCACGAAGTAGTAGCTGACGCCGTCGATCTCGCCGGGGCGCGGGTTGCGGGTCGTGGCGGAGACCGAGAGTTTCACCTCGGGATAGTTCTCGCGGATGTAGGTCGACACCGTGCCCTTACCGACAGCCGTCGGCCCCGCGAGCACGACGAGCTTCGTGTCGACGGTGGCCGCCGACCCGCCACCCGCGCCCACGCCGCCCGCCGCACCGTTCGCCGCCGTTCCGGCCTGGGCCGAGGCGCCGTCGGATGCCTCACCGGCTCGACCAGCGCGCTCCCCCAGGAACTGCAGCAGCCGCCCCTGCTGGTGCCGGCCGAGACCGCCCACCCGTTTCGACGGCGAGATGCCGAGCCGGTCGAGCACCCGCTCGGCGCGCACCGGGCCGAGACCCGGGATACACAGCAGCAGTTCGCGCACACGGAGGCTGCCCTCCGCGCCGGCCGGGTCGGCCAGGCCTGCCGCGACGACGTCGGAGGCGTCACGCGTTCCGGCGACGACGGCGTTCTTCACCTCGGCCCGGGCACGACGGGCTGCAACGGCTGCCCGTGAGGCGGCGATCCTGTCGACCTCCGGCGGCTTCACTGGGATGCCCCGATCGCGGCGGCGAGTTCGTCGACCTGGTTCTGGATGCTCTGCTCGAGCCTTCGCGGACCGGCCTGCAGCACAGACCTCGACACGGCGACCACCGTCGACCCCGCCAGCGGCCCGAACACCCGCCGCACATCGGCGAACGTCGCGCCCTGGAACCCGAAGCCGGGCGCCAGCACCGGAACGGCCGGGCCGGCCGACAGGCCGCCGCGGTCGATCCCGTAGTCGGTGAGGTTCTTCGTAGCTCCAAGCACGAGTCCGATGTTACCGATGCGGCCCGTGCCGCCGTGGCCGGATCCCGCCTGGGCCCGGTTGTGTGTGAGAACTTCTTCGGCGACGAGCCCTGAGGAGGAGTAGTGCTCTCCCTGCCAGCTCGCGCGCGCCGTCTGCAGGGCGAACGACTCGGGGTTCGACGTGGCGCTCAGCACGAACGCTCCCTTGCCGTGCTGCTCGGCGAGCTCGAACACCGGCACCAGCGAGCCGACACCGGCGTAGGCCGCGAGCGTCACCGCATCGGCCTCCAGCGGCGAACCCGGCTCGAGCCAGGCCCGCCCGTAAGCTTCCGCACTCGTTCCGATGTCGCCCCGCTTCGCGTCGGCGATCACCAGCAGGCCGGCGGCCCTAGCCGCCTCGAGCACCTGCTCCAGGGCCGCGAAACCGGCCGACCCGTGCAGTTCGAAGAACGCCACCTGCGGCTTCAGGATGCCCACCCGGCCGGCCGCGGCATCCACCACCCGCAGACCGAACTCGCGCACCCCGGCGGCCGATCGCGGCAGGTCCCAGGCGTCGAGCAGGTAGTCGTGCGGATCGATGCCGACACAGAGCTGCCCGCGGGTGGCGAACACCTCCGCGAGCCGCGCACCGAAGCCCGCACCCGAGCCCGCATCCGATCCCGCAGCCGAATCCGCACCCGAGCCCGCACCGACGCCCGCACCCGAGCCGACCGTCACAGTGCGGCCCGCTCCAGCGCCTCCGAGCGCTCCCACGCGTACTCCTGCAGGCTCGTCACCGTGAAGCCCGCCTTCCGCCCGTCGAACGACGCAACCGCGGCGCCGAGCTGGGCGATGGTGGTGAAGAGCGGCTTGTCGGCCGCCACCGCCGCCGCGCGGATCTCGTACCCGTCGGCCCTGGCCGACCGCCCCGAGGGGGTGTTGATCACGATGTCGACCTCGTTGCGGTTGATCAGATCGACGATCGTCGGTTCGTCCGTCGACGCATCCACGCCCTGCGAGTACTTGCGAACGATGCGCGCCCTGATGCCGTTGCGGTTCAGCACCTCGGCCGTGCCGGCCGTCGCCAGAATCTCGAAACCGAGCTGCTGCAGGCGCAGCACCGGCAGCACGATCGCGCGCTTGTCGCGGTCGGAGACCGAGACGAAGACCGAACCCGACAGCGGCAGCCCGCCGTACGCGGCCTCCTGGCTCTTCGCGAACGCCCGGGGGAAGTCGCGGTCGATGCCCATCACCTCACCCGTCGAGCGCATCTCCGGCCCGAGCACCGAGTCGACGACGAGGCCCTCCTTGGTGCGGAACCGCTTGAACGGCAGCACGGCCTCCTTCACCGACACCGGCGCGTCGAACGGCACGATCGACCCGTCGATCACCGGCAGCAGACCCTCCTGCTTCAGCAGGGCGATGGAGTCGCCGACCATGATGCGCGATGCCGCCTTGGCGAGCGGGATGCCGAGCGCCTTCGACACGAACGGTACGGTTCTGGATGCCCGGGGGTTCGCCTCGAGCACGTAGAGGATGCCCGCACCGATCGCGAACTGCACGTTCAGAAGCCCGCGCACACCGATACCCGCGGCGATGCCGAGCGTCGCCGTCTTGACGCGCGAGATGACATCCTGGCCGAGCGTCACGGGCGGCAGCGTGCACGATGAGTCGCCGGAGTGGATGCCCGCCTCTTCGATGTGCTCCATGATGCCGCCGATGTAGAGCTCGTCGCCGTCGTAGAGCGCGTCGACGTCGATCTCGATCGCGTCGTCGAGAAAACGGTCGACCAGCAGCGGATGCGACGGCCCCACGATGCCCTGGCCCGCCACGCGCACGAAGTAGTCCTCGAGCGACGGGCTGTCGTAGACGATCTCCATACCGCGGCCACCGAGCACGTACGACGGGCGCACGAGCACCGGGTAGCCGATCTCCTCGGCCACGGTCACCGCCGACGCGTAGTCGAATGCCGTGCCGTTCTTCGGGGCGAGGAGGCCCGCGGCATCCAGAATCCCCGCGAACAGCCCGCGTTCCTCGGCCAGGTCGATCGCCTCGGGGGTCGTGCCCAGGATCGGCACGCCAGCGGCCTTCAGCCCCTTGGCGAGGCCGAGGGCGGTCTGGCCGCCGAGCTGCACGACGACGCCGACGAGTTCACCGCTCGCCGACTCGGCGTGGATGACCTCCAGCACGTCTTCGAGCGTCAACGGCTCGAAGTACAGGCGGTCGCTGGTGTCGTAGTCGGTCGAGACCGTCTCGGGGTTGCAGTTGATCATGATCGTCTCGTACCCGGCGTCGGAGAGGGCGAACGACGCGTGCACGCAGGAGTAGTCGAACTCCACGCCCTGGCCGATGCGGTTCGGACCGGAGCCCAGAATGACGACCTTGCGGCGATCGGATGCCGAGACCTCGGTCTCGGAGTCGTACGACGAGTAGTGGTAGGGCGTCAGCGCCGGGAACTCCCCCGCGCAGGTGTCGACGGTCTTGAACACCGGGCGAACGCCCAGGCCGTACCGGATCGCCCGGATCTCGTCTTCGGTCGTGGCCCGCAGAGCGGCGATCTGCACGTCGGAGAAACCATGGTCTTTGGCGAGCCGGAGCGTGTCTTCATCGGTCAGCGGAGCGGAGGCGACGGTGTCGGCCACTTCGTTGATCAGCACGATCTGGTCGATGAACCACGGGTCGATCTTGGTGGCCTCGAAGACCTCCTCGATCGAGGCGCCGGCGCGGAGGGCCTGCTGCACCGTGACGATCCGCCCGTCGGTCGGAACCGCGGCGACCGCCAGCAGCGCCTCTTTCGACAGTGCGGCGGCGTCACCGTCCCAGTGGAACGACGAGCCGCGCTTCTCCAGCGAGCGGAGTGCCTTCTGCAGGGCGGTGGAGTAGTTTCGGCCGATGGCCATCGCCTCGCCGACCGACTTCATGGTGGTGGTGAGGGTCGCGTCGGCGGCCGGGAACTTCTCGAACGCGAAGCGCGGCACCTTCACGACCACGTAGTCGAGCGTCGGCTCGAACGAGGCGGGCGTCACCTTGGTGATGTCGTTCGGAATCTCGTCGAGCCGGTAACCGATCGCCAACTTCGCCGCAATCTTCGCGATGGGGAAGCCGGTCGCCTTGGAAGCCAGCGCCGACGACCGCGACACCCGCGGGTTCATCTCGATGACGATCACCCGGCCGTTCGCCGGGTCGATCGCGAACTGGATGTTGCAGCCACCGGTGTCGACGCCGACCGCGCGGATGATGTCGATTCCGATGTTGCGGAGGTTCTGGTACTCGCGGTCGGTCAGCGTGAGCGCCGGTGCGACCGTGATCGAGTCGCCGGTGTGCACGCCCACGGGGTCGACATTCTCGATCGAGCAGACGACGACCGTGTTGTCGGCTGTGTCGCGCATGAGCTCGAGCTCGTACTCCTTCCAGCCGAGGATCGACTCTTCGAGCAGCACCTCGGTGGTCGGGCTCTGGTGCAGCCCGTCGCCGACGATGCGCCTGAGCTCTGCTTCGGTGTAGGCGAAACCCGATCCGAGGCCCCCCATCGTGAACGACGGGCGCACGACCAGCGGGTACCCGAGGTCTTCGGCGTACTCCACCGCCTCGTCGACGGTGTGCGCGATGTACGACCGGGCCACATCGGCGCCGCACTGCAGCACCAGCTCCTTGAAGATCTGCCGGTCTTCGCCCTTGTTGATCGCCTCGAAGTTCGCACCGATCAGCTCGACGTCGTACTTCTCCAGGATGCCGTGGGTGTGCAGGTCGATCGCCGCGTTCAGGGCGGTCTGGCCGCCGAGGGTCGGCAGGATCGCGTCGGGCTTCTCCTTGGCGATGATGCTCTCGATGACCTGCCACGTGATCGGCTCGACGTAGGTTGCATCGGCGAAGTCGGGGTCGGTCATGATCGTGGCGGGGTTCGAGTTCACCAGGATGACGCGCACGCCCTCCTCGCGCAGCACCCGGCAGGCCTGCGTGCCCGAGTAGTCGAACTCGCACGCCTGGCCGATGACGATGGGGCCCGATCCGATGACCAGAACGCTCGTGATGTCGTCTCTCTTGGGCATTACTTGATCTCATCCTTCTGCAGAGCGAGAACCATGTCTCTGAAACGGTCGAAGAGGTACATGGAGTCGTGGGGGCCCGCGGCCGCCTCCGGGTGGTACTGCACGCTGAACGCGTCGATGTCGAGGCAGCGGATGCCCTCCACCACGTCGTCGTTGAGGCTGATGTGGCTCACCTCGACCCGGCCGAAGCCGGCGGGGCTGTCGACGACGCCGGTGAGCGGCGCGTCGACTGCGAAGCCGTGGTTCTGGCTCGTGATCTCGACCCGACCGGTCGTGCGGTCGAGCACCGGCTGGTTGATGCCGCGGTGACCGAAGGGCAGCTTGTAGGTTCCGAAGCCCAGCGCGCGGCCGAGCAGCTGGTTGCCGAAGCAGATGCCGAAGTACGGCACCCCGGCCCGCAGAACGTCGCGCAGCACCTGCACATGGCCTTCGGATGCCTCGGGGTCGCCGGGCCCGTTCGAGTAGAAGAGCGCACTGGGCTCGAGCGCGAGCACCTCGGCCGAGCTGGTCGACTCGGGCAGCACCTCGACGTCGAAGCCGCGCGCAGCGAGGTAGTTCAGTGTCGAGGTCTTCACCCCGAGGTCGAGCACCGCGACCGATCCGACCCTGTCGCCGACGGCCGTGACCGTGTAGCGCTCGGGCGTCGAGACCCGATTGGAGAGGTTCTGCCCCGCCATCTCTGCGCTCTCCCGCACCAGGCGCAGTTGGGCATCCGGAGCCAGCTCGAAATCAGGCCCCGAGAACACGCCCGCTCGCATGGCACCGGATGACCGGAGGTGCCGGGTGACCGCGCGGGTGTCGATGCCGCTGATGCCGACCACGCCGTCACGCACGAGATCGTCGTTGAGCGACCGGGTCGCACGGTGGTTGGAGACGATGCGCGAGGGATCGCGCACGACGTAGCCCGAGACCCAGATGCGGGCCGATTCGAGGTCTTCGTCGTTGGTGCCGGTGTTGCCGATGTGCGGGGCCGTCATCATGACGATCTGGCCGGCGTACGACGGGTCGGTGAGGGTTTCCTGGTAGCCGGTCATGCCGGTGGCGAAGACGGCCTCGCCGAAGGTGCGCCCGCGGGCGCCGTAGGCCCGTCCGACGTAGCGATTGCCGTCTTCGAGAACGAATACTGCCGGTTCGGTGGCGATCACGCGACCTGGCCTTCCTGTTTCGGGGTGTCTGAGTCGGGGGTGTCTGTTGCGGGGAGGTGCGCCTGCACGGTGCTCAGCACGCGGGCGCTGTCGGCGGTGTCGAGGATGCGTACGTACGATTCGATGTTCGCGGTCGAGGGTCGGTCGCCCGCGGCTGCGGCAGCCAGGATGGCCCGCTTCTCAGTGCGGGTGGCACCCGCTGTCGCGGCGACCGTGCGGGCCCTCTCGTCGC
Organism: Subtercola sp. Z020; assembly: GCF_002931235.1. GTDB lineage: Bacteria > Actinomycetota > Actinomycetes > Actinomycetales > Microbacteriaceae > Subtercola. Next base: position 47,456 of record NZ_PSTT01000040.1, on the reverse strand, counting down.
CGACCAGGGGCGTGGTCCAGTCGAGGCGTACGAGCCCGCCCGACTCGACGACGCGGTCGATGGTGTAGGTGGAGGTTCCGATCGAGCGGATGTTGCCGAACGGAACGTAGACGTCGGGCTCACCGTTGATCGAGAGCGTCACGCCCTTCTCCCAGACGATGAAGGTTCCCCTGCCGCGGAACGCGAGCCCGGGGAGGGTGAGGCGTTCGAGCGGCTTGTTCGCGGGAGTGGTCGCCACGTAGAGCATGGGGGCTTCCAGGAGCAGAGCACCGGCATCCTGCGGAGTCACAGCGGCGGCGGCGAAGCCGGCCTGGCGTCGCTTTCGCGCGCGCCAGCCGAGCAGCATGCCGAGGTAGAGAACGACCAGAACCGCGAACACGATGAGGGCGGGGCCGAGATTGTTCACGAGGTGATACCTGCTTTCCAGCGCGCGGCCGAGGCCGCGACGGTGTCGCTCGCGAGCACCCGGCCGGCGGAGACGGTCGGGTACCCGTGATGGAAGGTGTGCTCCACGCGACCCGAGAGGGTGCGGCCGAGGAACGGCGAGTTGTCACTCTTGCCGGCCAGGCGGTCGAGCTCGAACGTCGTCGACGTGCTCGGGTCGTGCAGGGCGAAGTTCGCCGGCGACCCGGGTTCGAAGGAGTGGCTGTGGTCGGCGAGCCGGCCGATCTCGGCGGGGGTGCGGGAGAGCACCCGGGCGATGTCGTTCCAGGTGAGCAGGCCGGTGTCGACCAGGGCCGTCTGGGCCACGCTCAGCGCCGACTCGAGGCCGACCATGCCGAAGCTCGCCGCATCCCACTCCGATTCCTTCGACTCCCTCGGGTGCGGGGCGTGGTCGGTCGCGATGATGTCGATCGTGCCGTCGGCGAGGCCCTCCCGCAGTGCGCGCACGTCTTCGTCGCGGCGAAGGGGCGGGTTCACCTTGTACCGGGCGTCGTAGCTGCGCGCCAGGTCTTCGGTCAGCAGCAGGTGGTGCGGGGTGGCTTCGGCGGTGACGACGATGCCGCGGGACTTCGCCCAGCGGATGACCTCGACCGACCCGGCGGTGGAGACGTGGCAGACATGCAGCCGTGCTCCCACGTGCTCGGCGAGCAGCACGTCGCGGGCGATGACCGACTCCTCGGCGACGGCCGGCCAGCCCTTCAGCCCGAGTTCGCTCGAGAGGGCGCCCTCGTTCATCTGCGCGTTCTCGGTGAGCCGCGGGTCCTGGGCGTGCTGCGCCACGACGCCATCGAACGTCTTCACGTATTCGAGGGCGCGGCGCATCAGCAGCGAATCGTGCACGCACTTGCCGTCGTCGGAGAACACCCGCACGCGGGCCTTCGAGTGCGCCATTGCGCCGATCTCGCTGAGGCGCTCCCCGGCGAGGCCCACCGTCACGGCGCCGATGGGGCGCACGGTCGCGTAGCCCGCGTCGTCGCCGAGCGTCATGACCTGCTCGACCACTCCGGCGGTGTCGGAGACGGGAAGCGTGTTCGCCATCGGGAAGACGCTCGTGAAACCGCCCGCCGCGGCGGCTCGGGTGCCGCTCAGCACGGTCTCGCTCTGCTCGAAGCCGGGCTCCCGGAGGTGGGTGTGCAGGTCGACGAGCCCGGGCAGCGCGACGAGGCCGTCGGCGTCGATGCGGATGGCGTCGCTGCTGCTCTCGCCGGAGGCGTCACGCCCGACATGGGTGAGCCGGGCATCCTGAACCAGCAGGTCGGCTCGCTCGCCGGTCGGGAGGGTCGCCCCGACGATCAGGTAGGTGGGGTTGCTCACGCGTTCGCCTTTCCTTCGCCGGCCTGGCCCGACACGAGCAGGTAGAGAACCGCCATGCGCACGGAGACTCCGTTCGCGACCTGCTCGAGCACGGTCGACCGGGGCGAGTCTGCTGCCGCAGCGGAGATCTCCAGGCCGCGGTTCATGGGGCCGGGGTGCATCACCATCGTATCGGGGCCGAGCGCGGCGAGCCGCGCGTCGTCGAGACCCCACTCTCGCGCGTACTCGCGGGCATTGGGAAAGAAGGCGGCGTTCATCCGTTCGCTCTGGATGCGCAGCATCATGACGACGTCGGGCCGCGTCTCGCGGAGCGTTCCGTCGAGGTCGTAGCTGATTGCCGCCGGCCAGTTCGCCGCCTCGGCGCCGAACGGAATGAGTGTGGCCGGCGCGACGAAGGTCACCGCGGCACCGAGCGTCTCGAGCAGCCACAGGTTCGAACGCGCGACGCGGGAGTGCAGGATGTCGCCGACGATCACCACGCTCACACCGGCGAGGTCGCGGCCGCGGCTCGTGCTGCCGAACAACCGACGCCGGATCGTGAAGGCGTCGAGCAGCGCCTGGGTGGGATGCTCGTGCGTGCCGTCGCCCGCGTTCACGATGGGGGCGTCGATCCAGTCGCTCTCGGCGAGCACCTGCGGCGCACCGCTGGCGTGGTGCCGGATGACGACGCCGTCGGCACCCATCGCCGCCAGAGTCTGCGCCGTGTCCTTGAGGCTCTCGCCCTTCGAGACGCTCGACCCCTTGGCGCTGAAGTTGATGACGTCGGCGCTCAGGCGTTTGGCGGCAGCCTCGAACGAGATGCGCGTGCGGGTGGAATCCTCGAAGAAGAGGTTCACGATCGTCTTGCCGCGGAGGGCGGGCAGCTTCCTGACCTCACGCTCGTTGACCGCGGCCATGTCTTCGGCGACGTCGAGGATCTGCAGGGCCTCGTCGCGGCTCAGGTTCTTCGTCGACAGGAGGTGCCTCAACGGGTGCCTCCGTCGGGTTCGTCGCTGCCTTCGTCGTAGCCGTCGTGGAAGACCCTCGGGCCTTCGATGCTCACCTCTTCGACCTCGTCGACCTCGCCGAGCCGCACGTTGATGCGCTCGTCGGTCGAGGTCGGCAGGTTCTTGCCCACGAAGTCGGCGCGGATCGGCAGCTCGCGGTGCCCGCGGTCGACCAGCACGGCGAGCCTCACCACGCGCGGGCGGCCGATGTCGCTGAGTGCGTCGAGCGCCGCGCGGATGGTGCGGCCGGAGTAGAGCACGTCGTCGACGAGCACCACGGTTTTGCCGTCGACTCCCCCGGCCGGAATGTCGGTCGGCTGCGGGGTGCGGGTCACGTTCCGGGCGAGGTCGTCGCGGTACATCGTCGCGTCGAGCGCCCCCACCAGCGAGGCCGGTGCACCCGGTTCGATACGCTGGATGATCTCTGCGATGCGCCGGGCTAGGAACACGCCGCGCGTCGGAACGCCGAGGATGACGAGCCCCGCGGCTCCGCGGTTGGACTCGAGGATCTCGTGCGAGATGCGGGTCAGCGCCCGCGAAATGTCAGCCTGAGACAGCACAGTGCGCGCCATTCCCTGACTCCCTTCTCCGTCTCACAGTACGGCTCTTAAAGGTTGTCGTGATGACGCCAGCCTACCAGCTAGTGGGCGACGCCCTTCGTCTGGGCGATCTTGGCCAGGATGCCGTTGAGGAAGCCGGCCGAGTCGTCGGTCGACATCGACTGCGCGGCTTCGACAGCCTCGGCGATGGCCACGGCATCCGGAACCGCGTCGTTGTAGAGGATCTCCCAGATGCCGATGCGCAGCAGTGCCCTGTCGACGTGCGGCATGCGGCCGAGGGTCCACCCGACGGCGTAGGTCTCGATCAGTTCGTCGATCTCGTAGCCGTGGGCGACGACGCCGTCGACGATCTCGCGGGCGTACTCCCACGACGCCTCGCGGGAGGGCTCGGTCAGCGCCCGGGCCGCCTCGGCCGCGAGCGACTCGTTGATCGAGATCTGGCGAACGTCTGCCGCGTACAGAACGTCGAGCGCCCGCTTACGGGCCTTGGTGCGTGCACTCATCGAGAAGGGGCGCCCTAGTCGCTGACGCGGCCGAGGTAGTCGCCGGTGCGGGTGTCGACCTTGACCTTGGTGCCCTGCTCGAGGAAGAGCGGCACCTGGATCTCGGCGCCGGTCTCGACCGTGGCGGGCTTGGTGCCACCGGTCGACCGGTCGCCCTGCAGGCCCGGCTCGGTGTAGGTGATCTCGAGCGTCACAGACGCCGGCAGCTCCACATAGAGGGGTGCGTCTTCGTGCAGGGCGATCGTGACGGGCTGGTTCTCGAGCATGTAGTTCTTCGCGTCGCCGACGACCTTGTCGCTCACGCTCAGCTGCTCGTAGGTGTCATTGTCCATGAACACGAAGTCCTGGCCGTCGTTGTACGAGTAGGTGTAGTCGCGACGGTCGACGTTGGCCGTCTCGATCTTCGCGCCGGCGTTGAAGGTACGGTCGACGACCTTGCCCGAGAGCACGTTCTTGATCTTGGTGCGCACGAAGGCGCCACCCTTGCCGGGCTTGACGTGCTGGAATTCGATGACAGCCCAGAGCTGGCCGTCGATCTTCATCACTACGCCGTTACGGATGTCGCTTGTCGAGGCCATGAGAGAGGTGGATCCATTCGGTTGGGAAGTGGGAGGGGGCCGTTCCGACCCGACATCACAGTGTAGTCGAGATGCGCGCGAGGTGTTCGAGGGCCATGCGGTAGCCGTCGAATCCGAATCCCGCGATCACCCCGGTGGCGATGCCCGAGATCACGCTGGTGTGCCGGAACGTCTCGCGCGCGTGCGGGTTCGAGATGTGCACCTCGATCAGCGGCACTCCGGCCTTCGTGACGAGAGCGGCGGCATCCCGCAGCCCGTACGAGTAGTGCGTGAAGGCGGCGGGGTTCAGGATGACCGGGGTTCGGGCATCCACGGCCCCGTGCAGCCAGGCGATCAGCTCCGACTCGCTGTCGGTCTGCCGAACCTCGACGGTGAACCCCGCCGGCGCGCTGTCGTCGAGCAGCAGCTGGAGCGCAGCCAGATCCTGGTGCCCATAGACATCGGGCTCACGGCTGCCGAGCCGCCCGAGGTTCGGGCCGTTCAGCACGAGAACGTGGGTCGTCACGAGCCGATCTCCTGATACGCCGCGAACAGCAGGGCCGTCTCCGGCCCCTGCAGCACGGTCGGCTTCGCGATGTCGTCGAGCACGATGAAGCGCAGCATGCTGCCCCGCGCCTTCTTGTCGCGTTGCATCGCCGCGAGCAGCGTGTTCCAGCGGCCGACGGGGTAGCTGGTCGGCAGTGTGAGCGATTCGAGAACCCGGCGGTGGCGCTCGACGGCCTCGTCGGAGAGCGAGCCGGTGAGGCGCCCGAGTTCGGCGGCGAACACCATTCCGACGGAGACGGCCGCACCGTGCCGCCACTGGTAGCGCTCGGTGTGCTCGATCGCGTGACCGAGGGTGTGCCCGTAGTTCAGGATCTCGCGGAGGCCCGACTCCCTGAAGTCTTCGCCGACGACCCGCGCCTTCAGCGCGATCGACAGTTCGACGAGCCGACGGAACTCGGGGCTCAGCGGGTCGGTCGCGACATCCACATCAGCCTCGATGATGTCGAGGATCTCGGGCTCGGCGATGAAGCCGGCCTTGACGACCTCGGCGAAGCCCGCCAGCAGGTCGTTGCGCGGCAGGCTGACGAGGGTGTCGAGGTCGGCGAGCACAGCGCGGGGGGCGTAGAAGGCTCCCACCAGGTTCTTGCCCTCGGCGGTGTTGATGCCGGTCTTGCCGCCGACGGCCGCATCCACCATGCCGAGCAGCGTGGTCGGGGCCTGGATGAGCTGCACTCCGCGCAACCAGGTCGCGGCGACGAAGCCGGCGAGGTCGGTGGTCGCGCCGCCGCCGAAGCCGACGATCGCGTCGGAACGCGTGAAGTCGGCCTGGCCGAGGATCTGCCAGAGGAACGAGGCGACCTCGATGCGCTTGGCACCCTCTCCGTCGGGGATCTCGGCGAGCAGCACCTCGAAGTCGCCCTTCAACCCGTCGCGGAGCGACGACGCCCAGTCGGAGAGCTGCGGGGCGTGCACGATCAGCACCTTGCGAACCCCCGGAGCGAACGCCTGGCCGAGGTTCGCGAGCACCCCGCGCCCGACGATCACGTCGTAGGGCGCTGTGCCCGGCACGGTGATCACTGTGGGGGTGTCCGCAGGCAGGTCGATCGGCATATCGGTGGTCATGAGGCTCTTCCCAGTCGGGTTCTGACCCACGCGGCGACCTCGTCGGCGATGTCGTCTGCGCGGTGGTGCGAGGTGTCGACGGTGTAGTCGGCGAGGTCTTCGTAGAGTTCGCGCCGTGCATCCACGACCCGCTGCCAGGCCTCGATGTCGGGCACCAGCGGGCGTTTCGCGTTGCCGAGACGGGCAGCGACGGCCTCTGCGGTGGCCGTGAACAGCACCACGAGGCACCCGTCGAGGTCGCGCTGGGTCGCCGTGTTGAGCACGGCTCCCCCACCGAACGAGACGACGCCGCCGCCGCGGAGCGCCTCGACGACCTCGGCCCGTTCGAGCTCACGGAACCGCGGCTCGCCCTCGCTCTCGAAGATGGCGGGGATCGGGCCGTGCAGGGCCTGGATCTGCTTGTCGGTGTCGGTGAACGGCAGGCCGAGCAGCTTCGCGACCCGGCGGCCGATGCGCGTCTTGCCGGCCGCGGGCGGGCCGATGATGACGACGGTCATCGGATGCCCGTGGGGTCACCGGGCGCGTGGCCGTCGTTCTGGGCGCCGCCGTTCTGGGTGCCGGTGTTCGGAGCGCCGGGGTCGAAGCCCTCGCGCACGGGCGCCGCGCTCGTGGTGTCGCTGCGGGGGCCGGACGCTGCGGTGTCGCGGGGCGGTGCCTCGACGGTCTCGGCGCTGCTCCGGAGGGTCTCCGGGATGGCGGCCAGGTACCCGTCGAGGTTGCGCTTCGTCTCCCGCACCGAGTCGCCGCCGAACTTCTCCTGCACAGCGTTGGCGAGCACGAGGGCCACCATCGCCTCGGCGACGACGCCCGCAGCCGGAACCGCGCAGACGTCGGAGCGCTGGTGGTTGGCGGCCGCCGCGCCGCCGGTCGCGACATCCACTGTGCGAAGGGAATGCGGAACCGTCGCGATCGGCTTCATGCCGGCGCGCACCCGCAGCACGGTGCCGGTGCTCATGCCGCCCTCTGTGCCGCCGGCCCTGTCGCTCGACCGGCCGATGCGGCCGCCGACCTCGAACAGCTCGTCGTGCGCCTCAGACCCGCGGCGGGTGGTGGTGACGAAGCCGTCGCCCACCTCGACGCCCTTGATGGCCTGGATGCCCATGAGGGCGGCGGCGAGCTGCGAGTCGAGGCGGCGGTCCCAGTGCACGTGCGAGCCGAGCCCCGGCGGCAGGCCGTAGGCGAGTACCTCGACCACGCCACCGAGCGTGTCGCCCTCTTTGTGCGCGTCGTCGACCTCGGCGACCATGCGTTCGGAGGTGGCCGGGTCGAAGCAGCGCAGTGGATCGGCGTCGAGCGTTGCGACATCGCCGGGCGTCGGCAGCCGCGAGCCCTCCGGCACACGAACCGGCCCGATCGACAGAGTGTGGCTGACCAGCGTGATGCCGAGTTCGGCCAGAAAGTTGCGGGCCACCGCGCCGAGGGCGACGCGGGCTGCCGTCTCACGGGCGCTGGCGCGTTCGAGAATCGGGCGGGCCTCGTCGAAGCCGTACTTCTGCATGCCGACGAGGTCGGCGTGGCCGGGCCGGGGCCGGGTGAGCGGCGCCCCGCGGCCGGTCGACTTCAGGTCGCCCTCGAGTGGCGCTGCACCCATCACCTCGGTCCACTTCGGCCACTCGGTGTTGCCGATGCGGATGGCGACGGGGCTGCCGAGCGTGAAACCGTGAACGATGCCGCCCGAGAGCGACACCTCGTCCTGCTCGAACTTCATGCGCGCGCCCCGGCCGTAGCCGAGCTTTCGGCGCGCGAGATCGGCACGGACATCTTCAACGGAGACCGGGATTCCCGACGGCAGGCCCTCAAGGATGGCAATGAGTTCGGGGCCGTGGGATTCTCCGGCTGTGAGCCAACGGAGCATGCTGAAATCCTCCCACAGTCTCGGGGCCGGCCGAGCCGAGCCGGGGCGGAGCAGAGTGTTGGGGCCGAGCCGAGCAGGGGCGGAGCAGAGGGCCGGGGCCTCGCAGGCAGGCGGCGGCAGCAGCGGGGCTCAGCCCGGCAGCCCCACCGCACCCAGCATCGCCGCGAGTACCTCGGCCTCGTCGGGCAGCGCGAGCTCCGGGTCGCCCTGCACGAAGATGCGCACCTGCACCAGCGCCTGGTGCACCAGCATCAGCAGGCCAGAGACCACGACCGCGCCGTTCGCCTGCCAGGTCGCCCCGAGCGGGCTCGGCCACGGGGCGTAGGCCACGTCGAGCAGCACCGACCCCTCGCCGGGTCGCACGTGTGTCACATCGCTCTCCTCCAACGCGCCGCCCGGCAGCGTGCTGATGGTGACCGGTGCGTCGACGATTCCGCCGAGCGCGTCGGCGAGCGGGATGCTGCGTGCCCGAAGCCCTGCGGCATGAGCCACCTCGACCGACGCCGTGGCCCGCGCTTCGGAGCGTGCGGCGATGACGACACTCTCGGCACCGAGGTTCGCTGCGGCGACGACGACGGATCGCGCGGTCGCCCCGGCCCCGAGCACCAGAACGGAGCGTGCCGACTGAACCCCGGCATCGCCGAGCGCATGGACGATCCCGGCCACGTCGGTGTTGAAGCCCTCCCGCTGGCCGCGCCCGCGGAACAGCACGGTGTTGACCGCTCCGGTGAGGGTCGCATTGCGGTCGACCGCGTCGAGCAGCGGCGCGGCCTCCTCCTTGAGGGGCATCGTCAGCGACAGCCCGCGCCACGTTCCGTCGAGTCGGTCGACGAAGGCTCCGAGCATCCCGCGACCCACCTCGGCAGAGCCGTAGTCTGCCTCGAAACCGAGAACGCGATAGGCGGCGGCGTGCAGCGCCGGCGACTTCGAGTGTTCGATCGGCGAACCGAGAACCGCGAGCCTCAGGCGGGCCCGCGCCTCCCGCTCGGTCATCCCCCGGCGCCCGGGTTCGCCGCCGACCACGCCTGGTACTGCTCGACCGCTCTGTTGTGCTCGTCGAGGGTCGTCGAGAACACCGTCTCACCCGTGTCGAGGTTGACGGTCACGAAGTAGACCCACGGACCGTCGGCCGGGTGCACGGCCGCATCGATCGCGGTGTCGCCGGGGTTCGAGATCGGGCCGACCGGCAGGCCGGTGTACACGTAGGTGTTGTACTTGTTCGACTCGTCGTTCCGTTCGGCATCGGTCGTGTCGACCCGCTTCTCCCCCGTGCCGTACGCCACGGTGGCATCGGACTGCAGCGGCATGTCGTCGGCGATGCGGTTCGTGAAGACCCGGGCCACCTTGTAGAAGTCGGGCTCGAGCCGGGCCTCCTTCTGCACGACCGAGGCCAGCGTCAGCACCTTCTCGCGGTCGGCCACCGCGACACCGGCCGCATCGAGCGACTGGTACGTGCGGTTGACCATCGTCTGCAGGAGGTCTTTGGCGCTGGTGTTCGGCTCGAACGAGTAGGTCGCCGGGAACAGGTAGCCCTCGATGTTCGGAGCAGAGGCATCGATGCCGAACTGGGTGTAGTTGGCGGCCTCGGCCTGCAGATCGGCGAGGGGAACGCCGGTGTCGGTCGAGAGGGTCGTGAGCACGTCGGCAGCCACGGTTCCCTCGGGAATCACGACATTCGCCGTGACGTGGTTCGCCGGGTCTTCGAGGGCGGTGAGCGCAGCCTGGGCACTCATCTCCTTCGAGAGCGTGTAGGTGCCGGGCTGGAAGACGATGTCGGGCTGCGAGAGCAGCAGGTTGTAGAAGGCAGCAGAGGTCTTGACCACACCCTCCTTCTCGAGGTTGTCACCGATCATCTCGCCCACGTCACCGTCGTTGATGACGAACGAGACCTTCTCGTCGGTGCCGGTGCCGGTGTAGTCCTCGGCGTTGTCCGAGCCGGCGACGAACTTCTCGATCTGCGGCTGGTAGGAGAGGAACACCGCGCTGCCGGCCGCGACGAGGCCGCCGACCAGCACCAGCGCCACCACGATCGTGATGATGGTGCGAACGGACCTGCGGCGCTTCGGCCGCCGGTCTCGTCGTGGCCGGCGCGGTTCCTCGACCCGGCCCGCGTCTCTGCGGCTGGTGTTCGAGGGTGTCTCGCGAAAGAATTCGGCGAAAGGGTGGTTCTCGGGTGGCTGGGGGTCAGTCACGTGTAAGTCCTTGGTTCGGGTCGACAAGCAGTCCGGGCGGGTTACCGGAGGAGCGCTCGACGTCGAGGGCATGTTGCAGAAGTATAACGGCGGCTACTTGATCAATGACTGAGCGTGAGTTCTTGGTGTTCTTCCCGGTGCGGTGCAGGGCCGCCTGCGCCGAGACCGTGGTCAGTCGCTCGTCGATCATGCGGACGGGATGATCGACGGCAGCCGCGAGCTGCAGAGCGAAGGCGTTCGCGTCGTCGGTCGACGGGGTGCTGCCGCCCGACATCGAGAGCGGGAGGCCGACGACGAACTCGATCGCGTCGGTCTCGGCGGCGATGGCCAGGATGCGCTGGATGTCGGCAGAACCGGTCGTCGAACGCGGCACTGTCTCCACCGGGGTCGCCAGGATGCCGTGGAAGTCGGTGCGGGCGACGCCCACTCTTGCCTTCCCGACGTCGATGCCGAGGCGCACGCCCGATCTCACGAGCGGCGCCCCGGCGTCTCTGTGCGGATCACTGCCGCCCGTCACCGACCGCGGAGCGGATGGCCGTGAGCGCATCGTCGATCGCCATGACGTCGGTGCCACCACCCTGGGCGAGGTCGTCTTTACCGCCTCCGCCACCGCCGAGAACCGAAGCGGCGAGTTTCGCCAGTGCACCGGCCTTCACCGAGAGCGAACGCGCGGCCTCGTTCGTCGCCGCGATGACGACGGGCTTCGCCCCCACGCTGGCGGCCAGCGCCACGACGGCCGGCTCGGACCCGAGACGTTCCCGCACCCCGTTGACCAGGCTGCGGAGGTCGTCGCTCGAGCGCAGTTCGCCGAGGTTCGCGGTGACCAGCGAGAGCTCGCCGACCCGCACCCGGGTGTCGACGAGCGAGGGGATGCGCGACGACAGAGCGCTCGCCTCGTAGGCCGCGATCTTCTTCTCCGCGGTCTTGAGGTTGGCGACGAGGTCGGCGATGCGGTTCGTGATCTCGTCACGCGGAGCCTTCAGCGATGAGGTGAGCTGTGAGACGATCGCTCGCTCGGTGGCGAACTCACGGAAGGCGTCGGCGCCGACGAGGGACTCGACGCGGCGGTTCGTCGAACCGATCGACGATTCGCCGAGCAGGTTGATCAGGCCGATCTCCGAGGTGTGCACGACGTGCGTTCCCCCGCAGAGTTCGCGCGACCAGGGGCCGCCGATCTCGACCATGCGCACCACGTCGCCGTACTTCTCACCGAACAGGGCCATTGCGCCCAGTTCTTTGGCCTCGTCGACGGCCATCTCGCGGGTGATGACGTCGAAGTCGGCTCGAACCGCCGTGTTGGAGATCTCCTCGATCTCCGACCGCGTCTCGGCCGAGAGCGGTTGGCTCCACGTGAAGTCGAGCCGCAGGTAGCCCGCCTTGTTGTACGAGCCGGACTGGTGAGCGGTGGAGCCGAGGATCTCGCGGAGGGCCGCGTGCACGATGTGCGTCGCGGAGTGCGCCTGCGTTGCGCCCTTTCGCCAGTCACGGTCGACGACGCTGCGAGCCCGGTCGCCGACGGCCACCTGGCCGCTGGTCACCCGGGCACGGTGGCTGATGAGCCCCTTGACGGGTTTCTGTACGTCGAGCACCTCGAGCTCGAAGCCGTCGCCGACGATCACACCGGCGTCGGCCTCCTGCCCGCCGGACTCGGCGTAGAGGCTCGTCTCCGCGAGGATGACCTCGACCAGCTCACCCGCCACAGCACTGTTCACCGACTGCGCGTCGATGATGAGGCCGAGCACCGTCGACTCGGTCTCGAGTTCGGTGTAGCCGGTGAACACGGTCTCGCCAGCCGCCCGGAACTCGGCGAACGCGCTGAGATCGGCGGTGCCCAGCTTCTTCGACTTCGCGTCAGCCTTCGCCCGCTGCTTCTGCTCGGTCATGAGGCGCTCGAAGGCGCCGCGGTCGACGGCCAGACCTGCCTCTTCAGCGATCTCGACGGTCAGGTCGATGGGAAAGCCGAACGTGTCGTGCAGCTGGAACGCGGTGTCGCCCGCCAGGGCAGTGCTGCCCTGCTCCTTCGTCTTGAGCACGGCGAGGTCGAGGATGGTCGTGCCACCGGTCAGGGTGCGGAGGAACGCCTCCTCCTCGGCGTAGGCCGTGCGCGAGATGCGCTCGTAGTCGGCAGCAACCTCGGGGTACGCCGCCGACATCGCGTCGCGCGAGGCAGAAAACAGCTCCGGGAACGTCGAACGGTCGACGCCGAGCAGCCGCATGCTGCGGACGGTGCGCCGCAGCAGCCGCCGCAGCACGTAGCCGCGGCCCTCGTTCGACGGAGTGACCCCGTCGGACATCAGCATGAGGGCCGAGCGCACGTGGTCGGCGACCACGCGCATCCGCACGTCGTCTTCGTGAACAGCCCCGTAGCGGCGACCGGAGAGGTCGGCGGCGAGGTCGAGCACCGGGCGCACCTGGTCGATCTCGTACAGGTTCTCGACGTTCTGCTTGATGAAGGCGACGCGTTCGAGGCCCATGCCGGTGTCGATGTTCTTGCGGGGCAGCTCGCCGAGGATGTCGAAGTCGACCTTCGACTTCACATTGCCGATGAGGTACTGCATGAACACGAGGTTCCAGATCTCGATGTACCGGTTCTCGTCGGCGATCGGGCCGCCCTCGGCGCCGTAGGCCGGGCCGCGGTCGAAGTAGATCTCCGAGCAGGGGCCCGCGGGGCCGGGCTGGCCGGTCGACCAGTAGTTGTCTTCTTTGCCGAGGCGCTGGATGCGGTGGTCGGGAAGGCCGGCCGTCTTCTTCCACATGCCGATGGCCTCGTCGTCGTCTTCGTAGACGGTGACCCAGAGGTCTCTCTCGTCGAAGCCCAGCCCGCCGTCGGCCTCGCTCGAGGTGAGCAGCTCCCAGGCGTACTCGATGGCGGTCTGCTTGAAGTAGTCGCCGAACGAGAAGTTGCCGTTCATCTGGAAGAACGTGCCGTGCCGGGTGGTCTTGCCGACCTCCTCGATGTCGAGGGTGCGGATGCACTTCTGCACGCTCGTGGCGCGCGGGAAGGGCGCGGGCACCAGCCCCGACATGTAGGGGATGAAGGGAACCATGCCGGCGACCGTGAAGAGGAGCGTCGGGTCGTCACTCACCAGGGAGGCCGACGGTACGACCGTGTGGCCGCGGTCGCCGAAGAATTCGAGCCAGCGACGGCGGATGTCTGCGGTCTGCACTACTTCTTGGCAGCCTTCTTCACGGCGTCACCGGCGTCGCCGATGGCCGAGCGCAGCTCGTTCTCGCGCTCGTGGTAGCCGTCGGAGAGCGCGTCGGAGAAGTCTTTGATCTTCGAGTCGAGTTCGGCGAAGAACTTCTTGCCCTGCGACGTCTGGTTGATCTGGTGGGCTGCCACCACTCCGACCGCGATTCCGGCGGCGAACCAGAGAACTTTCTTCACAACGGGCTCCTTCATACAGGGGGTCATACAGGGGTGGATGTCAGGCTGTCGCCCAGTTTAGTGGCTGTCAGTAGTCGCTTCTGCGGGAGCGTTTCTTCGTGGACTTCTTCGCAGAACCGGTGCTTGTGGAGGAGGAGTCGGCCAGGTCGCGCCCCCCGCGGATGGCAGCGCGCACGGCGGCGCTGAAGCCGGCCACGCGAATCAGGGGCCCGCCGACCGAAGCGGCGAACAGCGCGACCAGCGAGTTCACGTTGCCGGTCACCTCCGCAACGTTCGAGGTGATGGCGTCGACGCGGGCGAGCTGCTTGTTCGCCTCCTGCACCGTGACGGTGGTCTCTTCGAGAATGGGCGTCACCCCTTTGCTCACGTCGCGGATGGCCAGCGTGGTCTCGTCGAACACCCTGCCGAGCTTGATCAGCGGGAGTGCCAGAAAGACGACCAGCACAGCGAACACTCCGGCGGCGATGAGCCCGGCAATATCTCCACCCGTCATCGGGTACTCCTTCACGTCGAGAACGACCTCAGGGGAACACTGCTCGCAGGGGAACAGGGTTCTCGTGGTAACACAGAGGGCGGCCCACCCGGAAGTGGACCGCCCTCAGCGTATCTGTAACAGTGTGGTGCTTAGCGAGCCGCGTAGTACTCGACGACCAGCTGCACTTCGCAGGTCACGGGGATCTCTGCACGGCGCGGGCGACGCTCGAGACGGGCCTGCAGCTTGTCGATCTCGACCGACAGGTAGCCCGGAACCTTGGGCAGAACGTCGACGTGGCCACCGGCGGCGGCGACCTGGAACGGTGGCAGAACCTCCGAGCGGGCGTGCACGTGGATCATCTGGCCGGGCTTGACGCGGAACGACGGGCGGTCGACACGGGCGCCGTCGACGAGGATGTGACGGTGCACGATCAGCTGGCGGGCCTGGGCGGTGGTGCGGGCGAAACCGGCACGCAGAACCAGCGCGTCGAGACGCATCTCGAGCAGCTCGACCAGGTTCTCACCGGTCAGGCCGCTGCCGCGACGGGCCTCCTGGAAGGCGATCTTCAGCTGGGCCTCGCGGATGCCGTACTGGGCGCGCAGGCGCTGCTTCTCGCGCAGACGAACCGCGTAGTCGGAGTCGGTCTTGCGCTTGGTGCGGCCGTGCTCGCCCGGAGCGTAGGGACGCTTCTCGAGGTACTTGGCCGCCTTGGGCGTGAGCGGAATGCCGAGGGCCCGCGAGAGGCGGGTCTGGCTGCGGGTACGTGACTTGGTAGACACAAACATCCTTCAAATAAAGTGGTGAAAGGTGAACCCGTGAATACATGGATATTCACGGAAATCGAGGGATGGACCAGATGATTCGGCTACAGAAGTCATCGTTCCCTGTCGGGGTCTCTCGCAGCCGCGCTAAAGACACCCATAAGTAGGCCGCAAGAAGATTACCACAGCCGGGGCTACCCCCTCGTGATCCTGCGGATCTTCTCCAGGCGCGCCGCGACATCCCGCTCGTTGCCGTGGTCGGTGGGCCGGTAGTACTCGGTGCCCGTCAGTTCGTCGGGCAGGTACTGCTGCGCCACGACCCCGAGGTCGCTGTCGTGCGGGTACGTGTAGCCCTTGCCGTGGCCCAGGCGTTTCGCACCGGGGTAGTGGGCGTCGCGCAGTGGTTTCGGCACCCGGCCGATCTTTCCGGCACGCACGTCGGCGATGGCCTTGTCGATCGCCAGGTAGGAGGCGTTCGACTTGGGGGCGGTCGCGAGGTAGACGACGGCTTCGGCGAGCGGGATGCGCCCCTCGGGCATTCCGATGAACTGCACCGCGTCGGCCGCCGCGGTGGCGATCACCAGCGCCTGGGGGTCGGCCATACCGATGTCTTCTGCTGCCGAGATGATGATGCGCCGGGCGATGAACCGTGGGTCTTCGCCCGCCTCGATCATGCGCGCGAGGTAGTGGATGGCGGCGTCGGCGTCTGAGCCGCGCACCGACTTGATGAAGGCGCTGATCACGTCGTAGTGCTCGTCGCCGTTGCGGTCGTACCGCAGCAGGGCCCGGTCGACCGCCTGGGCCACCACCTCCGCAGTGATCTCGGGCACAGTCTCGTCTTCGGCAGCGCCGGCCAGAACAGAGGTGCCCGCCGCCTCCAGCGCCGTGAGCGCGCGCCGCGCGTCGCCCGACGCCAGCCGGATGATCGTCGCCCTGCCGTCGTCAGACAGGGTCACCCGCCCGGCGAGGCCCCGGGCATCCGTCACCGCACGATCGACGAGCACGCCGAGGTCGTCGTCGCTCAGCGGCTCGAGAGTGAGAAGGAGGGAGCGGGAGAGCAGCGGGGAGATGACCGAGAACGAGGGGTTCTCTGTCGTCGCGGCCACCAGGATCACCCAGCCGTTCTCGACCCCGGGCAGCAGCGCGTCTTGCTGGGCCTTCGTGAAGCGGTGGATCTCGTCGAGGAAGAGCACCGTCGAGACCCCGTAGAGGTCGCGGGCCCGAAAAGCCTCCTCCATCACCTGGCGCACATCGCGAACGCCGGCGGTCACGGCAGAGAGCTCGACGAACTTGCGGTTCGAACTGTGGGCGATCGCCTGCGCGAGGGTCGTCTTGCCGGTTCCCGGCGGGCCCCACAGGATGATCGAGACCGACCCCTGCGAACCACTCGAGTCTGTCGCGAGGTTCACCAGCGGCGAGCCGGGACGCAGGAGGTGTTTCTGACCGGCCACTTCATCGAGGCTGCGCGGACGCATGCGCACCGCAAGAGGCACTGCTCCGGAGTGGAGGCCCTGCTGTGTACCGACCATTCCTTCAGGGTAGTAGCTGCCACCGACAGCGGCCTTTCGGCCGGTCTTTTGAGCTCGACACCCGATTCGCCGTAAAGTTCTCGGGGGTCTGTCGCTTTCCGGCGCCAGAACAGTCGTCGACGGAGGATTCGTGGCACCGAGCAGTTCAGACCGTGAAGCGCGCGAGGCCAAGCAGCGGCTCCGCAACTACCAGGCGCGCCAGACCGTGCACGCTTCGCAGCTGTCGAGGCGCCGGCGCGACAACCTGGTCTCGGTGATCGTCGTTCTCGTCGTGGTCATCGTCGCGATCGTCGTCCAGGTCTTCTACTTCTCCGGCGGGCCCGGTACGCCGCTGCCCGCTCCCTCCACCTCGGCGACGCCCGCCCCGACCGCGTCTGCCGAGCCGACGCCGAACGCCGGCAGCAACAGCGGAGACGTGCCGCCGACCACCGTCGCAGAAGGCCGCGACTGGACCGGCACACTCACGCTCAACAGCATCCCGCTCTCGATCAGCCTCGCCGGCCAGGCGGCCCCGCAGGCCGTCTCGTCGTTCATCTCCCTCGTGCAGGCCGGTTTCTACACGGGACTCAGCTGCCACCGCCTCACGACGACCGGCATCTTCGTCCTGCAGTGCGGCGACCCCAAGGGCGACGGCAGCGGCGGACCCGGCTATTCGTACGGGCCCGTCGAGAACGCACCGGCAGACAACGTCTACCCCGCCGGCACCCTCGCGATGGCCCGCCAGTCGGGCAACGGCTACAGCAACGGCAGCCAGTTCTTCATCGTCTACGCCGACTCGACCATCCCCGCAGACGCGGCAGGCGGCTACACCGTTCTCGGCCAGGTCACCGGCGGGCTCGACCAGCTGAAGACCGGCGTGATCGATGCGGGCACGACCGGCGGCGGCGAGACTCCCGCCGTTCCGACCACCATCACCAGCGTCACTGTGCAGTAGGGTGAATTTCGTGATGAGCAGTGATCAGCATCCCTGGGGACGCGTCGACGAGACCGGAACGGTCTACGTTCGCGAGCCCGAAGGCGAGCGCGTCGTCGGCCAGTATCCCGATGGCACCCCCGAGGAAGCACTCGCCTATTTCGAGCGCAAGTACACCGACCTGGCAGGCCAGGTGACGCTGCTCGAACAGCGCGTCAAGCGGGGCGCTTCGGCCGCCGACGTGGGCAAGGCCGTCTCCTCCCTGTCGAGCGCTGTCGAGACGGCGAACGCCGTCGGTGACCTCGCCTCGCTGAAGCGGCGGGTGGAGGCCCTCACCGAGTCGGTCTCGTCGCTCACCGAGAAGCAGCAGGAGGAGACGAAGGCACAGCTCGCCGGCGCGATCGCCGAACGCACTGCCATCGTCGACGAGGTCGAAGCGCTTGCCGCCGAAGACCCGGCCAAGGCCCAGTGGAAGCAGGTGACCGCCCGTCTCGACGACCTGTTCGCCCGGTGGCAGAAGCACCAGCAGGAGGGGCCGCGGCTCCCCCGCACAGAGGCCGGCGAACTGTGGAAGCGGTTCCGCGACGCCCGCACGATCATCGAAGGCCACCGCAAGGCGTTCTTCGCCGAACTCGACAACGCCCACCGCGATGCGCGCACCAAGAAGCAGCAGCTGGTCGAGCGCGCTGAAGCGCTCATCCCGAAGGGTGCTGACGGCGTCAACGCCTACCGTGACCTGCTCACGGAGTGGAAGAACGCCGGCCGCGCGGGTAAGCGCGTCGATGACACGCTCTGGGAGAAGTTCAAGGCCGCAGGCGACCTGATCTACGCAGCCCGCACCGAGATCGTCGCGAAAGACGACGAGGAGTTCGCCGGCAACCTCACGCAGAAGCTGGCCCTGCTCGACGAGGCGGAACCTCTGCTCGCCGAGACCGACCGCACCGTGGCACGTGACCGGCTCACGTCGATCCAGCGCCGGTGGGACGAGATCGGCAAGGTCCCTCGCGACCAGGTCAAGAGCGTCGACGAACGACTCCGCAAAGTCGAGGCAGCTGTCCGCAAGCTCGACGAGGACTACTGGCAGAAGAACAACCCGGAGAAGAAGGCTCGGGCAGAAGGCCTCGCCGGCCAGCTGACCGACGCCATCGCGAAGCTCCAGGTCGAGATCGACGCTGCGCAGGCGGCGGGCGACGCTGCGAAGGTCACCGAGCTGCAAGAGGCTCTGGATGCTCGGAAGGTCTGGCTCGACGCGCTGGGTTGATCCCCCGGGCTGACCCCCCGGGGCCCAACACCCGAAGCCGATTGGCCCTCCCTGCACAGCCGGCCCCTCGGCCCGTTTCTCCACAGATCCTCGCCGCTCGGTCATCGGTTCGCGCGTCGGCGCCACCATGGAGTCATGCCCCGACTCCTCCCCGACGTTCTGTTCCCGTCAGCTGACTTCAGCCTCGCCGAACTCTCTGCCGCTCGCCTCGACGGGGAGCTGACGGCGGTCGACGAGGGCTTCACTCCGGTCGACAGGCCGGAGACGATGCTGGTCCGCCTGCAGGCGATCGCTCCCCTGCTGGCCGGGCGGGTGATCGTCGAACGGCAGAGCGCACTCTGGGTCTACGGTCTCCGCCCGCTCCCTCCCCTGCGGCACGAGGGCTGTGTTCCCGTCGGAGCCCGGTTCCGGCAGCCGAGCACCGCTCGGCTGCAGATTCGCGAGGTGATCCTCGGCGAGGGCGACGTGACGCGACATCCCGGCGGAGCCGTCACGTCTCTCCTCCGCACCGCGATCGACCTCGCCCGCACGACGCCGCGGTTCGGTGCGTCGTCGCTCGCTCAGCTCACCGCCGTCATCGACCGCGCCGGGCTCACCCTCGAGCAGTGCCTCGCACACCTCGAGAGCGCAAACCACCTGCCGCACAAGATCCGTGCGGCAGACCGGCTGCGAGCAGCCTTTCGGGCGTCAGCCGCCGCTGACGCGGTAGACGTCGTACACCGCATCGATGCGCCGCACGGCGTTCAGCACACGATCGAGGTGGGTCGTGTCACCCATCTCGAACACGAAACGGCTGATCGCGAGGCGGTCGCGTGACGTGCTCACGGTGGCGGAGAGGATGTTGACGTGGTGCTCACTCAGAACCCGGGTCACATCCGACAGCAGACCGGAGCGGTCGAGCGCCTCCACCTGGATCTGCACGAGGAAGACGCTCTTCGACGACGGCGCCCAGTCCACATCGATCATGCGCTCGGGTTCGAGCAGCAGCGACTTCACGTTGTGGCAGTCCGACTGGTGCACGGACACCCCGGCACCGCGGGTGACGAAGCCGATGATCTCGTCGCCCGGCACGGGCGTGCAGCACTTCGCGAGCTTGACGAGAATGTCGGGGGCACCCCGAACGAGCACCCCGGATTCGCTGTGGGTCGACCGCGGGCGCCGACCGACACCGACGTCGATCTCACTGTCGTCGCTCTCGACCTCGGTCTGCAGCGACTGGAGCACCTTCTCGATCACCGACTGGGTGGAGACGTGCCCCTCGCCGATCGCCGCATACAAAGCCTCGACGTTGTTGTAGCTGAGCTGATTGGCCACCTCGGTGAACGCATCCTGGCTCATCAGCTTCTGCAGCGGCAGGTTCTGCTTGCGCATGGCCCTGGCGATGGAGTCGCGACCCTGTTCGATCGCTTCGTCGCGCCGCTCCTTGGTGAACCACTGGCGGATCTTGTTTCTGGCCCGCGGGCTCTGAACGAAGCTCAACCAGTCCTGGCTCGGCCCCGAGTCGGGGTTCTTCGAGGTGAACACCTCGACGACGTCGCCGGTGGTGAGGCTGCTCTCGAGCGGAACGAGTCTCCCGTTCACCTTGGCACCCATGGTGCGGTGCCCCACTTCGGTGTGCACGGCGTAGGCGAAGTCGACGGGGGTCGCTCCGGCGGGCAGGCCGATCACCCGGCCCTTCGGGGTGAAGACGTAGACCTCCTTCGCGCCGATCTCGAAGCGCAGCGAGTCGAGGAACTCCCCCGGGTCGACTGTCTCTGCCTGCCAGTCCGAGATGCGGGCGAGCCACGCCATGTCGGTGTCGGCTCCGCGGTCGTCTGTGGTGCCGGCCCGTCCCGAGTTGACACGTTCCTTGTACTTCCAGTGCGCCGCGACACCGAACTCGGCACGCTGGTGCATCTCGTTCGTGCGGATCTGGATCTCGACGGCCCGGCCTCCCGGGCCGACGACGGTCGTGTGCAGCGACTGGTAGAGATTGAACTTTGGCGTCGCGATGTAGTCCTTGAAGCGCCCCGGCATCGGGGTCCACCGGGCGTGGATCGCGCCCAGCACGGCGTAACAGTCGCGCACCGAGTTGACGAGCACGCGGATGCCGACGAGATCGTAGATCTCGTCGAACTCCCGCCCCCGAACGATCATCTTCTGGTAGATCGAGTAGTACTGCTTCGGCCGACCCGCCACCTTGCCGCGGATCTTCGAGGTCTTCAGGTCGTCGCTGACCATCTCGATGACCTGTTGCACGTACTCCTCGCGCTGCGGCGTGCGCTGGCGAACGAGGTTCTCGATCTCGACGTAGAGCTTCGGCGAGAGCACGGCGAAGGAGAGGTCTTCGAGTTCCCACTTGATCGCCTGGATGCCCAGTCGGTGAGCGAGGGGGGCGTAGATCTCGAGGGTCTCCTGCGCCTTGCGGGTCGAGGATTCCGGTGAGACGAAGCCCCAGGTGCGCGCATTGTGCAGGCGGTCGGCGAGCTTGATGATGAGCACGCGGATGTCTTTCGACATCGCCACGATCATCTTGCGTACGGTCTCGGCCTGGGCGCTCTCGCCGTACTTTACCTTGTCGAGCTTCGTGACGCCGTCGACGAGCATGGCGACCTCGTCGCCGAACTCAGCGCGCAGCTCGTCGAGAGAGTACGCGGTGTCTTCGACCGTGTCGTGCAGCAGAGCGGCCGCGATGGTCTTCGTGCCGATGCCGAGCTCGGCGAGGATCTGCGCCACGGCGACCGGGTGGGTGATGTACGGCTCGCCGCTCCGGCGCTTCTGTCCGTCGTGGGCCCGCTCGGCGACGGTGTAGGCCCGCTCGATGATCGTGAGGTCGGCCTTCGGATGATTCGCCCGAACGGTGCGCATCAGCGTGTCGACGGCCCCGGCCGGCTGAGCGCGGGAGAACAGTCGCGGAACGAGTCGCCGCAGCGACGCGTTGGTCGGCGCCGTGGTTTCGGTCATGTGAGAGCCTCCGCCACCATTATCCCACTACGCGCTGAGCTGCTCCGCCGTCGCCGGTGCCACGACCGACTTGTCGCGGTTCGCCCGCTGCGAGACGACGCGCTGGTCGATCTTCTTCACCTTCGGCTCACGCTCGCGCAGCTGCGCGTACAGCGGCGACGCGATGAAGATGGTCGAGTAGGTTCCGACGAAGATACCGATCAACAGCGCCAGGGAGATGTCGCGGAGGGTGCCGGCCCCGAGAACGAACGCACCGATCACCAGGATCGAGGCGACGGGGAGCATGGCCACCACCGACGTGTTGATCGAACGCACCAGCGTCTGGTTCACCGCGAGGTTCACCGTCTCACCGAAGGTGCGCGTCGCCTTGTCGCCCCACTCGGAGGTGTTCTCCCGGATCTTGTCGAACACCACAACGGTGTCGTACAGCGAGTAGCCGAGGATCGTCAGGAAGCCGATGACGGCAGCAGGCGTGATCTCGAAGCCGGTGATGCCGTAGATTCCGGCCGTGATGACCAGGTCGTGGAGCAGCGCGATCATCGCCGACAGCGCGATCTTCCAGGTTCGGAAGTAGATCGCCATGAAGACGGCGGCCAGTGCGATGAAGATCAGGAGGCCCCGGATCGCCTGCCCCGTTATGTCCTGGCCCCAGGTCGGGCCGATGAAGTTGATCGTCACGTCGGAGGGCTGCACGCTGTAGGCCGTGGCCAGAGCGTCGCGCACCTGGCTGCTGGCGGCGTCGTCGAGCTGGTCGGTCTGGATGCGGATGCCGTTCTGGCCGAGCGTGGTGACCAGCGGCACGGCTGCCGGTTCGACCGACTTCACCGCATCGATGCCGGCCTGCTGCGAGGCGTTCGAGACCTGCGAGATCGAGAACTGCGAACCACCGCTGAACTCGATGCCGAAGACGAAGCCGCCCCGGAGGAACGGGCCGACCACGGAGATGAGGATCAGGATTCCCGCGATTGCGTACCAGAGCTTGCGGCGCCCGATGATGTCGAACGAGCGCTTGCCGGTGTAGAGGTCGTTGCCGAGCTCGCTGAACTTCGCCATTAGCGCTTCTCTCCCTTGCCCTGGCCGGATTCCTGCGTGGGCTCGACCGTCTCGACGGGCGGATCGATCACGAGGGTCGACGGGCCTGCGGCCTTCCGCTCCGCGATCGTCTGCCGCCGTGCCGCCTCGCGGCTCGCAGAGACCTGCTTGCCGCGGGGAACCGCGGCCGAGGGCGTCTTGAACTGTGCGCGGCCGCGGTACACGGCTCCGAGCTGGCGCGGGTCGAGCCCGCTCGTCTTGTGGCCGTCACGGAAGTACGGGAGTTCCGCGAGCAGGGTCATCACCGGGTGCGTGAACATCATCACCACCACCAGGTCGATGATCGTCGTGAGGCCGAGGGTCAGGGCGAAGCCCTTCACGCTGCCGACGGCGACGATGTAGAGCACGACGGCCGCCATCAGGTTGATGAGGTCGGAGGCGAAGATCGTGCGGATCGCCCGCTTCCAGCCCGCCTGCACCGACGATTCGAGACCCCGACCGTCACGCAACTCGTCACGTATTCGCTCGAAGTAGACGATGAACGAGTCGGCGGTGATACCGATGGCCACGATCAGGCCCGCGACCCCGGCGAGGGACAACCGGTACCCGGCGCGCCAGGAGAGCAGGTCGACGACGAGGTAGGTGGCCACGGCCGCGACGATGAGCGACGCGATCGTCACGGCGCCGAGCACGCGGTACTGGGCGATCGAGTACAGCACCACGAGGATGAGCCCGATCAGGCCGGCGATCAGGCCGCTGATCAGCTGCGTCGAACCGAGCGTCGCCGAGATGGTGTTCTGGCTCTGCACGGTGAAGCTGATCGGCAGGGCGCCGAACTTCAGTTGGTCAGCGAGCGTCTTCGACGACGCGGCGTCGAAGTTGCCGGAGATCTGCGGCTGGCCGTTGGTGATCACCGCGAGGGTACGCGGGGCGGAGATGACCTTGCCGTCGAGCACGATGGCGAACTGGTTCTGCGCTCCGGTCAGGCCGGAGAGGCGGGTGGTCACCTCGGAGAACTCGCTGGTGCCCTGGTCGTTGAAGAAGATGTTGACGACGTACTGGCCGGTGGAGGCACCGGAGCTCGTCTGCGCCACCCCGCTGGTCGCGTTGGAGATCGTGTCTCCGGCGACCTCGACGGGGCCGAGGATGTACTTGGCGCCGTCTTCGCCGCAGGCGACGAGGGGCTGGTCAGCGGCCGCCTGGCCGGCATCCGTCGCCGCCGTCGAGCTGCAGTCGATGTTCAGGAACTGGTCCTGCAGGGCGGGCGTGATGTAGTTCAGGTCGCTCGCGTTGGTGGGAGCGACGGTCGGCGTCGCATCGAGCCCGGGAGTCGGCGTGGTCGTCGGCGCGACAGCCGTGTCGGCCACGAGCACCGCGCGGAAGTCGAGCTTCGCCGAGGCCTCGATGCGGGCGAGGGTCGCGTCATCCGGCGTGCCGGGAATCGAGACCACGATGTTCTGGCCACCCTGCGTCGAGATCTGGGCCTCGGAGACACCGCTCGCGTCGACACGCTGTCGGATGATCGCCACGGCCTGCGAGACCTGCTCGTCGGAGACAGCCGCGCCGTCGGTCTTCGGGGCGAGGATGATCTCCGTGCCGCCCTCGAGGTCGAGCGCGAGTTTCGGGGTGAACGATCCACCGCCCCAGATCGCACCGGCGACATTGACGCCGGCGAGGGCGATGAAGATGACAAGGAGCCAGACCAACGTGCGTCTGGCTCTCTTGACGGCAGTAGATTTTGCCACCTGCGAAACTCAGCTTTCTATAACGCCCCCGCGGCAGAGTGCTGCCGACGCACGAGCCTACGGCATGTGCGCCGCGGCCCGCTCGTCGAAGCAGCCAGCTGCCGCGAACTCGTGAACGGGTCGGGGTTACTCGCCCGACTGACGGGGCTTGCCGTTCTCGTCGAGAGGAACACCGTTGAGAATCGTACCCTCATCGGTCGGCTTCTTCTCGAGCAGCGGCTCGTGCACCCGCTGGCCGAACTCCGGCTCGGTCTGGTCGTCGAGCGTGTCGGTGCTCTCGTCCGCGATGGCCTCATCGGTCGGAACGACGCGGGTCACCGTCTGGCGGTGCACCTTCAGGACCGTTCCGGGCGTGCTCTCGAGCAGGATGTGGTTGTTCTCGACATCGATCTCGAGGATGGTGCCGTAGAGACCGAAGTTGGTCATGACGTAGGCCCCCTCGGTGATCTTGGTGGCCAGTTCTTCGGTCTCGCGCTTGCGCTTCCGGCTGTTGCGCACCATGAAGATGATGAGAACGGCCAGGACGGCCAGCATGACGAGGGTTAACGGATCCATTGAGCGGGGAGAGCCTTCCAGAGCGAGGGGGTTGACGGCCCCAGTGTACAGACCGGGGCTGAGCGCCAGCTTGAATTATAGATCATCGCCGAACAGGGGCTGGGCCTGCCCGGGAGCCACCTCGTTCTGCGGAGTGATCCCGAAGTGCCGCCAGCCCTCCCGGGTCGCGACCCTGCCGCGCGGCGTTCGAACGATCAGACCGATGCGCACCAGGAACGGCTCGACAACAGACTCGATCGTCTCCGACTCCTCCCCCACGCTCACCGCGAGAGTGTTGAGCCCGACCGGCCCACCGTTGAAGCGGGTCAGCAGAATCAGCATGACGGCACGGTCGAGGCGATCGAGACCGCGTTCGTCGACGTCGTAGAGCTCGAGTGCGGCGCGCACCACAGAGCGCGTCGCCGACCCGCCGTGCACGAGCGCATAGTCTCGCACCCGGCGCAGCAGCCGGTTCGCGATGCGCGGCGTTCCGCGCGACCGCCCGGCGATCTCGATCAGCGCCGATTCCTCGATCGAGAGCTCGAGCAGCACGGCAGCCCGTCGCAGAACGTGCACCAGTTCTTCGGGGTCGTAGAACTCCAGGTGCGCCGTGAACCCGAACCGGTCTCGGAGCGGATTCGGCAGCAGCCCCGAGCGGGTCGTCGCGCCGACCAGCGTGAACGGTGCGAGATCGAGCGGGATGGATGTCGCACCCGCCCCCTTGCCGACCATGACGTCGATGCGAAAGTCCTCCATCGCGAGGTACAGCAGCTCCTCCGCCGAACGCGCCATGCGGTGGATCTCGTCGACGAACAGCACCTCACCCGGAACCAGGGAGGAGAGCACTGCCGCGAGATCGCCGGCGTGCTGGATGGCCGGGCCGCTCGAGAGCCGCAGCGGTCGCCCGCTCTCATGGGCCACGATCATCGCGAGCGTGGTCTTGCCGAGGCCGGGCGGGCCGGCGAGCAGAATGTGGTCGGGGGTGCGGTTCTGGATGGTCGCGGCATCCAGAAGCAACTGCAACTGGCCGCGCACCCGCTGCTGCCCCACGAACTCGGCCAGGCTCTTGGGCCGCAGGGCGCCCTCGAAGGCGACCTCCGCCTCGGAACCGAGCTCGGGCTGCAGCAGCTCGTCGGGGCCCAGCCCGCCGGACCGGCTCGTCTCGCCGCTCACCGCGGGCCCGCCGAGCTCTGGCGGGGGCCGAGTTCGGTGAGCGCAAGCCTCAGCAGCGACTGCACCGTCATCGTGTCGACGTCGTCGTCGGCGACCGCGACGACGCGGTCTAGCGCCTCGGAGGCGCTGCGGTCGTTCCAACCGAGACCCACCAGCGCCACCAGCACATCGTCGCGGATGGATGAAGGCCCGGCGAACGAGGGCCCCGCGGCCGCTGGCGCCCCGAGCCCGAGGCCCGCGACCTTGCCGGTCAGCGACACGACGATCAGCTTCGCGGTCTTGGGGCCGATGCCCGACACGCGACGGAACACGGAGTCGTCGTCGTGCGTCACAGCCCGGGCGATCTCGGCCGGCGTCAGGGCGGCCAGCACGCCGAGGGCCGACTTCGGCCCGACCCCCGTCACACCGACGAGCAGGCTGAAGATCTCGAGCGATTCGGCGTCGGCGAACCCGAACAGCGACAGGGCGTCTTCGCGCACAATCAGGGTGGTGAGCACGAACGCCTCCTGGCCCACCCGCAGCGACAGCGCGTGCGCCGGGGTCACCTGCACCGAGAAGCCGACACCACCGACCTCGATGACGACGGCTGTTCCCATGGCGGCGAGCACGGTTCCGCGAAGACTGGATATCACGCCGTCAGCCTATTACTCGTACACACTTTCGAACGTTCGACACGCGTCAGCGTCGAAGGCCGCGCCGCTCGGGGCTCGCGGCCTTGGCTGCCTGTTCGGCGGCGAACCACGCTGCCTGCGCGCCGGTCAGCTGTGCCGCACCGCCCCGCGGCGTCGCCCCGCCGTGCAGGTCGCCGACACCGGCGGCGAGACCGCCGAGCGGTGAGCGCCAGGCGTGGCAGATCGCCAGCGCGAGAGCGTCGGCGGCATCTGCCGGTTTCGGGGCGGCCTCCAGTCGCAGGATCTTCGCGACCATCGTGCCGACCTGTTTCTTGTCGGCCTGCCCGTAGCCCGTGACCGCAGCCTTCACCTCGGTCGGCGTGTGCATGCCCACCGGGAGCGACCGGCGTGCGGCAGCCACCATCGCGATGCCGCTCACCTGCGCCGTGCCCATCACGGTGCTGACGTTCGTGTCGGCGAAGACACGCTCAAGCGCGACCCGGGCGGGTTCGAACTCGTCGAGCAGGGCATCCAGAGCCTTGCTGATCGCCAGCAGGCGCGACTCGTGCTGGGTGCCCGGCGCCGTGCGGATCACCGTGACGTGCACGAGGGTCGCACGGCGGTCGCCCGCGACATCCACAATGCCGACCCCGCAGCGGGTGAGGCCGGGGTCGATGCCGAGAATCCTCACGCCGGCCGGCTGCCGCTAGTCGTCTTCGAGCTCGGCCTGC
Organism: Subtercola sp. Z020; assembly: GCF_002931235.1. GTDB lineage: Bacteria > Actinomycetota > Actinomycetes > Actinomycetales > Microbacteriaceae > Subtercola. The sequence goes on along the minus strand of NZ_PSTT01000040.1, from coordinate 20,320 downwards.
ACCGCGGGGGTCAGGTCGAAGTTGCTGTAGACGTTCTGCACGTCATCATTGTCTTCCAGCGCGTCGATCAGCTTGAACACCTTGCGGGCCGTGTCGGCATCGATCTCGACCTTGAGGCTCGGCACGAACTCCACATCGGCGGACTCGTAGTCGATGCCCGCCTCCTGCAGCGCCTGCCGGTTCGCGACCAGGTCGGTCGCCTCGGTCAGCACCTCGAACGAGGAACCGTGGTCGGTCACCTCTTCGGCCCCGGCATCCATCACCGCGACCAGCACGTCGTCTTCGCTGAGCCCATCGGTGTGAGCGACCGTGATGACGCCCTTGCGGTGGAAGTTGTAGGCCACGCTGCCCGGGTCGCCCATCGTGCCGCCGTTGCGGGTCATCACCGTGCGTACGTCTGCGGCGGCGCGGTTCTTGTTCTCGGTGAGGCACTCGATCAGCATGGCGACGCCGTTCGGGCCGTACCCTTCGTAGATGATCGTCTGGTAGTCGACGGCTTCGCTGCCGATGCCCGCGCCGCGCTTGACGGCGCGGTCGATGAGGTCTTTCGGCACAGAAGTCTTCTTCGCCTTCTGGATCGCGTCGACGAGCGTGGGGTTGCCCGACAGGTCGGCACCGCCCTGGCGCGCCGCCACCTCGATGTTCTTGATCAGCTTCGCGAACGACTTCGCGCGACGGGCGTCAGTGACGGCCTTCTGGTGCTTGGTGGTCGCCCACTTGGAATGTCCTGACACAGTGTTCTCCTCAAAAAATTCTCACCCAGTCTAAACGAACCGGGTCGCGAGCACTCGTTCATAGAATCGGCGGTGGAACCGGTGGTCGTCGGTCATCTCGGGGTGGAACGACGTGCCGAGCAGGTTGCCCTGTTCGACAGCTATCACCCGTCCGTCGTCGAGTGCGCCGAGAACGGATGCCCGCTCCCCGACCGTCTCGACGACAGGAGCCCTGATGAACACGGCGTGCACGGGCGGAGCGCCGAGCTCTTCGATGTCGATGTCGACCTCGAACGACTCCCGCTGGCGACCGAACGCATTCCGGCGCACCGAGATGTCGAGCCCGCCGAGGCTCCGCTGTCCGGCCATACCGTCGAGCACCGTGTCGGCGAGCATGATCAACCCGGCGCACGTGCCGTAGACGGGCAGTCCGTCGGCGATGGCCGCCCGGAGCGGCTCGGCCAGCCCGAACTGGCGCGAGAGCTTGTCCATCACGCTCGACTCGCCGCCCGGGATCACGAGCCCCGAGACCCGCTCGAGTTCGGCCGGGCGGCGCACCGTGATGACCTCGGCGCCGAACGAGGCCAGCACCCGGGCGTGCTCCCGGTAGTCGCCCTGCAGGGCGAGCACTCCGACGGGTCGGTTACCAGCCACGCTCGGCGAGGCGGTGCGGGGCCGCCAGGTCGGAGACGTTGATGCCGACCATCGCCTCACCGAGGCCGCGCGAGGCTTCGAGGATGACCTGGGGGTCGTCGTAGAACGTGGTGGCCTTCACGATCGCCGCCGCGCGCTTGGCCGGGTCGCCCGACTTGAAGACGCCCGATCCGACGAACACGCCGTCGGCGCCGAGCTGCATCATCATCGCGGCGTCGGCCGGGGTCGCGACCCCACCGGCCGTGAAGAGCACGACCGGCAGCGTGCCGCTCTCGGCGATCTCGGCGACCAGCGCGTAGGGAGCCTGCAGCTCCTTCGCGGCGACGAACAGCTCGTCGGGCGAGAGGGCGGTCAGGGCGCGCACCTCCCCGAGGATCTTGCGGATGTGCTTGGTCGCCTCAGAGACGTCGCCGGTGCCGGCCTCGCCCTTCGAGCGGATCATCGCCGCACCCTCGTTGATACGCCTCAGTGCCTCGCCGAGGTTCGTCGCCCCACACACGAACGGAACCGTGAAGTTCCACTTGTCGATGTGGTTCACGTAGTCGGCGGGTGAGAGCACCTCCGACTCGTCGATGTAGTCCACATCGAGTGCCTGCAGCATCTGCGCCTCGACGAAGTGGCCGATGCGGGCCTTAGCCATGACCGGGATCGAGACGGCCTTCTGAATGCCCTCGATGAGGTCGGGGTCGCTCGAGCGGGCGACGCCACCCTGCGAACGGATGTCGGCCGGAACCCGTTCGAGCGCCATGACGGCGACCGCACCGGCGTCCTCGGCGATGCGCGCCTGCTCGGCGTTCACCACGTCCATGATGACGCCGCCCTTCAGCATCTCGGCGAGCCCGCGCTTGACGCGATCGCTGCCGACGGAGGGGCGGGGGGTGCTGTCAGTCATTGTGTGTCTCTTCTGTTCGGGTGGGCCAGGCGGCGGCGACGGATTCCCGTACCTCGCCCAGCAGTTGGGGCAGCGCTTTGGTCTTGGCGATGATCGGGAAGAAGTTCGCATCGGTCGCCCAGCGCGGAACGATGTGCTGGTGCAGGTGGTCGGCGATGCCCGCGCCGGCGATGCGACCCTGGTTCATGCCGAGGTTGAAGCCGTCGCACCGCGACACCTGCCGCAGCACCCGCATCGCCGTCTGCGTGAGACTGGCGATCTCCGCGGCCTCCTCGGCCGTCGCCTCGTCGTAGAGCGGGATGTGACGGTACGGGCAGACGAGCAGGTGACCGCTGTTGTACGGGAAGAGGTTCAGCAGAACATAGGCGTGCGTACCGCGGGCGACGATCAACGACTGTTCGTCATCCAGAGTCGGAGCGATGCAGAACGGGCACTCGGCCTCACCGGGCTGAGTTCCGTTCTGGATGTACACCATGCGGTGCGGGGTCCAGAGGCGCTGGAACTCGTCGGGAACGCCGGCCATCGTGCTGGAGTCGGTGATCTCGACGCCCTCGAAGTCGACGGGCCGGTCGGAGTCGACGGGCCGGGCGGTGTCGCCGGGCAGGTCGGAGTCGCCGGGCATCAGGCCTCGCCCGCGGTCGTGACCTGCACCTTGTTCGCAATGGCGGCGACGATACGGTCGACCGCGTCGGCCACGGCCACCCCGTTCTCCTGGCTCCCGTCGCGGAAACGGAAGCTGACAGTGCCGGCTGCCCGGTCGTCCTCCCCCACGATCAGCAGAAAGGGCACCTTCTCCTTGGTGTGCGTGCGGATCTTCTTCTGCATGCGGTCGTCCGAACGGTCGAGCTCCGCCCGGACGCCCTTCACCTTCAGCTGCCGGATGACGTCACCGACGTACTCCTCGTACTGTTCGGCGATCGGGATGCCCACCACCTGCACCGGGGAGAGCCAGACCGGGAAGGCCCCGGCATAGTGCTCGGTGAGGATGGCGAAGAACCGCTCGATCGAACCGAACAGGGCGCGGTGGATCATGATCGGCTGCTGCCGCGTGCCGTCGCTCGCGGTGTACTCCAGCTCGAAGCGCTCCGGCTGGTTGAAGTCGAGCTGGATGGTCGACATCTGCCAGGTGCGACCGATCGCATCGCGCGCCTGCACCGAGATCTTCGGGCCGTAGAACGCCGCTCCCCCGGGGTCGGGCACGAGTTCGAGACCGGACTCGACCGCCACCTCGCGCAGGGTCTCTGTCGCGCTCTCCCACAGGTCGTCTGCACCGATGAACTTCGGGTTCGTCGCGTCGCGGGTCGACAGTTCGAGGTAGAAGTCGTCGAGCCCATAGTCCTTCAGCAGGTCGAGCACGAACTGCAGGGTGCTCGTCAGCTCGGGCTTCACGAGCTCGGGAGTCACGTAGATGTGCGCGTCGTCCTGGGTCATGCCGCGCACGCGGGTGAGGCCCTGCAGCGTGCCGCTCTTCTCGTAGCGGTACACAGAGCCGAACTCGAACAGCCGGAGCGGCAACTCGCGGTAACTGCGCCCCCGGGCCCGGAAGATGAGGTTGTGGTACGGGCAGTTCATGGGCTTGAGGTAGTAGTCCTGCCCCTGCCGGGTGATGTTGCCCTCGGCGTCTCGCTCCTCGTCGAGGTGCATGGGCGGGAACATTCCGTCGGCGTACCACTGCAGGTGACCACTGGTCATGAAGAGGTTCGCCTTGGTGATGTGCGGGGTGTTGACGAAGTCGTAGCCGGCCTCGATGTGGCGCTGCCGGGAGTAGTTCTCGAGCTCCTGGCGGATGATGCCGCCCTTGGGGTGGAACACCGCGAGACCCGATCCGATCTCCTCCGGGAAGGAGAAGAGGTCGAGCTCGGCCCCGATGCGCCTGTGGTCGCGCTTGGCCGCCTCTTCGAGGCGCGCCTGGTGGGCTCGCAGCTCGTCTTTCGACGGCCAGGCGGTGCCGTAGATGCGCTGCAGCTGCGGGTTCTTCTCCGAGCCGCGCCAGTAGGCGGCGGCCAGGCGGGTCAGGGCGAAGCCGTTGCCGATCATCCTGGTGTTCGGCAGGTGCGGGCCGCGGCAGAGGTCTTTCCAGACCGTCTCGCCGGTCTTGGGGTCGACGTTGTCGTAGATCGTCAGCTCGGTGCCGCCGACCTCGACCGACTCGTCTTCGGCGGCCGAACCGCCCTTGATGCCGATCAGTTCGAGCTTGTAGGGCTCGTTCGCCAGCTCCTCGCGCGCCTCGTCTTCGCTGACCACCCGGCGCATGAAGCGCTGGCCCTGGCGGATGATGCGCTCCATCGCCTTCTCGAGGGTCTTGAGGTCGTCGGGGGTGAACGCCGTCGCCACGTCGAAGTCGTAGTAGAAACCGTCGGTGACGGGCGGGCCGATGCCGAGCTTGGCCTCGGGGTTGATCGACTGCACGGCCTGGGCCATCACGTGCGTGGCCGAGTGACGGAGGATGTTCAGCCCGTCGGGCGAGGAGATCCCGACGCCCTCGACGTAGTCGCCGGGCTGGGCCGTCGCGGCCAGGTCACGGAGCTCCCCGTTCACCTTCATGGCCACGATCGTTCGCTCGGTGAACAGTTCGAATCCGGTGCTGGCGTTCTCGACCTGGATGATGTCACTCACGTACGGAGGCTCCTTGGGTGTGGCGGTTCTGCTCGGGTGTAGCGTGCAGTCAACTTTAGTGCTGCGAAGATGGAGCCATGACCGTCGCCCCGGGCCCATACCTGCCGCCGATCGCCGAGCCGGTGCGGATGATCGGGGGGCACCGCTTCGACTTCTCCCGCCAGATCGCGGTGATGGCCGTGATCAATCGCACCCCCGACTCGTTCTACGACCAGGGCCGCACGTTCGCGCTCGACCGCGCCGTCGCCGCCGCGGTGCAGGCGGCCGCCGACGGGGCGGACTGGGTCGACATCGGCGGAGTGCCGTTCGCCCCCGGTCCCGAACTCTCCGCCGCCGACGAGACGGAGCGCGTGCTTCCCGTCGTGGAGGCGCTCGCGGCCGCATCCGACGTCGTCATCTCGGTCGACACGTTCCGGCCCGAGGTCGCAGCCGCCGTCATCGCAGCCGGCGCGTCGGTGATCAACGACACCACGGGCATCCACGACCCCCGCCTCGCCGACGTCGTCGCCGACAGCGAGGCGACCCTGGTGATCACCCATTCGCTCGCGGCGCCGCGACAGCCCTTCCCCCGGCCGCAGTACGGCGACGTCGGGCGGGATGTCGCCGGTCACCTCGCCGCGCGCGCAGACTTCGCGCTCGCCCGGGGCATCCCGGCCTCGCGGATCATCGTCGACCCGGGCCACGACCTCAACAAGAACACCCTGCACACCCTCGAACTCACCCGCCGGCTCCCCGAGATCGCCGCCCTCGGCTACCCGGTGCTCGCGGCCGTCTCGAATAAGGATTTCGTGGGCGAGACGCTCGACCGGCCCAAGGCCGAGCGTCTCGCCGGGTCACTCGCCGCCGCCACCGCGTCGGTGCTGCTGGGCGCTCGCATCGTTCGGATGCACGATGTTCCGGCGTCGGTCGATGCCATGCGCATGCTCGAAGCCATCCTGGGCTGGCGAATGCCCGCCTACACTCGGCACAACCTCTGAAAGGTCTGCTTCTGATGAGCGATGAGATCACCCGGCTCTTTCCCGCTGCGGTGGGCGGTTCGGCGCAGGATGCCCTGACCGACGCCGAGCTGCTGGCCCTGTATTCGCCGCCGTCGCGCCAGGAGCGTCTCGTACGCGCGAACTTCGTGTCGAGCGTCGACGGCTCCGCGACCGCCTCCGGTCTGTCGGGCGGGCTCGGCGGCCCCGCCGACAAGCGCGTGTTCGATCTGCTGCGGCAGCTCTCCGACGTCGTTCTGGTGGGGGCGGGCACCGTGCGCTCAGAGGGGTACGGTGCGATGCGGCTGGCTCCGGATGCCGCGGCCTGGCGCTCCCGCAACGGGCTGACCGAGCATCCGGTGTTCGCCCTCGTCTCGGGCCGGCTCGACCTCGACCCCGCGAGCGACGTCTTCGCGAAGGCGCCGGTGCGGCCGCTCGTGTTCACGGTCTCGTCGGCGCCGGCGGCGGCCCGGGCATCCCTCGCGGCCGTGGCCGACGTCATCGACTGTGGCGCGACCTCGCTCGACGTGCCCACCATGCTCGATGCGCTCACCGGGCGGGGTCTCTCCCAGATCCACTGTGAGGGCGGGCCGTCGCTGCTCGGCGCCCTCATTGCGGCCGATGCCCTCGACTGCCTCTGCCTGACCACCGCGCCCGCTCTCGAGGGCGGTGCGGGGCCGCGCATCACGCGCGCGGGGGTCGACACCGAGCTCCCCCTCCGCGCACTGCGACTCGACCACCTGCTGCTCGCCGGCAGCATGCTGCTCTCGAAGTACTCCCGGGCTCGCTGAGAGCCTCGGCTAATGCTGGTGGTCACGCCGAGATTCGGGGCGAGGGAACCGATCTGCGGGTATCGGACACTCTGAGGTATGGGGAACGAAACATTCGACGAGGCTGAGGTCTGGGCGGCCTGTCGATCGGGAGATGCAGCGTCATTCGGCCTGCTGTTCGACTTTCATCGCGACAGAGTCTTCGGCCACGCCCTGCGACTGATGAGATCACCGCACGACGCGGAGGATGTCACAGCGCTCGTCTTCCTCGAAGCGTGGAGACGGCGCGATGCCGTGCGCGTGGTCGGAGGGAGTGTCATCGGCTGGTTGCTGGTGACGGCGAACTATGTCTCACGCAACCTGATCCGATCACGCAAGCGCCACCGCGACTCGCTGCAGCGGCTCGATGCGTCGACCGAGGTCGCCGACCACGCCGACGACGTCGACGACCGTCTCGACAGGGAGCCCCGGCACGCGCAGGTGCGCAACGCCTTCTCGCGCCTGTCACCCCGGGACCAGAACGTCATCACGCTCTGCGTGCTCGAAGAGCTCACCACCGCGGAAGCCGCCCACGCGCTCGGCGTTCCGGTCGGCACCGTCAAGTCCCGCCTGTCGCGGGCGAAGCGCCGCCTCGCCGAGCTGACAGCTGTCGGCGACCGCGCCCTGACCCCGGGAGGTGCCCTGTGAACAACGTGCCGCAATTCGACCCTCGGCGAAGCGACGCCATCAGGAGCATGCTCGTGAGCACCGCCGCGGCATCCGGAGCCCGTCGTGCACCGCGCCTCCGCACGACACTGATCGTCGTCGCCGCTGTGCTGGCGGGGCTCGTCGGAACGGGCACCGCGGCCCTGGCGCTGGGCGGCGACGCCTGGTTCGGAGGTGATCGCCCGGCTGTGTCCGAGACGCAGACGCCGACCGTCGAACCGTCCGCTCAACCGTCGGCCACCGCCACAGCACCGCCGACGGCCACCCCGCCTCCGGCACCATCGCAACCCGTCGTGCGGGTGCCGGCCACCTGCGACGACCTGGCCGGCGTTCACGACGCCGAGAACATCCTGGAGTTGCCTCTGACCAGGGTCGAGTACCCCGTGACGCTGGCCAACGCGTCGGCGTTCAGCGACCAGCGGGTCGGAAGTCTCAGCTGTGTCTGGTCGGGTGACGGCGAGCCGTACACCACTCAGGCGGGCGACTACTACGACCTCCGGTACACGATCGTTCCGGGAGTCACCGACAGTGCCTACGAGCTGTACACACAGGGTGAAGCCTGGGTCGACGCACCCTCCGTGCCGTCGCTCAGCCCTGACGCTCTCGGCCAGTGCGGAGGCAGCGGGCTCTGCACCTTCATCGACCACGTCAACGGATATGGACTCTTCTTCACGGCGTCGCTTCCGTCGGGATCGACGTTCTCCGACGACCAGGTCGAACAGCTGAACGAGCTCACCGCGCGACTGGATGCCCGGGTTCACCAGCTGCCGGCTCCCGAACCCCTCTGGCAGCCGGCCGGAGCCACCCTGGCGGGCGCAGACTCGTGCGACGACTTCACCGGCACCGACACGCTCGATCGCCAGCTGGGCGTCACCGGGATGCGCACATTCAAGAGCGACGGAGGCGAGTATGCGGCATCCCTCTTCCACAGCAGCAGCCAGGTGCACGCGTTCTGGTGCTCGTGGTCGACGGATGAGGGCCCGCGGGCCAGTGCGACTGCATCGGTCCTGCCGGGCGGTGCCGTCTATTTCGACCAGTTCCGCGTCGCCGACCCGAGCTTCGACTGGCAACCGACCCCCGGCTACGCAGGTGAGGCCTTCACCTCCTCGAAGGACGGCATCGCCTGGCTCAGCGTCGTCGTCGACGACGGTTGGGTGATGATCCAGTCAGACACGACCGACCACCTGGCGGCCATCGCCCCCACGATCCTGGCCAACGTCGGGGCCCGGTGACCCCGGCGCGGACGACCGGGTCGCCGTCGCAGAGCCCTCCCCCTACGTGCACTGCGGCCCGACCACCAGCTGCTCGCCGGCAGCATGCTGCTCTCGAAATACTCGTGCCCGCTCAGTCGTTGAGGTGCTGGATGGCGTAGTCCGCTTCGTCTGCGGTGAACTGCTCACCGAAGTCGCTGGTGAGCTGGTCGCGGATGGCCTCGGGAGACATGGACATCGACTCCTGGTAGTCCTTCGCCTTGGCGAGGGCGTTGGCGTTCCAGTCGGCCTTCACGTTGTCGACCGCGTATTGGGCCGCGTCGGCCGAGAACTGCTCGCCGTACTCCGAGGTGAGCTGGTCGTAGATCCCGGCTTTGCTCATGTGCAGGTTCGCCGAGTAGCTGCCCGCCTTGTTCAGCGCCGAGAGGAACTCGGCAGAGACTGCGGGTGCCGCCGGAGCGGGCGCAGCGGAGGCCGGGGTCGCGGGCTCCGCCGCGGCGCCGGGCTTGGAGACGGTCAGCAGGATCTTCGCTCCCAGAACCGCGCTGGTGCCGGCCGCGGGAACCTGTGCGTCGACCGTCCAGTTCTTGGCGATGATGACCGCCTCCGACCAGTTCACGTTCAGACCGAGGGCTTCGAGGGCGGCTTTGGCCTGATCGCCCTTCATACCGACCAGGTTCGGAACGACAGCGGTGGTCGGTGCCGGCGCCGCCGTCGGAGTCGACGTCGGCAGTGGAGTCGCCGGCGCTGTCGGTGCCGTCGACGCCGCAGCGGCAGCCGGAGCGGCCGACGCCGTGACAACGGCGCTCGCCTGCCGCGGGGTGGAGGGCTGGCCGGATGCTCCCGAGACGACGCCACCGATGACCGCCACGACGAGGCCGGCGGCCAGCACGGCACCACCGGCGCCCCGGGTCGTCGGCAGCAGGGCCCAGCTGCGCTTCCGGGTGATCAGCACGTAGGCACCGGTGGCGAGGGCGATGAGGCCGAGAACCAGGAGGAACCGGCCGAAGCCGGTGATCAGCGCGATCAGCAGAACGACGAGCAGCACGCCGCCGACGATCCACGTCGAGGCAGGCACGCCGCGACGGGCTGCCGCCTCTGCGACCGGCAACGGTGCAGCGCCACCCGGCAACGGTGCAGCGCCCGGCACCGGTGCGGCGCCACCCGGCACGGGTGCGGTGTGCTCCGTCCAGGCGCGGCCGTCCCAGTAGCGGATCCTGCTCGCATCCGTCGCGTCGGCGTACCAGCCGGCAGGCACCTGTGGTGCGTCGCTCATGAGTCCCCCAAGGTTCCACGGCCGACCCCCTGCCGACCGCGGCTCACCCTAGCAGCGCCCCTCGCTCCGGGCTCCGCCCCAGTTCAGGGGGCCGAGCCCCCCAAATGCGCCGACCAGCGCCGCGCGGCAACCGGGTGACCGCGACCCGGTCGGCTACGCCGACGCTTCGCAGACCTCGGCGTCGGTGCCTATCAAGAAGGCGTTTACCGCCCAGCCGACGCCGGGCATCGGCGAGCCTGCTGGCGGCGCCCGCCGGCGGCATCCTGCTCCTGAAACGCTCCCGAGCCCGCTGAACTCGCGCGAGGGGACGCAGATCGTCCAACCGCGCGAGTCGCAGGACGATATGCGTCCCTTCGCGAGAGGCAGGGGCGCCCGGGGGTGGGCGGTACCGGGATCGAACCAGGACGACCCGACCCAGAAACAGAGAAGGCCCCGAAACGTTCTCGGGGCCTTCTTCTCGGTGGGCGGTACTGGGATCGAACCAGCGACCTCTTCCGTGTCAGGGAAGCGCGCTACCGCTGCGCCAACCGCCCATTGTTGCGTGTTGCATTTCTTTCGGAGTGGAGAGGTGGCGACGGGATTTGAACCCGTGTGGACGGCTTTGCAGGCCGCTGCCTCGCCTCTCGGCCACGCCACCATGGAGGGTTACCCCACAGGCACATCTACACTCGAGCGGATGACGAGATTCGAACTCGCGACCCCAACCTTGGCAAGGTTGTGCGCTACCACTGCGCCACATCCGCATTTCTTTTTCGATCGCATTACTGCGTGCTCGGAAGACTCTACCGGAACCCCCGGCACAAAACAAAACCGGCGGCCGAGCGTGTCGCGGGGGCCTGTCGATGTGCGTTCGGGCCTCGCCGTCAGCTAAGATCGACGAGCACGAGACGCAGGTGGCGAGAGCCGCCCGCACCGTTCTCGGGCGATTGGCGCAGTTGGTAGCGCGCTTCGTTCACACCGAAGAGGTCATCGGTTCGAGTCCGGTATCGCCCACATCCGAAGCCCCGACAGCCCGCCCCCGGCAGGCGCGTCGGGGCTTCGTCGTTGTGGCGGGTGCACCCCTCCCACCCCCTTTCGGGCGCCTGACGCCTTCGTTGATTCTCTGCAACAATGTCGATGCAAACGCATCTCAACAGGGGGAATCACCATGTCTTACGAACAACCGACCGCACCGCCGCCCGCCTACGCGACGGCGCCGCTACCACCGAAGCGGGGCAACGGCTTCGGCGTCACAGCGCTGGTGCTCGGCATCCTGGCCCTTCTCGGGTCATTCATTCCGTTCCTCAACTACGCGACGGGCTTCCTGGCGCTCGTGGGAATCGTGTTCGGAATCATCGGGCTGATCGTCAAGGGGCGCCCGAAGGTGCTGGCAGGTGTGGGACTCGGCATCTCGGTTCTCGCGCTCATCCTGTCGATCGTGCTCGCGATCGTGTACACGGCTGCCTTCGCCGGCAGCGTGAGCAGCGCGATCGCGACCGCCAGCGCCGAGGCGAACGTCGAGGTGCCGGTCGTCTACAGCGTGACCGGCGACGGCACCGCCTCGATCACCTACTCGACCTTCACCACCGGAACGTCGGGCTCCGAGAGCGCGAACGGCCAGACGCTGCCGTTCGAGAAGGATGTCGTCGCGAAGACCGGCGGGAGCTTCGACTACAACAGCTTCAGCGTGAGCGCGATCGGCGATGAGAACACGACCTCCCTCACCTGCACCATCACGGTGAACGGAAAGGTCGTCTCGACCCAGACGGGAACGGGAGCCTACGCGACCGCTCTCTGCAACGCGTCTGGTTCGGACATCACGAAGTAACGCGACGAACCACGGAGGCCCCACCCGCGACGCGGGCTGGGGCCTCCGTGCGTTCTGCGCGTGTGCGTTCTGCCGCTGGGCGTTCTGCGCCGGGGCGCTCTGCGACAATGGGGGCGATGGCCTTCGACGATCTTCCCCGCATGGTGCTGCACGACGCCGCGATCGACCACAACATCGCCCTGATGAGCGCCTTCTGCGAACGGTCGGGCATGCTCCTCGCTCCGCACGCGAAGACGCATCTCTCCCGTGAGCTCTGCGACCGCCAGCTCGCGGCCGGCGCCTGGGGACTGACGGCCGCCACGACGTCACAGGTTCGCACGCTGGTCGGGTTCGGCGCGTCGCGCATTCTGCACGCGAATGTGCTGGTGGATGCCGCAGCCATCGACTTCGTCGCCGAAACGTTCCTCGGCGCCGACTCGCGCCTCGACTACCTCTGCTACGTCGACAGCCTCGCGGGGCTCGACCTGCTCGAACGGCGCCTCGACGAATGGGGCCAGGAAGAACGCGGCCTCGACGAACGGGGCCCAGCGAAGAGGCTCCGCGTGCTGGTGGAGGTCGGCTTCGAGGGCGGTCGCACGGGCGTGCGGCGGGCTGCGGATGCCCGGCAGCTCGCCCACGCGGTCGCCGCTTCGACCCGGCTCGAGCTTGCGGGTGTCGCGGGCTACGAGGGGCTCATGCCGACGGGTTCGGGTGCCCACCCGGATGCCGCGCGCGGGATGCTGGCGGGCATCCGGAACCTCGTGACGTATCTGCACGAGCAGCAGTTCTTCGCCGACGTGCCCGTCGTGACGGCCGGCGGGAGTTCGTACTTCGACCTGGTGGCCGAGGAGCTCGGGCCGGACGCGTTCGACTTCGACGTGCTCTCGGTGCTGCGGAGCGGCTGCTACCTCACCCACGACCACGGGGTCTACGAGCGCACGTCGCCGTTCGGGGCGACACCGAGGCTGCAACCGGCGGGCGCGTTCGTGCCGGCGTTCGAGCTGCTGGCGAGCGTGCTGTCAGCGCCCGAGCCGGGGCTCGTGATCGCCGGGTTCGGGCGGCGCGAGGTTCCGACAGACGACCGGCTGCCGGTGGTGCTCGGTTCCCTCGATGACGGGACCGGCGGGGCCGACGGCGCCGACGGAGCCGCGCTCGACACCTCCGGATGGGTCGTCACGGGCGTCAACGACCACCACGCCTACCTGCGGGTGCCCGCCGACACCGTCGTCGCACCCGGAACGGTGCTGAGGTTCGGCATCAGTCACCCCTGCGGCGCGTTCGACCGCTGGCGCAGCATCCCGCTGGTCGACGACGCCTATGCCGTGGTCGGCCAGGTCTCCCCCGCCCTCTGACGCGCCATCCGGAGCACCCGGAGGTCGGCCCTCAGAACCACCGGTAGCGGTTCTGCAGGGCGGCCGCCACGATGCCGTACGTCTTCGCGTCGAGAGCGGCACCCTCGCGCCGCATGCCGGCATCGGTGACACGGAACAACCGGTCGAGGCGGGCCCACGAGGCCCGGCCCGACGCATCCCACGCGCCCGGGCCGAGTTCGAGTGCGCCGCGGTCGCCGGGATGGGCCTTGCTGGTGAGTTGGATGCCTAGCACCGTCGTATTGCTGAGCCGCGCCAGCACGAGAACAGGGCGGTCTTTGCCCCGGCCGTCGTTCTCCTCGTAGGGCACCCAGCTCCAGACGACCTCGCCGGGATCGGGGCGGTCGTCTGCGTGCGGAGCGTACGACAGCCGTTGCCTGCCCAGCGTGCGCGAGTCGATCTCGACCGTGCGCACCGCGTCACTCGGCGGAGCGGTCACCCGCCCGGGCTCCGGCGCAGCTGTGGTCGAGCGCGAGGCGGGCGCGCCCTTCGGCGAGGCCGCCGTCTTCTCGGGCGTGGGTACCGTCGCAGGCGCCCGACCCCCGCGACGAGCTGGCGCCGCGGGCCGGGTCGAGATCAGCCCCGATGCGATCGACCGGAGGACTGTTCCGAGGACGTGGGTGAAGGAGGGCACGACGTTCACTCTACGCAAACCACCCTCGCGGGACGCAGGCGAGTACCGCGAGGCCGGAGCAGGGCCGGCCGTTCAGACCGGCCCCGCACGACGCTCAGGCCTGGCCGCGCCCGGTCTTCTCCTGCAGGCGGTCGATCTCCTCGGACGCCTGGGCCTTCGTGATGTCGGCCGACAGCGTCTCGCCGGCCTCGTGGGCGAGGGTGTCGAGGTAGCTGCGCTGCGGGCCGGTCATCGGCTCGTCGCCGGTGACCCATTCGCTCGGGTCTTTACTGGCGCTGGTGTTGGGGTCGGGCCGGTCGCCACCCAGGGTGTCGCCGGTGGGCTCTGTCGAATCGGTGGGCTCGGTGTTCTCGTTGGTGTCACTCATGAGGTCAGACTAGGTCAGCCCACCGACATCGCCCCGAACAGCGACGAGGCCTTGACACCGCACCAGAAGTGCAGGGCCAAGGCCTCGTCGAAGGTGGGGCCGCAGCGACAACGCGGCGGCCACGCAGACTGGTCGTACAGACCAGCCACGCAGACTAGTCGCGCAGCTGCTCCTTGTAGTCGTTCTTCGCCTCGGTGGCGTCGCGGTTGCGCTCCGCCTTCTTCACCTCGGCGTCGGCCTTGGCCTCGTCGGCCTTGTCGGAGATGCGGCCCTTGGTGTCTTCGACAGCGCGGCTCAGCTTCTCGCCGGTCGCTTCTGCTGCCTCTTTGGCGTTGTCAAGAAGTCCCATGTCTTCTGCTCCTTCTCCCATTCGGTGCTGGCTCTGTCAGCACATCGTGACCCCAGCGTAGTGACCCCCGAGCGACACTCGGAAGAGCGTGGACGGCATTCACGGCACGTGCTAAGGCAACATAATGAAGGGAGGCGACGAGGCCGACGAGAGGCAGCAGATTCGATGACGAACGACACCCCCAGGCCCTGGCTGACCAGTTACGCGGAGGGCGTTCCACACGACATCGACCTCCCGGAGGGCTCCCTCGTCGACCTGATCGAGGCGTCGGTGCAGACCTTCGGCAAGAAGGTCGCGCTCGAATTCTTCGGTGCCGAGACCACGTACCGCCAGCTGGGCGACCAGATCCGTCGAGCCGCAGAGGGACTCCGGCGCCTCGGCGTCGAGAAGGGCGACCGCGTCGCCCTCGTGCTGCCGAACTGCCCGCAGCACATCGCCGCGTTCTACGCCGTGCTGCGCCTCGGCGCCATCGTGATCGAGCACAACCCGCTATACACCCCCCGGGAGCTCCGCCACCAGTTCGAAGACCACGGTGCGAAAGTCGTCATCGCGTGGGACAAGGTCGTCGACACCATCCAGAAGATGCCCGACGACGTCGCCTTCGACCACATCGTCTCTGTCGACCTGACCCGCGCCATGCCCCTGCACACCCGTCTCGCCCTGCGCCTGCCGGTGAAGAAGGCGCGGGATGCCCGGAAAGCCCTGCACACCCGGGTACGCCGCACGCTCGACTGGCAGGAGCTGCTCGAGAGCCCGCGCATCCGCTGCAACCATCCGCGCCCCGCCGTCGGCGACATCGCCCTCCTGCAGTACACGAGCGGCACCACCGGAACGCCGAAGGGCGCCATGCTCACCCACCTCAACCTGCATGTGAACGCCCTGCAGGGCCGCGCCTGGCTGCCCGGGCTCGAGGAGGGCAGGGAGGTGGTCTACGGCGTGCTGCCGATGTTCCACGCCTACGGCCTCACCCTCTGCCTCACCTTCGCGATGAGCGCCGGTGCCCGGCTCGTGCTGCTCCCCCGCTTCGACGTCGACCTGGTGCTGGCTGCGGCGAAGAAGCATCCACCGACCTTCCTGCCGGCGGTTCCCCCGATCTACCAGAGACTCGCCGAGGCGGCCGAGAAACGCGGCACCGATCTGTCGGGCATCCGGTTCGCCATCTCGGGCGCGATGAATCTGCCGCCAGCGACCGTCGAGCTCTGGGAGAAGGTGACCGGCGGGATGCTCGTCGAGGGCTATGGGCTGACCGAGACCTCCCCGGTGGCGCTCGGCAATCCGGTCGGCCCGACCCGGCGCTCGGGAACGATCGGCGTGCCGTTCCCGAGCACCGAGGTGAAGGTGGTCGACCCCGACGACGTCACCGTCGAACGGCCGACCGGCGAGGCGGGTGAGCTGCTCATCCGCGGGCCGCAGGTGTTCCAGGGCTACTGGCGGAAGCCCGACCAGACGAGAGACGTGCTGCTCGACGATGGCTGGTTCCGCACGGGCGACATCGTGTCGATCGACGACGACGGCTTCGTGACCGTCGTCGACCGCATCAAGGAGCTGATCATCACAGGCGGCTTCAACGTGGCGCCGAGCGAGGTCGAAGACGCGGTGCGCCAGCACCCGAGCGTGAGCGACGCCGCCGTGGTCGGCCTGCCGGGCTCGAGCGGCGGCGAAGACGTGGTCGCGGCCGTCGTGCTGACCGACGGCGCCGACTTCGATGAGAAGGCCATCCGCGACTTCTGCCGCGAGCACCTGACGGCCTACAAGGTGCCGAGGCGCGTCGTGGTTCTGGATGAACTGCCCACTTCGCTCATCGGCAAGGTGCTGCGCCGGAAGGTGCGCGACGACCTGCTCGCCGCCGAGGCCTGAAAGGCGCAGGGGCCTGAACACGCAGACGCCCGAACACCGCCGGGGCCTGAACGCCGAAGCGGGCGCCTCCCCCGAAGGAGAGACGCCCGCTCGTGCGGTGGGACGGATCAGGCCGGGTCGAGCGCGTAGCTCTCCTCGCCGTGCACGACGGTGTCGACGCCGGCGACCTCGTCTTCGTTCGTGATGCGGAAGCCCATCGTCTTCTGGATGATGAAGCCGATGATGTAGGCCAGCACGAACGAGTAGATCAGCACGGCGAAGGCCGCGACCGCCTGCTTGCCGAGCTGGTCGAAGCTGCCGGTGTCGAGCAGGCCCTTGCCTGCACCGAAGATACCGATGTAGAGCGTGCCGAACAGGCCGCCGATGAGGTGGATGCCGACCACGTCGAGCGAGTCGTCGAAGCCGAGCTTGAACTTCAGTTCGATCGCGAGGCAGCAGATCGCACCGGCGACCAGGCCGAGCACGATCGCCCAGCCGGGGGTGAGGATGTTACAGGCCGGGGTGATGGCGACGAGACCGGTGACAGCACCCGAGGCGGCACCGATCGACGTGGGCTTGCCGTCTTTGATCTTCTCGACGATCAGCCAACCGAGGATGGCGGCGGCGGGCGCGGCGAGCGTGTTGATCCACGCGATGGCGGCGACGCCGTCGACGGCGGCCTCAGAGCCGGCGTTGAAGCCGAACCAGCCGAACCAGAGCAGCGAGGCGCCGAGCAGGGTCAGCGGCACGTTGTGCGGCTTCTGGATTCCCTTCTGGAAGCCGATGCGCTTGCCGAGAACGAGCGCAAGGGCGAGGCCCGCGGCACCGGCGTTGATGTGCACCGCGGTTCCACCGGCGAAGTCGTTCACGCCCCAGACCGGCGCCCAGCCCTCAGCGAGGTTGAAGACCCAGAACGCGACCGGGAAGTAGACGACGGTGACCCAGACACCCGCGAAGACCATCCAGGCGCCGAACTTGGCACGGTCGGCGATGGCGCCGGAGATCAGGGCGACGGTGATGATGGCGAACGTCGCCTGGAACCCGGCGAAGGCCAGGCCCGAGAGGTCGGGCGTCATCGCGCCCGTCTCGTCGATGCCGAGCAGGCTCGACAGGCCGATGAAGCCGTCGAACGGGTTGCCGAGCAGGCCGGGGATGGCGGGGGTGCCGAAGGCGATTCCGTAGCCGTAGAGCACCCAGAGCACGCCGACCAGGCCCATCGCGCCGAAGCTCATCATCATCATGCTGACGACGCTCTTGGCCTTGACCATGCCGCCGTAGAAGAACGCGACACCGGGGGTCATGAGCAGCACGAGGGCTGCGGCGACGAGCAGCCACAGGGAGTTGACCGAGGTGGTCAGACCTTCAATCGCTGGATCCATGGAAAAAGTACCTCTCTCGAACCGAGTAATTGCACCGGTGCACAGATCACCCCACTGTCGGGTCTGCGTTTGCCTCGGCTACGCCAACAGTGTCGCGGGTCGACGTTTCAGCAATGGTGACGGTTTGTTTCGAGCAGGTAACGCGAACAGGCGCTGTGTAACGACTGTGTTTCCCTCGCCTCAGGGCGGCGGTTCTCCCTACCGCTGGGTCGAGGCGATCAGCCGCGAGACCGATCGCAGGTACTTCTTGCGGTAGCCGCCGTTCATCATGTCTCCGGCGAACACTCCGTCGAGCGGCAGCCCCGAGGCGTAGATCGGGAGCTGCGCGTCGTAGACCCGGTCGATGAAGGCGACGAAGCGCAGGGCGTCGGTCTGGTTGGTCAGCTCGACGACATCTGTCAGCACCAGTGCATCCAGCGAATCGAGCAGCTTCACGTACTTCGACGGGTGCAGGCTGCCGAGGAACTGGATGACCGACCCGAAGTCGTCGACGGTCACCGTGTCGCCGGCCACCGACATCCGCTCGACCTCGACAGCAAGCTGCTCGTCGGTGAACGTCTTCGCGTGCCCCTCGATGTCGCGACGGCGGTAGTCGGTGCCGTCGATGCGGATGATCTCGAACCGGTCGGCCAGCGCCTGGATCTCGCGGAGGAAGTCCTGCGCGGCGAACCGGCCCTCCCCCAGCGCGTTCGGCGGAGTGTTGGAGGTCGCGGCGATGCGCGTACCGGTGGCGACGAGGTCGCCGAGCAGCCGCGTCATCATCATCGTGTCGCCCGGATCGTCGAGCTCGAACTCGTCGATCGCGATGAGCTTGGAGCCCTTCAGCAGGTTGACCGTCTCGAGGTAGCCGAGTGCGCCGACCAGGGCGGTGAACTCGATGAAGGTGCCGAAGTACTTCGGCGCGGGCGCCGCGTGCCAGAGCGCCGCGAGAAGGTGGGTCTTGCCCACGCCGAAACCGCCGTCGAGGTAGATGCCCGGCTTCACCGCCGGGCCCTTCTTGGCGCGGGAGAAGAAGCCGCCGGCCTTCGCCGGGGCCCACGACGCGGCGAAGTCGCGCATGCGGTGCAATGTCTCGCCCTGAGACGGGTAATCCCGGTCGGGTCGATAGGAGTCGAAGGATGCCGTGTCAAACTGGCGGGGCGGAACCAGCACCGCGGCCATCTCCGCACCGCTCAACGTCGGGCGCAGGTCGACGAGGTGCAAAGGAATAGTTGTGCTGCCGCTGTCGGTTGTCATCACTGAGTATTAAAGCGCACGAAAGAACGCCCGGCCGCACGGCCGCAACTGGAGGTCACACCATGGCTGTCGAAACCGACACCACACCGAAGTTCGCCGAGTACGCCCACCCCGACCGGCTCGTCAGCACCGAGTGGCTCGCCGAGCACCTCGGCGACACCGACCTCGTGGTGGTCGAGAGCGACGAAGACGTTCTGCTCTACGAGACCGGCCACATTCCCGGCGCCGTCAAGATCGACTGGCACACCGACCTGAACGACCCGGTCACGCGCGACTACATCTTCGGCGAGCAGTTCGCCGAGCTCGCGGGCTCGCGCGGCATCGACCGCAACTCCACCGTGGTCATCTACGGCGACAAGAGCAACTGGTGGGCCGCCTACACACTCTGGGTGTTCAGCCTCTTCGGGCACGAAGACGTTCGGCTGCTCGACGGCGGCCGTGACAAGTGGATCGCCGAGGGCCGCGACGTGACGACCGAGGAGCCGGCGGTCACGCCGAAGGAGTACCCGATCTCCGAGCGCAGCGACGTCGAGATCCGCGCCTTCAAAGACGACGTGCTCGACCACCTCGACGTGGGTGGAAAGCTCATCGACGTTCGCTCCCCCGAGGAGTACAGCGGCGAACGCACGACGGCGCCGGCCTACCCCGACGAGGGCGCCCTGCGCGCCGGCCACATCCCGAGCGCGCACAATGTGCCGTGGGCGAAGGCCGCCGCCGAAGACGGCACCTTCAAGCCGCTCGCCGACCTGAACGCGATCTACCGCGAGGGCCTGGGCCTGACCGACGATGACGACGTTATCGCCTACTGCCGCATCGGCGAGCGGTCGAGCCACACCTGGTTCGTGCTGACCCACCTGCTGGGCTTCGAAGGGGTGCGCAACTACGACGGCTCATGGACGGAGTGGGGTTCCGCTGTGCGGGTTCCGATCGTCAAGGGCGCTGAGCGCGGCGAGGTTCCGACGGCGTGAGCTCAGAACTGCCTGAGGCGCTCGCCGAGATCCGCGACGACTTCCTCGCCCTGACGCTCAAGGAGCGACTGCAGCTGCTGCTCGAGTTCTCGAACGAGCTGCCCGAGCTTCCCGAGCAGTATGCCGAGCATCCCGACCTCCTCGAACGGGTCGAGGAGTGTCAGTCGCCGGTCTTCATCTTCGTCGAGGTCGACCCCGACGACGTGGTGCACCTGCACGCCACCGCTCCGAAGGAGTCGCCGACCACGCGCGGTTTCGCGTCGATCCTCGCCCAGGGCCTGGCCGGCATGACCGCGGCAGAGGTTCTGGCGGTTCCCGACGACTTTCCGCAGATGATCGGCCTGATGGAGGCGGTGTCCCCGCTCCGCGTGCGCGGCATGTCCGCGATGCTCGGTCGCACCAAGCGCCAGGTGCGCGAACGGATGCACGCGGCATCCTGATCCCCGCGCCCATTGAGTGGGCAGTTCGGGCCCCAAGATGGCCGTTTTAGGGCCCGAACTGCCCACTCAATGGGCGCGGGGATCAGGATGCCGCGTGCATCCGTTCGCGCACCTGGCGCTTGGTGCGACCGAGCATCGCGGACA
>NZ_PSTT01000104.1 GCF_002931235.1 Subtercola sp. Z020 | reverse complement strand
CGGCGACGAGTGCAGCAGCGCGGGGCGGGGCGGCCGCGAGCGTCACGACCGTGACGCCATCCGGAGCCGCGCGCTCGCCGAGCGGGGGGAACGCCGCCAGCCGGTCGTCGCCGGTCAGCTCGCGGGTGAAGTGCTGCGCCGCCTGCACCGCGTGCGTCAGCGAACTCCGACCGCGGAAGAAGCGCTCGTCGACCCGCCCCTCCCGCGCCAGGCGCACGACGGCGACGGCGTCGGCATCGTCGACCCGCCCGTAGTAGAGGCCCTCGGGGAACAGCACCATCGTGCCCGCGAACCGGTCGCCGCCGAGGTGC
Organism: Subtercola sp. Z020; assembly: GCF_002931235.1. GTDB lineage: Bacteria > Actinomycetota > Actinomycetes > Actinomycetales > Microbacteriaceae > Subtercola. Next base: position 21,605 of record NZ_PSTT01000104.1, on the reverse strand, counting down.
GAACACTCCCAGGTCTCGTCGGGGAACTCCGCCGCGAGCGCCGTCACCACGGGGCGGCCCCGCACGGCGCAGCACCGGTCGTGCTTGGCATGTGTGCACACAGCGTAGATCGGCGCTGCCGAAGGGATGCCCGTCGACCCGTCGAGCGGAACATCCAGCAGCTCGGCCGGCGCCGACACCTCGCCCCACCGCACCTGCTCGCGGCCCGGGCGCGCGTCGACGAACGCCCACCTCCAGCGCTGTTGCGCCTCCGCATCGCGCCGCCCGGTGCGCCGGATCGCCAGTGGCCGCATGCCTGCAGCCTCGACGCGCGTCACCAGCTGCTGCCCGAGCCGGCGCCCGATCGCCGACGAGGTGAAGGCGTTCGCCCCCCACGCCCCGTCGATCTCGACCAGGAACCACGTCAGCCCCCGCGAGCCCGTCGCGAAGAGCGGATCGGCTCGCTGCCGGGACCGGTCGCTGCAGGGCAGCCAGTCCGGGATGCCCTGCCCGAGGTGCCGGGTCGTCGAGAGCGGCACCCGAAGAAGTCCCACCTGCACACCACCGTCCGCGCCCCGCGGGAGGTCGACGCTCCCCATCGACGCGGCCGAGGGGCTCGACGCCGGAACGGACTCCGGCGCAAGCGGGCGCAGCGGCAGACCGTCGAGCGCCCTCTGCCGTGCCTTGTCGGGTTCCGCTGCCTGCGCCACGTTCAGCGGCTGAGCGAAGGGGAGTCGGAGCGCGGAGCCCGGCTCACGCCGGCACCACCACGCCCTCGCGAAGCAACCGGCGCGCCACGACGACGGCCGAGTCGGGGTCAAGCCCCGGCAGGTCGCCGACCGCGATCGGCTCGCCCGTGACCAGGCGTTCGAGGGCGGTCGTCGCCTCGGCGGGCAGCGACAGCCGCTTGGCCCCCGCCACGATGCGAACGCTGTCTGCGGATGCCGCGGGCCCATCGCCCGCGTCACCGGGTACCTGCTCGAGCCGCGCCCGCTGCGAACGCCGCCAGCGCACCACTGTCGCCGCGTCGAGCGTCGCGAGCGCCTCGACCGTCGCGAGCGGCGACACCGGCTCCGGTCGCACGTCGGCCGCGAGGCGTCGCGAGAGCGCCGCCCCCACACGTTCGACCTGGCGCGACGCGGCGGCACGTTCATCCCGAACCGCCAGCGCCGTCTGCAACGCCGCGAGAACCTCGGAGACGATCGGCCCCATCTCGGCGGGATCGTCGAAGTCGAGACCGAGCGGCAGCGACGTGCGGAGCGCCTCGGTCTCGCCGATCACGTTCAGCAGGCTGGCCGCGACGTCGGCGCGGGTGTACGCCGCGACGCCGATCGTCAGGTGCACCGTCGTGCCGCCGAGCGCCTCGGCGGAGTGGATCCAGCCACGCGGAAGGTAGAGCGCGTCACCCGGGCTCAGTACATGGTCGATGTAGGGGGCACCGGTCGCGCGGGCGGCGACGGCGGCGCGATGGTCGCTCCACGGCTGGTCACGGAGCGGCGCCTCGTGCACGGGCTCGTGGATGCGCCAGTGCTTCTCGCCGCTGATCTGCAGCACGAACACATCGTGCACGTCGTAGTGCGGATCGAACCCGCGGTTGGAGGCGGGCGTGATGTACGCGTTCACCTGCGCGGGGTGCCCGAGGTCATCGGTGAGCGCCCGCGTGAAGTCGACGAGCGCAGGCCACGTGCGGTGCAGCCCCTGCAGCACGATCGTGGCACCGGCCGCGAACTCGGCCAGGACCTTCTCGCTCGAGACCTGGTCGGCCACCTCGGCACCGAAGCCGCCGGGCGCCGTGTAGGCAGCGGGCTTCAGCACGGAACCCTCCGTCGCCATGCGCATGAACGGCGTGCGGAGTCCCCGTTCAGAGACCAGCTCGTCGACGGCCTCGGCGGTGAACAGGTCGGCGAAACGGGATGCCTCGCCAGCGCCGGCCTCGTTGAGGTAGGGCTTCGTCGCCCAGAACTCGGCACCGAACTGCGGCGCGATGTCGCCGACCATTCGCGTGAGGGCGGGCAGTCTGCCTGGGCCGGGCCGTGCATCCATGCTGTGTCACTCCAGAACGCTGTCTTACTCGGGGAACGCTGTCGCAGCGTTGTATCAGGGCCGTCTCAGGGCCGCCTCGGCGCCGTTTCGGCGCCCCTCTCACTCCTGAACGTGAGGAAGCGCGGGCCGGTCGCCCGGCCCGCGCTCGAAGTCAGGCACTACGCCGAGCCGTCAGCTCCGCCGTCGTGGCCGTCGGGGTTCGCGCCGCCATCCGCGGTGCCCTCCCCTGCGTCGGCCGAGCCGTCGGCCCCGCCATCGTGACCACCGGGGTTCGCGCCGCCATCAGCGGTGCCCTCCCCTGCGTCAGCTGAGCCATCGGCCCCGCCGTCGTGCCCATTCGGGTTTGCGCCGCCATCCGCGGGACCCTCTCCGCCCGCTCCCTGTTCGGTGGTGATGTCGTCGTCGTTGATAGCCATAGGGTCTCCCTCTCGGTACTGCGCGGCGGTCGTTGCCCAGCGCACTTACACGATACTGCGAACCGCTGACAGCGAGAAGGGCTTCCCTAGACTGGGCGCATGAATATCCTGGCCACGGTCTTTGTCGCCCTGAGCGCGCTGCTGCACGTCTACATCTGGGTGATGGAAAGCCTGCAGTGGCGAAAACCGGTCATCTGGAAGCGGTTCGGCCTGACCTCGCAGGCAGACGCAGACACGACGGCCCCGCTGGCGTACAACCAGGGTTTCTACAACCTGTTCCTGGCCGTCGGAGCCGGTGTCGGCATCGTTCTCTTCCACACCGACGCGCACGCCGCGGGCTTCACCCTCGCCGTCTTCACCATGGCGTCGATCGTGCTCGCGGCGCTGGTTCTGCTGTCGACGGGGCGCGACCGGATGCGCTCGGCCGCCCTGCAGGGGGTGCCGGCGCTCCTCGCGCTGGTGTTCCTGCTGATCGCGGGCTGACGCAGGCCGACTGCCGACTGCCTGCGGCGGGTCGCCGGCGGATAGCGGCGCGCTCAACGCCGGAGTCAGCCTTCGCGTCGCTTAAGCGCGGTTGCGGATGTACCGGATCAGCGTCGCGATGATGCCGATCAGCAGCACGGCGATGCCGATGTAGATCAAGATCTTCGCGGCCTCGACCGCGATGCCCAGTACGAGCAGGATGATGCCGACGACGATGATTCCGATGAAAAGTCCCATGACCCCATTATGGAGCGCAGCACCCCCACCGCGCCGGTCTTGCACCGCGCGCGTCGTAACGCTAGAGAGTGTCGAAACGCTAGAGCGTGCTGCAGGCTAGAGGGTGCTGCTCACGGCCGCCCAGGTCAGCGCGCCCGTGCCGCCCACGAGAATCACGGCGGCCACCACCCGCACAACGATATTGCCGGTGAACTTCTGCCACGGCGTCGTCAGCTCCGGGCGGGAGAAGTCGGTCTTCCGACTTCGCCCATCGGCAGGGGAATTTCGGGCGGAGTTGCGGGTCGTCGATGGCACGCGCCCATTATTCATGATTTCCACAGAATCTTGTAACCTCCCCTTTGTGGGCTCACCTCTGGCAGATGCGCGGGCGGATGCTCTGCTGAGCCGTCTCGCAGCGCCCCCGGTCTCTCCCCAGGCCACCCGAGCCCCGGCGTCCACCGTGTTCCGAGGCCCGGTCGTGCTCATCGACGGCCGCTCCGGATCGGGTAAATCGGAGCTCGCCACCGCCCTCGCTGCCCGCTGGCCCGAAACGGTGACCCTCATCCGCCTCGACGACATCTACCCCGGCTGGAGCGGCCTCGATGCCGCGAGCACCCACCTCCACGACGAACTGCTGGCCTCATCCACTCCGCGCTGGCAGCGCTACGACTGGGTCGCCGGCGAGAGAGCGGAGTGGACTTCCGTCAATCCGACCCTCCCGCTGATCGTGGAGGGCGTCGGCAGCCTCAGCCGCCAGAACGCCGCCCTCGCGACGCTCCGCGTCTGGGTCGAACTCGACGATGACACCCGCCGCACGCGCGCGCTGGCCCGCGACGGCGACGCCTACGCGCCGCACTGGGAGCACTGGGCCGCCCAGGAGCGCGCCTTCATCGCGCGCGAGCGCCCCGCCGCCCTCGCCGACGTGACCTTCACCGAACCCTGACCGCACCCCCTGCAGGGCGCAGCCAGCATCCGGAGAGTCGGTCAGGCCGCGCCGTGGCGGCGGCGGCGGGCGGTACCGAGGAGGGCCAGGCCGAGCAGCAGCACGCCGACCGCTCCGGCTCCCGACGCGGCGAGGGTCGGAGCCGAGGCGCCGGTCTCGGCGAGGTGCGAGGGGCCGGGGGCCGACGGCGACGTGGGGCCGGGCGTGGCGGTGGGGCCGGGCGTCGGAGCGACGGCGGGCGTGAACACCAGCCCGGGTGCCGGGGTACTGCGCGCGGGGAGGTAGTTGGAGTCGCCGGAGTACACCGCTTGTACGCTCTGGGGGCCCACCTCGGTTCCGGCCACGATCGCGGAAGCCCCGCTGTAGCCCTCCGTGTCAGCGACCAGGGGCGCAGACCCTGCCAGCACACCTCCGATGTAGAAGTCGACGCTTCCCGTCGGAGCGGCCAGCACGTACTGGCCGGGGGTCTCTTCGGTGGCGACGACCGCCTTGACCTCGAAGAAGCCACCCACGGGCAGCGACGTCACGTCTCCACCCCAGCCGGCTGCAACGCTCGGGGTGGCCCGCTCGATCGTGACATCGAGGTTCGCCGACGACGGCGCGAACCGGGTCGCATCTGCGGGCGTGAAGGCTACGCCGACAGCGACACCCGGGGGCACGAGGAAGTAGGGGTCCACGGTCTCCTGCCCGGGGGCGGGCCCGAACGATGTGCTCCCGTAGACGAGCTCCACCGAGCCGTCGACCAGGGCCTGCGGGGTCTGGAACGTATTGCCCATGACGGTGAACTGCACAGTTCCCTCAGCGGGGTCGCCCTTCGAGTCGACCACGGTCGCCTGCAGCACGAGAGGTGTGCCGTAGGTCACGACCGGCGGCGTTCCGATCGTCACGGTCGTCGCGAGGGGCGCCGCCTCGTCTGGAGCGGGCGACGGCGTCGCGGTCGGGCCGCTCGTCGGAACAGGGTCACCCGTCGGAACCGGATCACTTGTGGGAACCGGGTCACCCGAGGGCACAGGGTCACCCGAGGGCACAGGGTCACCCGAGGGCACAGGGTCACCCGAGGGCACAGGGTCACCCGAGGGCACAGGGTCACCCGAGGGTATCGGGTCACCCGAGGGCACAGGGTCACCCGAGGGTATCGGGTCACCCGAGGGTATCGGGTCACCCGAGGGTATCGGCTCCCCCGTGGGTACCGGCACCGCCACAGCGGTCGCGACCGGCTCGCCCCCCGGATCGGCCGCACCAGGCGCAGCGGACGCCGGCCCTGCCACACCCAGAACAGCAGCTCCCGCGATCGAGACCGCTGCCAGCATCCTCAGCACCCGCGTACCACCTGTAAGACCAGACATCTCTACCCCCGTTGTGTTCCCCGTCGAACCGTGCCCCTGGAGGGACTCGAACCCCCAACCTAATCCTTAGGACGGACTTGCTCTTCCATTGAGCTACAGAGGCTGACCGCACGAGTTTAGCGCTTTCGCCGCCCCGCGACAGATGCACGACAGATGCGCGCCAGATGAGCGGCTGCTGCACAGGCGGCCGGATGCTCAGCAAGCGTTCGGGTTGGCGAATCACCGAAGCGGCAGCCGCCCGGGATGCGCAGCCGATGTTAGACACGAGTGTGACGAACACGACAGCCACGCGCACCCGACGAAACGCCCGCACCTTCGCCACGGGCATGCTCATCGTCGCACTCGCCGCGGCCGGCACCATCCTCGGCCCGACGACGGCTGCGTTCGCCGACGACTATCCCAGCTGGGACGATGTGCAGGCCGCCCGCTCGAGCGAGTCCGCCAAGCAGGCCGAGGTCGACACCATCAACCGCATCATCTCCGACCTGCAGCAGCGGGCCGCGGCCGCCCAGGCGCTCGTCGAACAGCGGAGCGCCGAAGACGAGGCCGCGCAGGCCGCTCTCGCCGCGGGCCAGAGCAAGGCCGACTCGCTCGCCGCCAGCGCGGCCAGCTGGAAGGAGAAGGCCGACGGCTCGAGCAAGCAGGCAGCCCTGATCGCCGCCACGTTCGCGCGGTCGGCCGGCAGCCAGAACATCACCTCCCTGCTGCTCGGCAGCAGCTCGTCGGCCGCGAGCGACCTCCTGTCGCAGTTGAGCTCGATGGGCAAGCTCAGCGAGACCATCTCCGGCATCTACGACCAGGCGAAGCAGGATGCGAACACCTCCGCCTCGGTCAGCGCCCAGGCCCAGGTGGCGAAGGATGCCCTGGCCGGCCTCGCCGCAGCAGCCCAGGCCGCGCTCGAACAGGCCGCAGCCGCCCAGCGCGACCTCATCGCCGCGCTGAATGAGCAGAGTGCGCACCAGGAGGAGCTGAACGCCCAGCTCGCCTCGCTCGAGAGCAACGTCGCGACCACGGAGGCGCAGTACCAGGCGGGGGTCGAGGCGCGCGCGGCAGCCGCCCGCGCACAGGCAGCCGCGGCTGCTGCAGCCCGCGCCGCCGGCATGGGGGTCAGCGTCGGCCCGGTCTCCGACGACCAGCAGGCCCTCGCGCAAGAGCTCATGGACTACGTCGCCAGCGGCCAGTTCCGCGGTTCGTACCCCGACCACATCTTCGAGATCTCCTACATCGCCGCTGGCAAGTCGGTTCCGAACTGTGGCATCGACACCGTGATTCTGCAGGCGATGGTGACCGCGGTGCGCGCCTTCGGCAGCGCCGCCGTGAGTGACATCAACCGCCGCTGCACCGGCCAGATCGAGGGCGCCGGCACGGCATCCAATCACTACCGCAACGGCGGCGGGCACGCGGTCGACTTCATCGGCGCCGGAGGGTCGGGCCTGAACGGGTCGAACGGTGCATCCATCTCGCTCATCAAGACGCTCGACCCGATCATGCCGTACGGCTCCGGGCTCGGCCAGCGCAACTGCCGTGCATCGGCCGGCAACGAGCCGAACCTCAAGAACTTCAGCGACTTCGCCGACACCTGCAACCACCTGCACGTCGACGACTTCTAAGGCGCCTCTACACCCGCCATGCCGGCGAGGCGTGCAGCGACGCGCCCGGAATACCGCATCCCTCGCAGAGAACTGTAGGCAACACGCCGGGGTGTTGCTACTGTGGACGCTGTTGTTGGTGTTATAGGCGTTGCTTGTGTGACTCGAGTGACGAATGTGACGAACGTGAACAGTCTCGAGGATCCATGTCGCCATCGCCCCGTCGCGCCGAACGCTCGCGCGCCCCGTGGAGGGTCTTCCTCGTCGGCCTCTCTGTGACTGCGCTCGCCGTCGCCGGAACCGTGACCGGCGGCGCCCCGGCCCTCGCGGACAACTACCCGAGCTGGAGCGACGTGGTCGCGGCCCGGGCGAACGAGTCTTCCAAGCAGAGCGAGATCGACCGGCTGCAGGGGCTCAACTCGGGCCTCCAGAGCCAGGTCGCCGCGGCCCAGGCCGTCGCTGACGCTGCCTGGTCGGCGAACGAGGCGGCTCAGGATGCCCTGGCCGCCGGTACACTCAAAGCCGAACAGCTCCGTTCGCAGGCCGCCGACGCCAGTGCGAAGGCCGACGCCTCGCGTAAGCAGGCCGCCGGACTCAGCGCGCAGTTCGCCCGCTCGGCGGGCACCGACCTCTCGATGAAGCTCCTCGTCTCCGGCGAGAAGAGCGACAACCTGCTCTACCAGCTCGGCGCCATGTCGAAGCTCAGTGACACCTCGAAGAAAGTCTTCGACGAGGCGACCCAGGATGCGAACGCCGCCACGTCGCTGAGCGCGCAGGCCGACGACGCCGAGAAGGCGCTCTCAACCCTGGCGGATGCCGCGGCAGACTCCCTCACGCAGGCTGTGAACGCCCAGCAGGGGCTGAAGTCGGCCCTGCTGGAGCAGGAAGCGCACCAGGACGAGATGACCGTGCAGCTCGCGGCCCTGCAGTCCGACACGATCACCACCGAAGCCCAGTACAACGCCGGCGTGGTCGCCGAACAGCAGCGCAAGCTGGCCGAGGAGCAGGCGCGCGCCGCCGCCCAGGCCGCAGCAGACGCCGCGGCCGCGGCCGCAGCCGCCGCGAACCAGGGCTCGGGCGGGGGTGGAGGCGGAGGCGCCAGCGACGACAGCAGCGACAGCGACAGCGGAAGCAGTTCGGGCGGAGGCAACTCCGGTGGCGGTGGCGGCAACAGCGGCTCGTCGAGCCCCCGCCCTGCCCCCATCGTCGACTCCCCCAGCCAGCCGTTCGACGGCCAGGCCGTCGTGGCCTACGCCGAGCAGTACGTCGGCGTCGTTCCCTACGGCTGGGGCGCGAACCCCAACGACAGCTTCGGCTGCGACGGCCTCACCCAGTGGGTCTACGGCCACTTCGGCGTCAAACTGCCGCGACTCGTGAGTGCCCAGACCGCCATGGGCGTGCGCGTCTCCTCCTCAGAGGTGCGCGCGGGTGACCTCGTCGTCTGGCCGAACGCCCACGTCGGTATCTACGACGGTCATGGCGGCGTGATCCACTCCCCCGACTGGGGCCGCTACGTCACGCACAACCCCGGGCTCTGGGGCAGCTACATCTTCATCCGCATCGTCTAGAGCGCGGCCCGACGGGGCCGGTGGTTCCGGATGACCGGCTCACGATCATCCGGAACCACCGCCGTCTACGCCGCAGGCTGCAGGTAGCCCTCCCACTCGGGCTGCGCCTTCTCGACGCCGCGCACGAACCAGCCGGCGTGGTGCGGCATGCGTGGCTGGCTGCGGAGCGACCAGCCCATCTCGGCCAGCGTCTTGTCGCTCTTGAGGTTGTTGCAGCGCAGGCAGCAGGCGACCAGGTTCTCCCAGGTGTCCTTCCCCCCGCGCGATCGCGGCTGGATGTGGTCGATCGTCGTCGCGTTCTTGCCGCAGTAGGCGCAGCGCTGGTTGTCACGACGCAGAACACCGCGCCGGCTCACGGGCACCTGCCGGGAGCTCGGCACCTTCACGTAGCGCGTCAGCAGAATGACAGACGGCCGCTCGTAGGCTCCCGACGACGCCCAGACGGGCGCATCCTCATCGCTCTCGACGATCTTGGCTTTGTCGTTCATGACGAGCACCAGCGCCCGTCGGAATGACACAACTCCCAGCGGCTCATAGCCCGCGTTCAGTACCAGCGTTCGCATTTTCTCCCTTTCGAGGCCCCTGGTCGGCTACCAGGGATTCCACGGTGCTGAGATTCCGGTCACGCAGCGGGCGGGCGGGCACAAAAAAAGGCGTTGTCACAAAGACAACGCCAGATCGCACGCACGGCACACACCGCACGCACGAGCGCGGGATATGTGCACGCCGCTGAGTATTCGCGCGCCGCGCAGGCCGACACCCGTGGTGGGGATGCTGCCTGTCTGGTTCACGAACTCTCCCGATGTTTCGAGGAATATCAGTGCGAGAAGGCTAACAAGAAATGCCGCGAAACCCTACGGTCGAACCCGGCTCAGAGCATCCTGTAACGGAGTGTTCACACTAGCTGAGCGTCGAGCCGCGGGCACTGATGAAGTCGACGTGCAGGTGGCTGCACGAGTCGCTGAATTCGCTGAGGTTGACGAAGCCCGAACCGGATGCCCGGCAGCCGCTCTGGCCGACGTTGGTGTTCGGCGGAACGAGCGGATCGAGCAGGCGCAGCAGCTTCATCGAGTCCGAGTCGCCGCCGGTCAAGCTGTGGCCGTTCAGGATGTAGAAGTCGACGGCGTGTCCGCCACCGGCGCGGTAGTGCGGCGACATCGTGCCGGCACCCTCGATCTGGCCGGTGCAGAGGCGGTTGATGTCGCTCACGCCCACCTTGGCGAAGTTGTCGACCGCGACCTTGATGGTCTGCAGTACCCGGATGTCGACTCCGCAGCCGTCCACCACCTGGCCGGAGGCGAGGTACTGGATCTCTTTGATGTGGTCGGGGCGGGAGCCGACGAGCTTGCCTGAACCGACGGCATCCATCAGCTCCTGGGCGAGCGCCTGCACGGCCGGCGAGACCGTCGAGGGGTAGGCCGCGGCACTGATGGCACTGCTCGACGACAGCTTGAGCGCTGCGGCCTGCGCCGCCGCCTGGGCCGCGGCCGCTGCGGCGAGCTGCTGGGCCTTCAGCTGTTCGGCCGTGGGAGCCTGGTAGTTGTCGCGATTGACGGCGAGCGCACCCTGGTCGACGCTCGACTGGATGGTCTGCGCTCCGAGCGAGAACTGGGATGCGTCGGAGACCGGGTCGAACGCCCCGGAGGTGGAGAAGGCGTAGGCGGGCAACGCCATGGTGGCGATGAGACCGAAGGCGGCGGTCATGACAGCCAGGTTGGCGACGCGGCGCTTCTTCGAGGGGCGCGCTGGGCGGGGCTTCGACAGCAGGGGCTTCGTGGCCACGGCGGTCTGGCGTGCAGCGCCGACCGGGCGGGCGACGGGGGCGGGCGCGACGGGCGCGGCGGCGACGTCTGCCGTGGCGGGTACGGTCACCGCGGTGACGGCCACCGCCGCGGGCGCTGCCGCGACGGCCCCTAGAGCAGGCGCGACGGGCACGGTCACGGCCCCGGGGGCCACCACTGCGGGCGTGGCCGTGACGCGCGACCCGGCGAGGTGTTCGAAGATCGCCGGGTCGATGGCCGGCGCGGCCGCAGTGGCCGTCGGCGCCGCGGAGCGGCCCGTCAGGTGTTCGACGAGACCGGCGGGAAGCGCGATGGGGGCTGAAGCGGTGACGGCCGGCCGGGCATCCGGAGTCTCGAAGACAGCCGGCACGACGGCTGGCCGGTCGAGCCCGGGCTCGGCCGAAGCCTGCCGTTCGAGCTCTCGGCGCTCACGCCTCGATGAGGGAACCTGGTGCATGGAGGGAGCTTAGATACCCAACCGTACGAAGTAGTAGCTGCCCCAGGTCGGGCGGTACTCGACGAAGCGACCCCAGTCGGGCGAGTCGATCATCTTGCCGTTGCCGGCGTAGATGCCGACGTGGCCGATCGGGTAGATCATCAGGTCGCCGGGCTGCGCGTCGGCGGCCGAGATGCGGGTGCCCATGGCGGCCTGGTTGCTCACCGTGCGCGGCAGGTTGATGCCGAACTGCTTGAAGACGTACTGGGTGAGCCCGTCGCAGCCGAAGCTGGTGTCGGGGCTGGCACCCGAGCCGTAGGGCACGACGCCCACGAACTGCATGGCGAAGTCGACGACGGCCTCGCCGCTGTAGGGGCCGGAGGGCGGGTCGACGACGAGGCCGGCGTTCGAGGAGCCGCTGCCCTTCGAGGAACTGGATGCGCCCGAGGTGCTCGACGTTGAGGTCGTGTTCGAGACGGCGGCGACCCGCAGCGCAGCGGCCTTGGCGGCTGCGGCGGCGGCTTCTGCCTCAGCCTTGGCCTTCGCGGCGGCCATGTCTTCTTTGGTCGGAGCCTGGTAGTTGTCGCGGTTGACGGCGGTGTCGACGGCGAGGGCGTCGACGGCGAGCGTCTGCTGGCCCGTCTCGATCGACATGGTGGATGCGCTCGGGTCGAAGGCGCCCGCGGTGCTGAACGCGTAGGCGGGGAGGGCCATGGTGGCGATGAGACCGGCAGCTGCCGTCATGACCACGGTGCTGGCGACGCCGCGCTTCGTGATCTTCGGGGTGACACGGGGCTTTGCGTGCGAGACGCGGGTTCGGGTGATGCTTTTCGGGTTGTGCTTCGACTCCGGGGAGTCGGGAGATTCGCTCGAAAGGGGCAAGATTATTTCCTCAAAATTGTTTCTTCGAAGTCGCAGGGGCCTGGGTGTCAGCCCGTGGAACTAGACCGATGGTACGGGAGCCCCCCGGCCTTGTCACGTTGAAACGCGACATTGCAACAAATTGGTAACGAAGCTTGGCCCGTGCGAAGTACCCGATCCGGGCGCGGCCGAGCGGGCCGGTCGACTCGTCGTGGCCCGTCGTGGCGGGCATCGGCAGGGTCAGATACCGACGAAGATGTGGCTGGCCACCTCGTTGGGAAGCTCCAGCCCCTGGCTGAAACCTTCAACCTCTACAAGAACGTAGGAACCGGCTGCGGAGAACGCCGCACTGTTGCCGGGAACGACCCCGGACTGCTTCAACTGCAGCAGAAGCTCGGGGTCGACCTGCGCCGGCTCACCGAGCCGACGGATGATCTTCGTCTGCGCGCCCACGGCGCCGTGCACGAGCGTGACGATGTTGACGACCCCCCGGGTGAACGGGATGGCCTCGGTGTCACCGAGCTCCTCGAGCCCGGGGATGGGGTTGCCGTAGGGCGACTCCGTCGGGTGGTCGAGCATCTCGAGGATGCGGCGCTCGACCTGCTCGCTCATCACGTGCTCCCAGCGGCAGGCTTCTTCGTGCACGAACTCCCAGTCGAGGCCGATCACATCGCTGAGCAGCCTCTCGGCGAGCCGATGCTTGCGCATGACGTGCACCGCCTTGCGGCGGCCGGGAACAGTGAGTTCGAGGTGACGGTCGGTGGAGACGACGACCAGGCCGTCGCGCTCCATGCGGCCGACGGTCTGCGACACGGTGGGCCCGGAGTGCCCGAGACGCTCCGAGATGCGGGCGCGCAGGGGCGTGATGTTCTCTTCTTCGAGCTCCAGGATGGTTCTGAGGTACATCTCAGTGGTGTCGATCAAATCCGCCAACGGCCGCTCCTTGCTTCTCGCGCACGTAGGCTACAAGACTACTGGGCGCCATCGACGGCGATGCACCCGCCTTCACTACACTGGGGGCCATGCCCGCGATAGAGATTCCCACGTCCCTCCTGCCCGCTGACGGCCGCTTCGGCGCCGGGCCGTCGAAGATCAGGGCGGAGCAGCTGGCCGATCTCTCGGCCCGCGGCGCCTCTCTCCTCGGCACCTCGCACCGGCAGGCTCCGGTGAAGAATCTCGTGGGCTCGGTGCGCTCCGGCCTCGCCGACCTCTTCCGCATCCCCGAGGGCTACGAGGTCGTGCTCGGCAACGGCGGCTCCACGGCGTTCTGGGACGCGGCAGCGTTCGGGCTCATCCTGAACCGCAGCGAGAACCTCACGTTCGGCGAGTTCAGCTCCAAGTTCGCTGCAGCAGCATCCGCCCCGTGGCTCGAGAAGCCGCACATCGTCTCGGCGCCCGCCGGCTCTCGCGGCGAGGTCGAGATCGTCGAGGGGGTCGACGTGTATGCGTGGCCGCACAACGAGACCAGCACGGGCGTGATGGCGCCGGTCACCCGCGTGCACGGCGACGCCGGCGCGCTCACCGTGATCGACGCGACCAGCGCGGCGGGCGGTATCGACTTCGACGCCGCAGAGGCCGACGTCTACTACTTCGCCCCGCAGAAGAACTTCGCCTCCGACGGCGGCATCTGGTTCGCCCTCTTCTCCCCCGCTGCGATCGAGCGCGTCGAGCAGATCGCGGCCTCCGGCCGGTACATCCCCGAGTTCCTGAGCCTCAAGAACGCGCTCGACAACTCCCGCCTGAACCAGACGCTGAACACCCCGGCGCTCGCCACGCTGCTGCTGCTCGACAACCAGGTCGAGTGGATCAATGGCAACGGCGGTCTCGCGTGGGCGGGCGCCCGCACGACGGAGTCCACATCGGCGGTCTACGAGTGGGCGAACGCCTCCGCCTACGCGACGCCGTTCGTGCTGAACCCCGAGCACCGTTCCCAGGTCGTCGCCACGATCGACTTCGACGAGGCGATCGACGCCGCCGCCATCGCGAAGGTGCTGCGGGAGAACGGCGTCGTCGACACGGAGCCCTACCGCAAGCTCGGCCGCAACCAGCTGCGCATCGCGACGTTCGTCTCGGTCGAGCCCGACGACGTGCGCGCCCTCATCGGCTGCATCGAATACGTGGTCGACGCGCTCTAGCCGGAGTCGGCCGGGCCCGAGCCCGGCCGACCCGCGCCAGTGCCCGTGCCCGGCCGGTCCGCGCTAGCGGCCCTCGGCGTCGGGGTCGAGGCCCTCGAAGTCCTCCGGGTCACCCGCGTGGGTGAAATCGTCGGTCGCGTCGAAGGCTGCGCCCGCGTCGGGGTCGATCACTGCAGGCTGCGGGTCGGTCTCCGGGTCGGTCGGTTCAGGGCGATCTGATTCCGGATGCTCGGCTTCCGGATGCCCGGACTCGAAGCCCTCGAAGCCCTCCTCGGCGATGGTGTCGATGTCGATGCCGTCACGGTCGCGGCGGAGCGCCAGCGCGGCGACCTCCTCGTCGTCGGGGTCGTCGGAGTCGTCGTCGTCGGAATCGTCGTCATCCGAGTCGTCGTCATCCGAGTCGTCGATGCCGGAGTCGTCGCCGTAACCTTCGCCGGCGGCGTCATCCGCGTCATCCGCATCGGCGTCGCCGGTCTCGTCGTCGTCCGTCTCGTCATCGTCCGTGTCGTCGTCGTCGAACTCGCTCTCCGACTCGTCCACGATCGCGTCGGAACTCAGCCGGTCGGCCCAGGGAACCCAGGCGGGCGACAGCACCGATGCCTCGCCGGGCAGCAGCTCGACCTCGAGCACCGACGGTTCGTCGGTGTCGCTCACGCGGGAGAGGGTCGCCGTCCAGTGCCAGTCGGGGTACCCGGCCAGGCGCGAAGCGAAGAACAGGCTGAGCACGTGCTCGCCCTCGACTTCGTGACCGATCAGCTCGCCGATGGTGTCGGCGGGGGTGATCTCCGCGAGAGCAGAGCGCGCCTGCTCGACCGCGGCCAGCAAAACGGGGTCGGCCTCGTAGACGATCTCGGCGATCGACCCGTCGGCCTCGGCCACCTCAGCGGTGAACTCCCCCTCGGGGAGGTCGACGGCATCCGGAGCCTCGTGCGCCACTCAGGCGTCCAGCTCGTCGGCGACCTTGCGCAGCAGGGCGGCGATCTTGCGGCTGTGGCTCGACTCGGGGTAACGGCCCCGCTTGAGGTTCGTGCCTATGCCGTCGAGCACCTTCACCAGGTCTTCGATGATGACCGCCATGTCGTCGGCGGGCTTTCGGCTCAGCTTGACCATGCTCGGCGGCGCCTCGAGCACCCGCACCGAGAGCGCCTGCACTCCGCGCTTGCCGTCGGCGATGCCGAACTCGAGTTTCGTACCCGCCCTGACGCTTGCGCCGGCGGGCAGGGCTGACGCGTGCAGAAAGACTTCCTGGCCGTCATCGGAGCTGATGAAGCCGAAGCCCTTCTCTTCGTCGTAGAACTTGACCTTGCCGGTTGGCATGTGTGGATCTCCTCTAAGTCTTTGCCGGTTTCTTGCACTCCGGCCACCCCTCAGCCTATTCGCTGTTCGAGGGATGCGTATTGTTAGGGGCGTGACCGACTCCAATTCCCCGACCATCAACAGGGTCCAACGCGTTCTCGCGTACATGGTCGCGAGCGCAATCGGGCTCTCCATCCTCGCGTTCCTCGCCGTGATCATCGGCACTGCCGCCGGCATGAAGGGCGACAGCTTCAGCCAGGGCATCTGGCCGACCATCCTGGTGCTCCCCCTGTTCGGCCTCCCCCTCGCCATCGCACTCTTCATCGCACTGCTGGTCGTGAATCTCGTGCGCCGGTCCCGCGAGGCCCGAACCCTCAAATGAGCGACACGCTCGCTCTGGCCGGCCGACTGCAGTCCCAGAGCGACGACGCCCTGATCCGACTGCTCAACAGGCGCCAGCTCTCGGCGCGTGACCTTCGGGACTTCTTCGACCTCGCCGACGCCCTGTTGAAGGCGGACTCGATCCAGGATGCCCTCTCCCACCTCGATCGGCCGACCCTCGCGCTCGTCGCCCGCGGCGGCATCCCGCTCGCCGACGCCGGCGACGACCTGCTCGCCGCACGCGACGCCATGCTGCTGGCCGAAGTCGACGGCATCCTGCAGCCCTACCAGAGCGTGCTCGACGTGCTCGAGAACTGGCCGGCCTCGGGGCTGCCCTCGATCGCCGAGCTGGCGGGCGTTCCGGCCCCGGCCGCCGCGGCTCTGCGAACACCCGCCGAGCACGGTGACACCGACCAGGTCGCCGCGGAGCACGCCTTCGAGACCACAGTCGCCGTCTCCGAACTGACGAACGCGCTGGCTTTGACGCCGGCGCGCGAGCTGGCCAAGGGCGGCCTGGCCGTGCCCGATGCCAAGCGCCTCGGCGCGGCCACCGGCCTGGAACCCGAGCAGATGAACGCGATCGTGCGCGTCGCCGCCACGGCCGGGCTCGTGTCGCGCGAGAACGCCTCCTGGTTCGCCACTCCCGTCTCGCGGGACTGGATGCTGTTGCCCCTCGCCGAGCGCTGGGGCCGCCTTGCCGGGGCCTGGGTCGACGCCCTGCCCGAGAACGTGCGCACGGTGCTCTGCACCCGGGTCGACACCGTGTGGGGCGAGAGCCTCGAGGCCTACCTGACGTGGCTGTACCCGGCCGGCGGCGACGAACTCACCCGCCAGATCGGCGAGTTCACCGCTGACGCCGAGCGCCTCGGCATCGCCACCGCGGGCTTCGCCAGCAGCGCCGGAACGGCTGTGCTCTGCGAGAACGAGGCCGCCGCGGTGGCCGCCATCCTGCCGCTTCTTCCCCCCGAGGTCTCGACGGTCTACCTGCAGCACGACCTGACGGTGGTCGCTCCCGGGCCGCTGAAGCCCGACATCGACGCGACGCTCCGGCAGATGGCGCAGGTCGAGACGCATTCGATCGCGTCGTCGTACCGCATCTCGCAGGCGTCGATCGCGCGGGCCCTGGGTGCGGGGTTCACCGCCTCGAGCATCCGGAGCTTCCTCACGACCATCTCGCCGGGCGGCATCCCGCAACCGCTCGACTACCTCATCTCTGAGTCGAGTGCGCGCTACGGCCTGCTGCGCGCCGGCTCCCTGCCGCAGACGAGCGCCGATCAGCCGGCGAGCTTCGTGCGCTCCGACGACATCGAACTGCTGCACACCATCGCCGTCGACCAGAACCTCGCGGGCCTCGGGCTGGTCTTCGCCGAGCAGAACAGGCTGACCAGTCGTTCCGACCTCGACACGCTCTACTGGATGCTCGTCGATGCGCGCTACCCGGTGATCGCCGAGGGCGCCGACGGCAATCCGGTCGCCCTGAACCGGGTGCATGTCGTCGAACCGCAGCGGGAGACCTCGAACGAGGCCGCCGAGCTGCTGGTGAACCGCCTGCGAGGCAGTGGCGCGCAACCCGGCGCCGACACCGCTGAGGCCTGGCTCGTTCGGCAGCTGGATGTCGCGGTGAAGAGCAAGACGGCCGTGATCGTGACCGTGAAGCTGCCGAACGGCACGGAGGTCAGTTTTCCGGTCGTGCCGACGAGCATCGGCAGCGGCCGCATGCGCGGAACCGACCAGAAGGCGGGCGTCGAACGCACGCTGCCCCTCGCGAGCATCACCCAGGTGCAGCCCGCGGGCCAGACGGACTGAGCGGGGCCGGCCCTTCGCCCCCCGGGGGCGAGGTGCGCCCGCGGGGCACGTAGGATTGGCAGTTATGCCAGACGGACCACTGATCGTTCAGAGCGACCGCACCGTGCTGCTGGAGGTGGCGCATCCGGCGGCCGAGAGCGCCCGGCACGAGCTCGCGGTCTTCGCCGAACTCGAGCGTGCCCCCGAGCACATCCACACCTACCGCATCACGCGGCTGGGTCTCTGGAACGCCCGCGCGGCAGGCCACACGGCGGAGGAGATCCTCGGCACGCTGGAACGGTACTCGAAGTTCCCGATCCCGCAGTCGGTGTCGATCGACATCGCCGAGACGGTCGGGCGGTACGGCCGGCTGGTGATCGAGCGGCAGGCCGACGGCGTGCTGACCCTCCGCGCGACCGACACGGCCGTGCTGACCGAGATCGTCAAGGGCCGGAAGATCGCGCCGCTGCTGCCCTCCCGGCTCTCCGACGACACGTACCAGATCGAACCCTGGGCCCGTGGGCAGTTGAAGCAGGAGCTCGTCAAACTCGGCTGGCCCGCCGAGGACTTCGCCGGCTACACGCCCGGCACCCCCCACGAGATCACGCTCGACACCACCGACTGGAACCTGCGCGGCTACCAGCAGGAGGCCATCGACAACTTCTTCGAACGCGGATCGGGCGTCGTCGTGCTTCCCTGCGGCGCCGGCAAGACGCTGGTCGGCGCGGGAGCGATGGCGACCGCGAAGACGAACACGCTCATCCTCGTCACCAACACCGTCTCTGCCCGGCAGTGGCGCTCCGAGCTGCTTCGCCGAACCTCGCTGACCGAAGACGAGATCGGCGAGTACTCGGGCCAGGTGAAAGAGGTCAAGCCGGTCACGATCGCGACCTACCAGATCCTGACGGCCAAGCGGAAGGGTGCCTACGCACACCTCGAGCTGCTCGACGCCCTCGACTGGGGACTGGTCGTCTACGACGAGGTGCATCTGCTGCCGGCCCCCGTGTTCAAGCTCACCGCCGACCTGCAGGCGCGCCGCCGGCTCGGCCTGACGGCGACCCTCGTGCGCGAAGACGGTCGCGAGGGCGACGTCTTCAGCCTGATCGGGCCGAAACGCTTCGACGCACCGTGGAAGGAGATCGAGGCCCAGGGCTACATCTCCCCCGCCGACTGCTTCGAGGTGCGCATCGACCTGCCCCAGCAGGATCGCCTCGTCTACGCGGCAGCGTCGGATGATGAGCGGTACCGGCTCGCCGCGACCGCACCCGCGAAACTCGATGTCGTGCGCGCTCTCGTGGCGAAGCACGCGGGCGAACGCATCCTGGTGATCGGGCAGTACCTCGACCAGCTCGACGAGCTCTCTGCCGAGCTCGGTGTTCCGCAGCTCACGGGGTCGACCCCGATCGCGGAGCGCGAGCGGCTCTACCAGGCGTTCCGCGTCGGCGAGGAGCCCATCCTCGTGGTGAGCAAGGTCGCCAACTTCTCCGTCGACCTGCCCGAGGCGACCGTCGCGATCCAGGTGTCGGGGTCGTTCGGTTCGCGGCAGGAGGAGGCGCAGCGCCTGGGCCGGCTGCTGCGGCCGAAGGAGTCCGGCCTCTCGGCGAACTTCTACACGCTCGTCGCCCGCGACACGGTGGACCAGGACTTCGCGCAGAACCGCCAGCGCTTCCTGGCCGAGCAGGGCTACAGCTACACCATTCTCGACGCCGAATCGCTGGACGGGCATCCGGTCGCCGTCTGAAGACGGCTCACAGCAAGCATCCAGTGAACCCGCAGATAATGGGATCATGACCGGACCCCGAATCCTCATCGTCGACGACGAGCCCAACATCCGCGACCTGCTCACGACCAGCCTGCGCTTCGCCGGCTTCGCCGTGCGGGCTGTGAGCAACGGCGCCCAGACCATCTCGGCGGTGCTCGAAGAGGAGCCCGACCTGATCATCCTCGACGTGATGCTGCCCGACATGAACGGCTTCGGCGTCACGAAGCGGTTGCGGGCCGCCGGCTACACGGCGCCCATCCTCTTCCTCACGGCCAAAGACGACACCGAAGACAAGATCACCGGCCTCACGGTGGGCGGCGACGACTACGTCACCAAGCCGTTCAGCCTCGACGAGATCGTCGCGCGCATCAAGGCGATCCTCCGCCGCACGATGCAGGCCGACGAAGACGCGATCATCCGTGCCGGCGAGCTGACGATGGACCAGGACACTCACGAGGTCTTCGTCGCCGACACGGCCATCGAGCTGAGCCCGACCGAGTTCAAGCTGCTGCGCTACCTCATGCTGAACCCGAACCGCGTGCTCTCGAAGGCCCAGATCCTCGACCACGTCTGGGAGTACGACTTCAACGGAGACGCGGGAATCGTGGAATCGTACATCTCCTACCTCCGGCGCAAGCTCGACCAGTACTCCGACGAGTCGCTCATCCAGACGAAGCGCGGGTTCGGCTACATGCTGAAGGTCAGCAAGGTCTGAGCTCGTGCCGCGCCCGCTGGGCGCCGGGTGGGTGTTCGGGGTCGGGGGCGCCCGCGGGAGCTGGCGCCGGGTAGGGTTTGAGGAACTATGGCTGTGACACCGGCGACCTTCTGGGGGTCCATCTCCCTGCGCACCAAGATCACCGGTGTGACGGTTCTGCTGCTGACGGTCGGTCTCATCGTCGCCGGCATCGGCACCATGACCGTGCTGCGCTCGTACCTCCTGCAGCAGGTCGATAAGGGGCTGTCGGTCGGCTATGACGACGTCTCCACCTTCCTCGGCAAGGGCGCGACGAAAGACGTCTTCACGCTCGACACCGTCTCGTCGGCCTCGACGACGTACTACGTCGCCCTGCTCGGCCCCGACGGCACCATCACGACCAGTAACTGGGGTTCGCAGGCTGCGTCGCGGGAGCCCGACCTCAGCACCCTGCCCACGACGCCCACCGCCGAAGCGCAGGCCCAGAAGCCGATCTACGAGATCGCCTCCGCCGACGGCAAGGACCAGTGGCACGCCATCGTGCGAACGATCGGCTTTCAGGACCAGACCACCGGAACCATGGTGATCGCCGCCTCGCTCGAGCGCACCGAGAGCATCACCACCACCTACCTCTCGATCTTCCTCGCGTTCAGCGTGGGCGTCGTCGTTCTCGGGGCCCTGCTGACGCGGCTGCTCGTGACGAGCACGTTCGCTCCCCTGCGGGCAGTCGAGCGCACGGCCGCCGAGATCGCGAACGGGGACTTCAGCCAGCGCATGTCGAATGCGACGCCCAACACCGAGGTCGGGCGACTCAACCGGTCGCTGAACACGATGCTGAGTCGCATCGACACCGCCTTCAGCGATCGCGCCAAGACGATCGAGCAGATGCGCCGCTTCGTCGGCGACGCCAGCCACGAGCTCCGCACTCCTCTGGTCTCGGTGCGCGGCTACGCGGAGCTCTACCGCATGGGCGCCCTGCAGTCGCCCGAAGAGGTGGCGAAGGCGATGGACCGCATCGAGAAGGAGGCGATCCGCATGGGCGCGCTGGTCGAAGACCTGCTCGAACTCGCGCGCCTCGACGAGACGCGGCCGATGAACCTGACGCGCATCGACCTGGTTCCGATCGCCGTCGATGCGGCTCTGGATGCCCGGGCCTCCAGCCCCGAACGCGTCGTGTCGATCATCCTTCCCCGATCCTCGCAGCCGGTGTCGCTCGCACCCGCAGCAGAGGCGGCGACGAACCCGTTCGGCATGACGGAGGACGACATCGCCGCCGAGCGCGACGCACGCACGGCAGCGGAGAAGACGGCGGCCAACGCCTCGCTCACCGGTCCGATCAGCTTCGCCGGCGCGACCCTCGCCCGGCTCCGGGGCCGCCGCACCCGGGTCGGTGCCGACGGAGCCGTCGAGATCACTCCCACCGACGTCGCGCTGTCGAGCTTCGATGCGCAGGAACGCGACGGTGTCGCGCCGATCATCATGGCCGACGAGAACAAGATCCGGCAGGTGGTCGCCAACCTGATCGGCAACGCGCTGCGGTTCACGGCGAACGACAGCCCGATCGAGGTGTCGGTGCAGGTGGATGAGACGAAGCGTCTCGCGGTGCTCGACGTGATCGACCACGGCGAGGGCATCCCGCCCCAGATCCGCGAGAAGATCTTCCAGCGGTTCTGGCGGGCGGACTCGTCGCGCACCCGAGAGACGGGCGGCAGCGGCCTCGGGCTCGCGATCGTGGCGTCGATCATCGCGGCCCACCAGGGCACGGTCGAGGCGGTCGAGACGGCCGGCGGCGGCGCCACCTTCCGGGTCTCCCTCCCCCTGGCAGCGCCCGAGGGCGCCGCCGCCGGCCGTCTCGACCGCCTCGACCGTGCCCTGGTGGGCCGCGATGATC
>NZ_PSTT01000114.1 GCF_002931235.1 Subtercola sp. Z020 | reverse complement strand
GCCGTGGGGGCGGCGGGGGTGCTGGTGCTGGCAGGGCTGTTTCTCGTCGGAACACGGTTGCCCGGCATCCTGAACCCGCCCACGGAAGCGTCCGCGCCGGCCGCGACGAGCGCGAGCGCGAGCGCGACGCCGACAGCGACGCCGACCCCCGTGCCCACGTCGACGGCCGGGCCGCAGCTCGCCGGCACCTTCGAGTGGAACCAACTGCGAGGCGGCGAGTGCATTTCGCCGTACGTTTCGGTCTGGCAGCAGCGGTTCACCGTGGTGGACTGCGCCTCCCCGCACGCCGCGCAGGTCATGAGCGCCGGCAGCCTCGCCTCCGACGCTGCCGAGCCGTACCCCGGGCAGTCCGCGATCGCCGAAGACCTCAACCTGCTGTGCCAGCGACCCGAGAACTTCGATTCGGCGATTCTCGGCGCCTATCCGGATGTCATCTGGCAGGCGAGCTACCCCGTCACCGACGCACAGTGGCAGGCCGGGCAGCGCAACTACTACTGCTTCGTCAGCCGGTCGAGCTCGCAGCCGCTGGTGGGCAGCTTTGCCCCGCCCGCGTTCACCGGGTAGGTTCGGAGGGTGAGCGTCGAACGCGACAGATGCTCAGAAAGTGGGGCTGCGGCGTGAACATCCGACAGGCGTTCCGAGGCGGGATGCGGCACCGGATGCTCGGGGGGCTGCTGCTCGCGGGGCTGACCGGCGCGTTCGCGCTGGGCGGTGCGGCGGCTGTGGCAGAGGCAGCGCCGGGCGCGGCGACGGTGGCGTCGGCAGCGGTGGCGCACGCAGCGTCAGCGTCGGCAGCGGAGGCGCAGGCGGCCCCCGCGAAGGAGGCGCCCGCGACATCCACCCCCCTCGGCGGAGTGCGCGCGGCAGACGACGACAACCTCGACGACTTCACGTTCAACAGCTTCAACGGTGACTACACGATCGATCGTGACGCCGACGGCCACTCGACCCTCACGACTGTCGAGACGTTCGACGCCCAGTTCCCCGATTTCGATCGCAACCGCGGGTTCATCAGGGCGATCCCCGAGAAGTACCACGGGCATCCGACCGACCTGACGCTCGTCTCGGTGACCGACGGCAGCGGGCAGACAAGGCCGTACTCGACCGATTCCGACGACGGGCTGCTTCTCGTCACTCTCGCCGGTGACGACTACGTGCGCGGGCAGCAGACCTACGTGCTGACGTTCACGCAGCAGTACGTCACCGACTACTTCGCCGATACGAACGACGACGAGTTCTACTGGGACACGATCGGCACCCAGACCAAGCAGCCCACCACCGCGGCAACCGCGTCCGTGCACGTGGCGGCAGACCTCGCCGCGAGCCTGAACGGGTCGACCGCCTGCTACATCGGCGCGGAGGGTTCCACGAACACCTGTGACCTTCGCGCGAGCACCGGCGCCGACGGCAGCACGACGTTCGAGACCGGTCCGCACCGGCTGGCGGCACTCGACAACGTGTCGGTCGTCGTGGGGTTCGCGCCCGGTACCTTCACCCCCCGCAACGACTCCTTCTGGGCTTCGCCGGCAGCGATCGCGTCACTCGTGCTGACGGTCATCGCGGTTCTTCTCGCCGTTCTGGCGATCGTGAACCGCCTCACGCGGCTGCGGGATGCTCCCGGCCGGCCCACGATCATCGCGGAATACACGCCGCCCAGGGGAGTGAACCTGCTGCTCGCCTCGGTGATCACGAGGCATCCCCAGCGCGGGCCCGCGGCGGCATTCGTCGACCTCGCCGTGCGGCGCAACATCCAGATCGTCGAACAACCGGCCGAGGGGCGGGGCTCGCCTTCGTACTGGCTGCGTTTCGTCACGGCGGCGGGCCTCGATGAGACCGAGCTCGCCCTTGCGAAGCAGCTCTTCGGTGAGCCCCTGGTGTCGGGGGCGTGGAAGCAGCTCGAGAAGCGCGACACCACGCTCGCCACCGGGATCAGCGGGCTGATGACCTCCGCGCGCAAGGCGACGGCGACCGAGGGATATGTGCGGAGCGGCGCCACCGCCGTGAGCTGGCTGTGCGTCGTGCTCGTCATTCTCGCTGCGGTCGCGGCGTTCATCACGGGCGGCGCGGCCGTCGGTGGCGCCTACGGGGGTGGATGGCCGTACCTGCTGTTCGGGTTGTCGGCGCTCTCGGTCGTGGTCACGTTCTTCGCTGGTTTTCGCAACCCGCTGACGGCGAAGGGAGCCGAGCTGCGCGACTACATCGAGGGGCTGAAACTCTACATCCGGCTGGCGGAGAAGGATCGGTTCGAGATGCTGCAGAGCCCCGAGGGGGCCCAGAAGACGCAGGTGAGCGCGCCCGACCGGGGCCAGGTGGTGCGCATCTACGAGAAGCTGCTGCCGTACGCGGTGCTGCTCGACCTCGAGAAGGAGTGGTCGGAGGTTCTCGGCACCTACTACGAGAACCTCGGCACCCAGCCGGACTGGTACGGCGGCAACGTCGGGGCGTTCAACGCCGCCTACTTCGCGTCGAGCATCGGGTCGCTGTCGAGTTCGGTGGGTTCGTCGTTGGCGTCGAGTACGTCGAGCAGTTCGTCGGGTGGATCGGGCGGCGGCGGTTTCTCGGGTGGCGGCGGCGGGGGCGGCGGCACTTCGGGCGTCTGAGGTTTCGGAGGTTCGCTGAGTCCAGAGTTTCGCTCACTTTCATCTTGTGGCGGGTGGTGGTGTCTTCTATGCTGAGGATATATCACTACAGCTCAGGGGGAAACCATGAATCTTCGCATCACTCGTTCTCTGGTCGGCGGCATGGCCGCATTGCTGGTCATCGTCGGGACGGCTGGTGGAGCGGCTGGGGGTGTCTCGGCCGCGGAGCTCGGTGCCGACCCAGTCGTGGCCGACGCGGCCGTAGCCGACGCAGCCGTAGCCGATGCGGGCGACCCGACTGCTGCACCCGCCGTTGCTGCCGCCGTGGTCAGCGGGCCGACGCCGACCATCTCCGGCACGGCTCGGGTGGGCGTTCCGCTCACGGCAGTGGCCGGGGACTGGGCGCCGGCGCCGGTCGCCCTGTCGTTCCAGTGGAGCCGTGCAGGCGCCGCCATCCCAGGTGCGACCGCCTCGACCTACCGCCCGGTGAGCGCGGATGCCGGGCTCCGGTTGACGGTCAATGTGACCGGCGCGAAGCAGGGCCTGACCTCGGTCACCAAGACCAGTGCGCCGACCGGCAACGTCGGGCGGGGAACCATCACGGCCGTCACGCCGGTGATCGTCGGCAGCAACATCCTCGGCCGCACTCTCTCCGTCACCACCGGAACCTGGACCCCGGCACCCGTCACCTTCTCGTACCACTGGAAGCGCGACGGCGTCTTCATCGCCGGTGCGACCGGTCCGACGTACGCCGTCACGGTCGCTGACATCGGCACGCACGTGACCGTGACGGTCGACGGCAACCGGCCCGGCTACCTCGTGGCGGTGCGCACCAGTCTCCCGGCGAAAGCAGGCAAGTGACCCAGCTGTTAGACGGCGTCGGATTCCACAGGCTCGGCTGAGAGCAGCTCGTAGACCCCCTTGAGGATCTCGTCGGGCCGGAACGGGTAGC
This sequence comes from Subtercola sp. Z020, assembly GCF_002931235.1. Taxonomy (GTDB): domain Bacteria; phylum Actinomycetota; class Actinomycetes; order Actinomycetales; family Microbacteriaceae; genus Subtercola. The sequence goes on along the minus strand of NZ_PSTT01000114.1, from coordinate 18,888 downwards.
GGGCGATCTCGGCCTGGTCGCTGATGCCGGTCAGCACGAGGATCGTGTGCAGCCCGGCTTCGATTCCGGCGACCACGTCGGTGTCCATCCGGTCGCCGATCATCCCGGTGTTCTCCGAATGGGCACCGATCTTGTTGAGTGCCGAACGGAACATCATCGGGTTCGGCTTGCCGACGACGTACGGCTCCTTGCCGCAGGCCTTCGTGATGAGCGCCGCGACCGCGCCCGTCGCGGGAAGCGGGCCCTCGGCGCTCGGCCCGGTGGCGTCGGGGTTGGTCACGATGAACCGTGCGCCCGCCTGAATGAGTCGGATCGCCCGCGTGATCGCCTCGAACGAGTAGTTACGGGTCTCCCCGACGACCACATAGTCGGGGTTCGTGTCGGTGAGGATGAAGCCCGCCTCGTGCAGGGCGGTCGTGATGCCGGCCTCGCCGATGACGAACGCCGAGCCCCCGGGTTGCTGTGACTTCAGGAACGCCGCCGTGGCCAGAGCAGATGTCCAGATGGCCTCTTCGGGGACCGTGAGCCCCGACGCGAGAAGGCGTGCGCTCAGGTCGCGCGGCGTGAACATCGAGTTGTTCGTCAGAACGAGATAGGGCTTCCCCTCGTCACGCCACTGCTGCAGAAGCTCGGCGGCCCCGGGCAGGGCCTGGTTCTCGTGGACGAGCACGCCGTCCATATCGGTCAGCCAGCATTCGATTTCGTCGCGACGGGACATGGTGCTCCTTCGGGGGATTCGCGTCTAGGCTACTGCGCCTCGCCGGGCACGCGCCTGACCGGTCGCCGCACAGCCCGCCTCACAGCCGCACAGCCTGCCTCACCGCCGCCGAGCCTTCCTACAGTGCGCTCGCCGAGAACGTGTCGCAGTTGCCGGCCCCGCCCCGGAACCCGTTCGTGAACCACCGCTGCCGCTCCTCGCTCGACCCGTGCGTCCAGCTCTCGGGGTTGACGGTTCCCGTGCCCTGCTGCTGGATGCGGTCGTCGCCGATCGCCGAGGCGGCATTCAGGGCGTCGGCGATCTGCGCTTCGGTGATCGGTTGGATGAACGTGGTGCCGTTCGCGTCTTCGGTCTGCGATGCCGCTGCGGCCCAGGCGCCCGCGTAGCAGTCGGCCTGCAACTCGGTGCGCACCGAGTCCGAGGTCGGCCCCGTGTCGCCGCGGTCCGTCGTGGCGAAGGTGCCGGCCACCTGCTGGATGTGGTGGCCCCACTCGTGTGCGACCACGTACATCTCGCTGAGGGTTCCGCCGGTCGCACCGAAACGGGTGCGCAGCTCGTCGAAGAACGAGGTGTCGACGTAGATCTTCTCGTCGGAGGGGCAGTAGAAGGGGCCGGTGGCGCTGGATGCCTGCCCGCAGCCGGTTCCGACGCCGCCGTCGAACAGGATGAATTTCGCTGGCGAGTGATACTCGACGCCGAGAGCGGGCGCCTCGGTTGCCCAGTAGTCGTCGAGCGAGTTGGATGCCCCCACCATCAGACAGTCGACGCGCGCGTTAGCGTCGGCCCCGGTCTGGCAGTCGAGTGCCTCCTCCGACGAGGAGCTCGATCCCTCGGATCCGCCGCCCGCCAGCCCGGTCAGGTCGACCCCGAGCACCTGGGAGATCAGCAGCAATCCGATCACGACGACCGCGCTGCCGCCGCCGACGGCGATTCCCGTCTTACCGCGCTTCGAGACGCGGCTGGTGTCGAGCTTGGAGTTATCGTTGAAGGTCATGCCTCTGAAAATACTTCAGCTGGGCATCCTGCCGCACACCCCTTGCGCCCGCGTCAGCCGATCTTCGGTCGCCCGACCTCGATGGTCACGACGGCGAAGACCGTGCTCGGGGAGACCAGCAGCAGTTCGACGCCCTGGCTGTGCAGCAGCGGAATGAGCTCCGTCTCGCCCCGCTCGACGGTGGCGAGCGCTTTCGATCGGAAGATTTCGGCCATCTCCGCCGTGGCGAAGTACTGGTTGCCGCTGTGATGCACGGTGCGGGTGTAACCCTCCACGCTCACAACTGTCTGGGAAGGGGTCACGGCGGGAGTCAGATCCGCCTTTCGGTCACCATCATCGGTTCCGAGTTTCACTGTCTGAGCCACGCATGAAGTTTACTTTCGCTAACGATGTGAGCGCCGGGAGTTGATTTCCCAGCCGACCTGTGCGTCTCACGCTCCGCCCCGGGTGCGCGGAGGCGCTGCCGGTAGAATCGGCGGATGGCCGCCCCCCAGCTGACGAACGCCGCGCAGGACTATCTGAAGGTCATCTGGGCCGCCTCGGAATGGGCGCCGGAACCGGTGACGGTCAAGCAGCTCGCCGAACGCACGGGTGTGAGTGCAGCGACGGTGTCCGATGGCATCCGTAAGCTCGCCGGCCTCGGCATGATCGCTCACGAACCGTACGGCAGCATCGAACTGACCGAGGCCGGCCGCTCGGTCGCAATCGGGATGGTGCGGCGGCATCGCCTCGTCGAGACCTTCCTCGTCGAGATGCTCGGCTATTCGTGGGACGAGGTTCACGACGAGGCCGAAGTGCTCGAGCATGCGGTCTCGGACACCCTGATCGACCGCATCGACCGGCAGCTCGGCTACCCGGCGCGAGATCCGCACGGCGACCCGATCCCCACGGCCGACGGGAAGCCGAGGCGAACCGACGCGGTGCGTCTGAGCGACGCTGAGCCCGGGCATCCACTGTTCGTCTCGCGCATCTCCGACGCCGACCCCGCCCTGTTGCGGTACGTCGCCGAGAAGGGTGTGGTTCTGGATGTTCGGCTCACCGTCGACGAGCACCGCACCTTCGCGGGCGACGTCGCGGTGCGGCTCGGCGAGCAGGGCGACGCTGTCGAACTCGGGCAGCGCGCGTCGGATGCGGTCTGGGTGACACGTGCCGGCGCCTGACGGGGCCGGCGGCGGCCGCGACGTTGCGGAGTTCCACGAGGAGTTGGGCGGGCCGCGATGGGTGCGCATCGCCGGTGTCGTAGTGCTGGCGGCCGCCGTGCTGCTGACGGGGGATGCCGTCGTCGTCGAGCCGCAGAACTACCGCGGGGCGGGTCTGATCGCCGCGATCGTCGCCGTCGTCGTGCTGGTGCTGCTCGGCATCCTGTTGCTGGTGGTGCGCACGACGACCACGGTGACGCGCTCGCAACTGACCATCGCGCTCGCCCCGGTCTGGCGGCGGAGCATGCCGCGCTCGGCCGTCACGGCAGCTCGCGTGGTCGACGTCACGGTGCGCGAGTTCGGCGGTGTCGGCTACCGCGCCCTCCCTGCCGGTCGGCGCGGCCTGCTGCTGTCGTCGGGCCCGGCCGTGGAGTTCCGTGTCGTCGAGCCCGCTGCCCCCTCTGCCTCGTCGGCCGGCGCCGCGCCCGGCCGCGTCTACACCGTGCGAACCGACCGCCCCGCCGACCTCCTCGCGGCCCTCCGCCGCCCCTGAGCATTGCTCGCAACTTCACTCCAATCGTGCTACAGTTGCAGAGCGGACCCGCCCCACGTACGTGGGATCAGCGGGTCTTGCCTTTTTCTGCCGACAAGCCTTTGAGGTCGATCATCGCGCCTCCGCTCGTCGCGAAGTGATCGTCGAACCAGCTCCACGCGAACCGGTTCCCGTCGTGTCGGTTCAGGTGCATGAACGCGCTGTAGGCGACGAGGTCGGCCATCTGTACGAACTGCGAGCCTCGCGAGTCATGGAAGACGGGGTCTTCGACGACGTGGCGCCCCGACAGGTCGAGTGCTCGATGGGCGGCGAGATATGACCTGTCGGTGCCGTTGCCGTCCATGTTCACGAAAGTGAACTGGTCGGCCGTGGCCGCTGAGTGGTTCCAGAGTTCCAGGAGCCTCTCGTAGGCTCGGCCCCGTTCCGCAGAGTATTCGGGCCCTCGGGCGTCCGTTCGCCAGTACGCGGCGCGCGCCGTCTCCGTAGATGACGAGCCCCGACTGCACGGAGCCCGAGTCGTCGACGTACAGCAGCAGGGGGGAGGGGGAGGCGCGGGAGGAAGCGTAGGAACTCATGCCGCCACTCAACCTTCTCACCACGCGACGCGGGCCCACCGGGCGCAATTTGTGCGCAGACCCCGCGAGCGCTGGTTGGGGAGGAGAAGTGCGGCGCCGCCGACGGGGTGGCGCGAGAGGGCGTCAGCCCGCGCCGGTGAGGGTCAGCGTGATGAGCGCCACGTTCAGGATCACGATCAGCGCGGCGACCGCCCAGCAGAGCAGGCGGAGGGGCAGGCGGTCGGCGAACGGGCCCATCAGCGCGCGGTCGCCGGTGAGGCGGAAGAGCGGCACCAGCGCGAACGGGATGCCGAGGCTCAGGAAGACCTGCGACAGCACCAGCGCCCAGGTCGGGTTCACGCCGACCGCGAGAATGATGAGCGCCGGGATCATCGTGATCACGCGGCGCAGCAGCAGCGGGATGCGGATGTGCAGCAGCCCCGACATGATCGTCGCGCCGGCGTAGGAGCCGACCGAGGTCGAGGCGAGGCCCGAGGCGAGCAGCCCGATCGCGAAGATGACGCCGATCACGGGGCCGAGCGCAGCCGTGATCGCGGCGTGCGCCCCGGCGATCGTGTCGGTGCCGTCGACCCCGCCCAGGTTGGCCGCGGCGATCAGCAGCATCGAGATGTTCACGGCGCCGGCGAGCAGGAGGGCCACGACGACATCCCACCGGGTGGCGAGCAGCAGGCGCCGGATGCCCGCGACGTGGCCGGGCGTCGGCACGAACGCGGTGCGGGCAATCCCGTCGCGGGTGGGCGCGGTGCTGGTGAACAGGCCGCGGAGACCCCGGGCGAACGTGCCGCCCCCGTCAGGAACGGGGAGGCTGGCAGTCGCGGAGGTGACAGGCGCCCCCCGGTGTTCCGCGAGCGCTGCCCCGTGCCGGTCGCGCGCCAACGACGAGTGCAGGTAGATCGCGTGCGGCATCACCGTGGCCCCGAGCATCCCGGCCGCCAGCAGCACCGTCTCGCCGCCGTCGAACTGCGGCACGAGCCCGCCCGCGATGCCGCCGAGACTGACCGGACTGACCACGAGGCCGGCGAGGAACCCGACCGCGATCACGGCCAGCAACGTCACGATCACCGTCTCGAACGGCCGCTGCCCGCGTCGCGACTGCACGCTCAGAATGATCATCGAGATGACCCCGACGATCACCCCGCCGAGCAGCAGCGGCAGGCCGAACAGCAGTTGCAGGGCGATCGCGCCGCCGATGACCTCCGCGAGGTCGGTCGCCGCCGCCACGAGCTCGGCCTGCACCCAGAACGCGCGACGCGAACGGGTTCGCAGGCGCTCGCCGAGCAGCTCCGGCAGGCTGCGGCCGGTCACGAGCCCCAGCTTCGCCGATTGGTACTGGATGATCATGGCCATGCCGTTGGCGACGACCAGCACCCACACCAGCAGGTAGCCGTATCGCGCTCCGGCGGTGAGGTTCGCGGCCACGTTGCCCGGGTCGACGTAGGCGATCGCCGCGACGAACGCGGGGCCGAGCAGGAACACGAGGCGCGGGGCTCGCGGGGCGTTCGGGGCGGCGCTGCCCCGTGACGTCTTGGTCGCAGTCATGCCGCCATGTTAGCCCACGGAGGCCGCATTGTTCGATGCGTCTAACAATTGGTCGCCCCCGACCCGCGGTACCGTGGGAGCGTGTCAGACGCAGCCAGCAACCCTTCGCTCGAACTCACCACGAACGGCGTGGGACCGTGGGTCGGCGAGCTTCCGACCGACAGTTTCTACGACCCCGAACTGCTCGAACGGGGCGATTCCCGCAACGTCATCGACCGGTACCGCTACTGGAACATGGCTGCGATCGTGGCCGACCTCGACGAGCATCGCCACCCGTTCCACGTCGCGATCGAGAACTGGCAGCACGACATGAACATCGGGTCGATCGTGCGCAGTGCGAACGCGTTCGGCGCCGACACCGTGCACATCATCGGCCGCAAGCGCTGGAACCGCCGCGGCGCCATGGTCACCGACCGCTACCAGCACATCGTGCACCACGAGACCGTCGCCGACTTCACGGCCTGGGCGACTCAGGATGCGTTGCCGATCGTCGCGATCGACAACGTTCCCGGCAGCGTCATCATCGAGACCTTCGCGTTCCCGGAGCGCTGCGTGCTGCTGTTCGGGCAGGAGGGGCCGGGGCTCTCGCCCGAGGCGGTGGGGTCCGCGCAGTCCGTGGTGGAGATCAGCCAGTTCGGGTCGACCCGGTCGATGAACGCCTCGGCGGCGGCCGCCGTGGCGATGCACGCCTGGGTGCTGCAGCACGTCAGCTTCGGCTGAGCATCCGGAGCCCGACGAGCCGAGCAGTCAAACAAAAGCCAGCCGGCCAGGCAGAAGCCGGGCGGACACGCGCGAGCCGAGCGCTCAGGCGCCAGCCGGGCGCGCAGGGTCGGCGCCGCGCAGCCCGACGACGGCCAGCGCCCCGGCCGCCAGGGCGAGTGCGCCGATCATCGCGGCAGTGGCCGACCATCCGGCCGCGTCGAAGAAGATGCCGCCGAGCCAGCCGAAGAGGCTCGACCCGGCGTAGTAGAAGAGGTTGTAGAGCGACGACGCCTGGGCGCGGCCCACCGTGGCGGCGGCCGAGGTCCACCCCGACGCGATCGAGTGCGCGGCGAAGAACCCGGCTGTGGCGAGCACCAGCCCGCCGAGCACCACGACGACGACCGGGGCGAGAGTGAGGGCGACGCCGGCGACCATGAGGGCGATGGAGCCGAGCAGCACCGGCCGGCGCCCGATGCGCGAGGCGAGAGCACCCGCCTGGGCCGACGACCAGGTGCCGGCGAGGTAGGCGAGGAACACGAGGCTCACGACCGCGGGCGGCAGCCAGAAGGGTGCGGCCGCCAGGCGGAATCCGAGGTAGTTGTAGAGCGCCACGAACCCGCCCATCAGCAGGAACGCCTGCGCATAGAGCACGAGTTGGCGCGGCGAGCGCAGGTTGGCGGCCAGGCGGCGGGGCAGCGACTGGTCGGTTCCGGGCATCCGGAGCGCTCGCGGAATGAACCCGCGGGGTCGCGGGGCCAGCGCGATGAAGATCGCCGCGGAGACGCTGCAGAGCACGGCGACCGAGAAGACGCCGATGCGCCAGGTGGTGAGTTCGGCGACCGGGCCAGCGACGAGGCGGCCAAGCAGGCCGCCGATCGAGGTGCCGGCGACGTAGATGCCCGCGGCCCGGGCGGCATGGCCGGCGATCACCTCCTCGCTGAGGTACGCGATGGCGATCGAGGGCACCCCGCCGATCATGACACCCTCGGCGAACCGGCCGGCGAGCAGCACCTCGAAGCTCGGAGCGAACGGCACGAGCAGGCCGAGCAGGGATGCCGCCACCACCGCGATCGACATGGCCCGCAGGCGCCCGACGCGGTCGGCCACGACCGACCAGGGGATGACGCCGACCGCTAGGCCGATCGTCGACGCCGACACCACCAGGGCGGCGGAGGCTGCGCCGATCCGCAGGTCGTCGGCGATCTCGGGAAGGGCGGCCTGGGGCGAGTAGAGCTGGGCGAACGTCGCCACGCCGGCGAAGAAGAGGGCGGCGAGCAGGCGGCGGTAGGCGGGGCTGCCTTTCTCGTGGCCGCTCCAGGGGGCCGACGGGGCGGTCTTTCCCGCTCGGCTGTCGTCTGTCACCACCCCACCAGCCTAGGCTGGCGCACGTGGGGTACCTCTTTCTTGCTCTGGCGATCGTCTCCGAGGTCGTCGCGACCACCTTCCTGAAGTTCACCTCGGGCGAGGGCGCCACGTTCGCGAGCCGGTGGTGGGCCTACGTCATCGTCGTGGTCGGCTATCTCGCCTCGTTCGTGATGTTGGCTCTGACGCTCTCGCGCGGGGTTCCGCTCGGAATCGCCTATGCCGTGTGGGGTGGTGTCGGCATCGTTCTGGTCACCCTGATCAGCTGGGTGGTGTTCAAGGAGTTCCTGACGCTCGTGCAGCTGATCGGCATCGTGCTGGTGGTGGGCGGGGTGCTGCTGCTCGAGCTCGGTGTGAAGCGCTAGGCGCCCTGTCGTGACGGCCGGGCGAGCCGAAAGAGCCGGGAGAGATTCTGCGGTCGCGCAATACGCCTGAAATAAACGCGCGTGCATAATGAGAATGCAACGTAAGCCGTTGCGGGCCCACCGGGCCACAAAATCTCGGTGGTGTGTGAGACACGTCGGTGTGCGCATGCGTGTGGCTCGCGGTTCATCCCTCGGCTCCGCTTGTGTCTGTCGCGCGTCTCATTTCCTGTCAGCACCAGTCAAATGAGAAAAGATGACGCTCAGAGTCTCCATCATCGTCGGCAACCCGAAACCCCGGTCGCGCACGCTCAAAGTCGCTGAAACCCTCGTGGAGAAGCTGCTTTCGAGCGGGTCGTACGAGGTCGAGACCATCGATCTCGCCGACCACACCGACGAGATCTTCGCGTGGCCGAGCGAGAGAATGGCCGCCCTGAACGCGAGCGTCGCCGCCAGCGACGTAGCCGTGTTCGCGTCGCCGACCTACAAGGCGACGTACACCGGGCTGCTCAAGGCGTTCCTCGACCGCTACCCGGCCAATGGCCTCGCGGGGGTGACAGCGATTCCGGTTCTGACCGGGGCCGACCTGTCGCACTCCATGGGGCCGACCGTGAACCTCGCTCCGCTGCTCGTCGAGCTCGGTGCAACGGTTCCGGGCCGGGGGTTCTACTTCGTCGCCGGGCAGATGGATCATCTCGACGAGATCGTCCAGGCCGCCGCCGACGAGTATGCGGCCAACCTCCGGCGCCTCGCGTCGGTGGCCGGGAGCCTGCGGAGCGACATCCCTTCTCTCCCCTGACCTGTTGACTCACCTCGAAAAAGGAGACAACACCATGGAAGCAACACCGAAGACCGTCACCGGCGATGCGATCGACCCGCGCGCCTTCCGCAACACACTGGGGCACTACGCCTCGGGCATCACCATCATCGGCGGGTTGGAGGGAGATGAGCCGGTCGGCTTCACCTGCCAGTCGTTCTACAGCGTGTCGACCGAGCCCCCGCTGGTGTCGTTCAGCGTGATGGTGAACAGCACCACGTACCCCCGCATCCGCGAGACCGGCAAGTTCAGCGTGAACGTGCTCTCGCACGAGCAGCACGAGATCTCGAACCAGTTCGCGCGGAAGGGCACCGACAAGTGGGCCGGCATCGAGTGGGCGGCGACGGCGAACCACAACCCGGTCATCGCCGACACACTGATGTGGCTCGACTGCGACATCTACGCCGAATACGAGGCGGGCGACCACTACATCGTGATCGGCAGGGTCAACGAGATGAGTTCGGCCGACTGGCACACCCGCCAGCCGCTGCTCTACTTCAAGGGCCAGTACCGTCACCTGCGCGAGCTCGAACCGGTCGCCGCGGCGAGCTGACCGGCGACACCCGCTTCTTCGATTCCCGCGGACACCCGCCCCTCGATTCCAGGGGGCGGGTGTCCGCGGCTTCGTGCTTTGATGAGGGGATGGAGCGGAGCGGCAGCGAACGCGGCGTCTCGCGGGTGATGCTCGCGCAGCTCGTCGCCGGGGTGCGCCGGGCCCTGCCGGGTGCTGAGCAGAGCGGGATGCTCGTGGTCGAACGGTCGCGTTCGCTGGCCGAGCGACTGCGCGGGCGGCGCGGCGCGGTGCTCGGGGTGCAGGTGGTCACGGTCGGCGAGACGATGACGCTGGCGCTTCGGGCCGGCGGAACGTGGGATGCCCGCATCGAGCGGGTCTCGGGCGGTGCGACGATCTCCCGCCGACCGCTGTCGCTGGAGCAGTGGGTGCTGATGTGCGCGGCGCGGGTAGCTGCGGCCTCGGCGGGGGCGGCGGGGGATGCCCGCACGGTCGCCTCTGCGCTGGTGCTGCTCGGCATCCACCCCGCCCCCGCCGAGGTGCGGGTGACAGAGGCGACCCTCGAACCCGACCTGCACGCCCTGCCGGTGCTGCTCGAGGGGCGACTGCCACCGGATGCCCGGGGCGCCGTGGAGCGGATCGCCACCCTGCTGCTCGACACGCTGCCGCGGGTTGCCGGTGCCACCGAGTCGGAGTTCGCGGTGTTGCGAGCGGCGACCTCCTACCTGCCCGACACCCTCGGGGCGTATCTCGCGCTCCCGGAGAAGGAAGCCGGCACCCGGCTCGTCGCCGACGGCAGGACGGCGGGGGAGGTGCTGCTCGCCCAGCTGGCGCTGCTCGAGCGTGCGGTCGCCGACGTTCGTGACGCTGCTGTCGCCCGCGACGCTGCGGCGCTGGAGACGAACGGGCGCTTCCTCGAGTCGCGGTTCGAGGCCGGGCCAGCCGGGCCGCCCGACCCGGGATAGCGCGAGCTGGGCTCATCCGAGCCGGTGCCGCCCGAGCCGGGGCCGCGCGAGCCGCAGCCGCCCGACCCGGGGCCGCCCGCCTAGTTCACCAGCAGCGGCGTCTGCTCCACCACGTGGTCGTACGCATCGACCGCCTCCGCCCGCGTCGAGCACTCGATGTCGATCGACACACCCTGCCCGAGCGCTGCGAAGGCGCGGGCCACCGTGATGTGCGGCACCCCGGCCGCATCCGACCCGGCCAGGCGGCGCGTGTCGACGATCGCGCCCGTCTCGAACTGGTCGAGGCCCAGATAGTCGTTCTGGGCGTAGCTCGAGACGTCGTCGATGTCGCTCTTCGTGAGCGCGGCGAGGTAGCTGTCGGTCGTGTCGAGGTCGTCGCCCTCCGAGACCTGCACCTCTGCCGCCAGCGGTCCCTCGTGGAAGGTCGTCGTGCAGTAGCCGTCTGTGGAGGAGTAGACCCACGTGCCGCCCGCCCGGGGCGTGGTCTGCTTCCACGCGTCGTCGCCCAGCAGCCCGTCGCTGATGTGCGGCACGATTCCCGCATCGAGGTGCTGCCCCTCGTCGAACGTGATGTCGCCCTGTGCAGGCAGGGGGTCGACGCCGGGTGCGCTCGGCGCCGGCGCGGCGGTCGCGCGGGGCCCCGTCGGCGGCGAGGTGAAGACGTTGCGGTGAGACACGAAGGCTCCGGATGCCGCGGCCACCGTGACGGCGACGATCGCAGCGATCGAGACGAGGGCGCCGAAGGCGATCCCGACATACCCGATGATCACGCCGGCCAGCGCCAGCTCCCGCCCGTTCTCGCCGGTGCGTCTCACCTGCGCGAGCGCGATGTGACCGGTGACGACCGCGACGATCGAGATGACGAAGGAACTGGCCAACGAGACGATGGCGAGCACATTCGTACGGGAAGTGGACCGAATCGGGTTGCTCATGGCCAAAAGATACACGCCCGAAACATCTCGGGTGTTCAGTAGGGGGGAGCGGCCCCGTCGAGATCTGCAGCAGGGAGGGTGACGGGTCGCAGACACGTTTTAATGGATTGCAGGCCGCACCACACTGCCGGAGGCTCCCATGACCGCTTCACCCGACCAGATCGTCGTCAGAGACGCGCTCAAAACCTACGGCACCGGCGCCGCAGAGGTCACCGCGCTCGCGCACGTCGACCTCACCGTCGACCGCGGCCAGTTCGTCAGCATCATCGGCCCTTCGGGCTGCGGAAAGTCGACGCTGCTGCGCCTGGTCGCCGGCCTCGAGACGGCCGACTCCGGCGACGTCACGGTCTTCGGCGCCGACCCCGACCAGGCCTGCGCGGCGAAGATGATCGGTTTCGTGCCCCAGGTTCCCGCTCTTCTGCCCTGGCTCTCGGTCGAGGGCAACGTCACGCTCCCCTCGAAGGTGAACAGGCGGGCGGATGCTCTGCGGCGCACGCTCCCCGGCCACGTTCACCGCGAGCCGGCCGACCCCCGGGCACTGCTGACGAAGATCGGTCTCGGCGACTCTCTCGCCCGGCTCCCGCACCAGCTCTCGGGCGGAATGCAGCAGCGCGTCGCCATCGCCCGCGCCTTCGCCATCCAGGCCGACGTGCTGCTGATGGACGAACCCTTCTCTGCCCTCGACGAGTTCACCCGTGAGGCGATCCAGGTGCAACTGCTCGAACTCTGGGAGCAGATGCGCACCACCGTCGTGTTCGTCACGCACTCGGTCAGCGAGGCGGTCGTGCTGAGCGACAAGGTGGTGGTGATGTCGGCGCGGCCCGGTCGCATCGATGCGGTGATCGACATCGACCTGCCGCGGCCCCGTCGGCAGGGGCTGCTCGAGAGCGCGGCGGTGCACGACTACGAAGACCTGATCCGCGGCAGGCTGCAGACGGCCTGGGCAGCAGGGCCGGCGACCCGATGACCGATACGACCGACACCGACCAGACCGGCGCCGCCCCGACCGGCGCCACCCCGACCGGCGCCGCTGTGGCCGACACCGCTCTCGCCACCGCGGCGACGGCGGCCGCGGCATCCGTTCGCCGTCGACAGCCGAGCCGTTCGCTGCTGCGACCGACCATCTGGCTGCCGGCCGTGGGCGCCCTCATCGTGGCCGGGGTGCTCTGGGAGATCGTCGCGATCAACAACACGTACCTGCTGCCGCGACTCGGCATGATCGGCCAGGCCATCGTCACGCAGCCCTCGTTCTACCTCGAGAACGCGGGGGTCACCCTCTCGGAGGCGCTCGTCGGGCTCGTGATCGGGTTCGTCGCCGCCGTTCTGGTGGCGGTGCTCGTGACGGAGTCGGGCATCCTCCGCCGCGCGATCATGCCGCTCGCGGTGGTGCTCAACGTGACCCCTGTGGTCGCCATCGCCCCCGCGCTCGTGGTGGCGTTCGGGTTCGGCCCCGCGCCGAAGCTCATCGTGACGGCCCTGATCACCTTCTTTCCGATCCTCATGAACGTGATCACGGGGCTGAACTCCGTGTCGCCGCCCATTCTGCAGGTGTTCGCCACCCTGCGGGCCTCCCGCTTCGAGGTGCTCACCAGGCTCCGGCTGCCGTCGAGCCTGACGTTCGTGTTCGCCGCGCTGAAGGTGGTGTTCCCGCTGTCGATCGTGGGCGCGGTCGTGGCCGAGTTCTCGGCGCCCGGCGCCGCCAAAGGCCTCGGAACCGTGATCAGTGTGGCGTCATCCAATTCCCGGCTCGCCGTGGTCTACGCGGCGATTCTCTGCCTCGCGATCATGGGCTCCGTGCTGCTCTTTCTCGTGACACTGCTGGAGAAGCGCGTTCTGCGCTGGCACGAGTCGCAGCGGCTGCTGCGCGGCTGATCCGCCCACCCACCCCTACAGGAGTCAGATATGCCTACCCGACGTACCTCCCGCCTCATGACCCTCGCGGCGGTCGCTGCCGCTGCTGCTCTCTCGCTCGCCGGATGCTCGGGATCGGGTACCTCGACCTCGACTCCCGCCGCGTCTGCAGCCAGCGCCATCTCTGCCGACCGCTGCGCGACGAACAAGGCCGCGGGGAAGATCACCTACGTCACCGGTTTCCAGTACCAGGCGTCGGCGTCGATCCTCGACATTCTGGCGGCGAAGCAGCTCGGCTACTTCGATGCTCTCTGCCTCGATGTGGAGATCCAGCCGGGCAGCGGCGACACGGCCGGCAACGCGCAGCTCGTCGCGGCCGGAACCGCGACCGTGACCGACCTCGGCGGTGACTCCGACCTGCTGCTCGCCCAGGCGAACGGGGTCGACGTGACCGCGATCGCGACCTACGGCCAGGTGCCGATCGTGACGCTGATGACCGGCACCGAGGTCACCGACCTCAAGCAGCTCGACGGCACGACCCTCGGGCAGAAGGGCCAGATCCCGCCCGAGATCGAGGCCATGCTCGTGAAGAACGGCGTCGACATGTCGAGCATCGACTCGGTGACGGTCGGCTACGACCCGACCATCCTGCCGCGCGGGCAGGTGAAGTCGCTCACCGGGTACAAGTCGAATGAGCCGCTGACGCTGAAGGCGGCCGGCGACGCGATCACGGAGTGGAACCCGGAGGACTACGGAATTCCGGGAACCTTCGGCACCGTGATTGCGAACCCGGCGTTCGCGACCGCGAACAGAACGGCCACGGAGGACTTTCTGCGGGCGGCCTTCCACGCGTACACCTACTGCGAGTCGAACGCCGAGGAGTGCGTCGGGTACGCGGCCGAGCTCGCGGGCGGTGGCGCGTCGTACGACGTCGACCACAACGTTCAGGTCTGGCAGACCGAGACCGGCCTCGTGAAGGACTCGCAGCCGGACGGTACTCCGCTCGGCTCGCTGAACCCCGACCTGATGGCGAAGGAGATCGCCTTCCTCATCGACAGCAAGCAGCTGACCACGGCGCCAGACGTTTCGGCCTTCGTCGACCCGTCGTACGTCTCGGCGATCTACAGCGGCACCGACCTCATCTGGCCGGCACCGTGACCCCCGGGCATCCGCAACCGAAGGAGCACCAGGCGTGACAGAGCGCGAGTACGGCATCTTCCTGCCGATCGGTAACGGGGGGTGGGTGATGTCGACCACAGCGCCCCACCCCGAGGCCACCTACGACTACAACCGTAAGGCGGCCGTTCTCGCAGAGGAGGCCGGCTTCGACTTCATCATGTCGATGGCGAAGTGGCGCGGCTACGGAGGCAGCACCGATCACTGGGGCCAGACGCTGGAATCGATCACGCTGATGGCGGCGCTCGCCGAGGCGACGACCCGGGTGAAGATCTGGGCAACCGTGCACACGAACCTGATCCACCCGGCGGTGGCCGCGAAGATGTTCACCACGCTCGACCAGATCAGCAACGGCCGGTCGGGCATCAATATCGTCGTCGGGGCATATGCCCGGGAGTTCTCGCAGATGGGCATGTGGCGAGACGACTTCGACCACGACACCCGCTACCGGTACACCGAGGAGTGGGTCGAGGTGCTCGAACGGCTCTGGAGCGAGGATTCGGTGACGCACCACGGCGAGTTCTTCACGCTCGACGACGCGCAGTCGAGGCCGCACCCGGCCGTGCACCCGACGCTCATCAGCGCCGGCCGGTCGCCGCGCGGCCTCGACTTTCAGTCGCGCTACGTCGACGGGTCGTTCCTGACGGCGGCAGACATGCCGGGGCTGCTCGAGAACAGTCTCGAAGTGAAGGAGCTCGCCGCGTCGCACGGTCGGCAGATCAAGACCTACTCGATGCTCACGGTCGTGATGGAGGAGACGGATGCCCGTGCCGAAGCCCGCTTTCGCGAATACGGTCGCGGGGTCGACACCGAGGGCATCGTGAACATGAAGCTCTCCTGGGGGCTGCCGCTCGAGAAGGCGATGTCGATGAGCGCCGACCGGCCGGAGTACGAGGCGTTCCAGACGGCCGTCGTGATGGGGTCACCCGAGACGGTTCACGAGCAGATCGATGAGCTGATGGAGGCGTCCGGCATCGACGGGCTGATGATCGTGTTCCCGGACTACCACGCCGATCTGCCGCCGTTCGGCGAGCTCGTGATGCCGAAGCTGCAGGCTGGTGCTGGTGCTGGTGCTGGTGCTGGTGCTGGTGCTGAGGTGGCGCCGTGAGCGTCGACGAGCTTGCCGCGGCCGCGGGCGCCGGCTCCACTGCAGCAATGCGTGAGCGGCAGTTCGCCGCCCTCACCACGCCCGGCTCGACCGGGGCGCTGCTCGTCGTCGACGTGCAGCGCTCGTTCGCCGACCCCGACTACCTGCCCTGGGTCGACTCCGGCCACCTGCCGGTGATCGCCTCGACGGTGGGCGCCGTGGCGGGCCTCGTCGACGATGCGCGGGCCGCCGGCGTCCCCGTGGTCTGGATCCAGCTCGGCCAGACCGCCGATCGCCCGTGGAAGTCGTCGCTCTGGCTCCGCGACGTGCCGGCCGATGCGCCCTGGCCCACCGCCGACGAGCCCTGCGTTCTCGGCACGCCCGGAGCCGAGTGGTACGGGATGTCGCCCGCCGACGGTGAACTCGTCGTGACCAAGCGCGGCTACAGCGGCTTCTTCGGCACCACGCTCGAGGCGCAGCTGACCGGGCTCGGCATCGACTGGGTGACGGTCGTCGGGCTGACGATCGACTGCTGCGTCGATGCGACGGCACGCGATGCGTTCCAGGCGGGGTGGCCGGTGCTGGTGCCCTCCGATGCGACGGCCGCCTACGACGCCGACCTGCAGGCGAGTTCGCTGGCGAACGTCGCGCTGAACAGCGGTGTCGTGGTGACGGCGGCCGAGGTCGTGTCGCTCTGGGCGCGCGCCGCCGCGGCATCCGGAGCCGCCCTGTGACGATGCACCTGGCGTTCGATCTCTCGTTCACCCACACCGAGGGCAAGTGGGCGAGCCCCGGCTCGTGGGTCGGCAGTACATATCCCGATGTGCGCATGTTTCAGGAGATCGCCGTTCTCGCGGAGCGCGGCGGAATCGACATGCTGTTCTTCGGTGACGGCACGAGTATTCCTGACACGTGGCAGGGTTCGATGGACGCCGCCGTGAAGTGGGGCATCCAGTGGCCGCGCCAGGACATGAGCCCGTACATCGCGGCGATGGCCCAGGTGACGTCGCACGTGGGGTTCGGGCTGACATATTCCTCGACGTTCATGCATCCCTACTACGTCGCGCGGTTGCTCAACTCGCTCGACCACGTCACCGGCGGGCGCATCGCGTTCAACGTCGTCGGATCGACGCGGGTCTCCGACGCCGCGAACTACGGCTTCGACGCCCTGCCCCCGCACGGCGACCGCTACGACCGCATGGAGGAGTTCATGGCGGTCTGCAACGCACTCTGGGACTCGGTCGACGCCTCGGCGATCGTCGCCGACCGGTCGACCGGCGTCTTCGGCGACCCGTCGGGCGTTCACCGCATCGACCACCGCGGGCCGCACTTCGCCGTGCAGGGTCCGCTCAACTCGGTGCCGAGCCCGCAGGGGCGGCCCGTCGTCGTGCAGGCCGGGTCGTCGCCGCGGGGCATCGCGGCCTCTGCGCAGTTCGCCGACGTGATCTTCGGGGTGGGCGGGCATCCCGCCTGGCAGCAGCGTCACCGTGCGGCTCTGGATGTCGCGCTCACCGCCGCGGGTCGCTCACCCGCCGACGTGGGCATCCTCTGGGCGGTGCAGGTGATTCTCGGGCGCACGGCCGACGAAGCGGCCGCCCGCAAGCAGGCCATGCTCGACGTCTGGAGCCACGACGCGGTCGGCGCCTACCTCTCGTACAACAGCGGGTTCGACTTCTCGACCCTGCCCTCGGCGTTCGCGCTGGCCGATGTGGCGGAGCAGATCCGTCTCGCCGAAGGCACCCAGGCCGGGTTCGTGCAACTCGTGATGGACGAGGTGGGCCCGGATGCGCGCCTGACCCGCGACGAGTTCTTCGAGCGCGGCTGGCGGTACGCGACCGGCTACGACCAGACCTATGCGGGCACCGCCGAGCAGGTGGCGGATGCCCTCGAAGAGAACTTCGAGGCGACCGGATCGCGCGGTGGATACATGATCGCCAACCCGTTGTCGACGCCGTCGTCGCTGGCCGACGTGGTGGAGCTGCTGGCGCCCGAGCTGCGCCGCCGCGGAGCGGTCGGGCCGGCGTACCCGGGCCGCACGCTGCGCGAGAACCTGCGCGCGTGACGCCGGCTGCGCCGCCGCCCGCTGCCGCTCCGCCGCCCGCCGCTCCGCCGCCGCCCGCGCCGGTCGGCGGCGCCGGAGGTCACGCTGGGGGCGCTGTGGGTGCGGGGAGCGTGCCGTGGGAGCAGGTCGTGCTCGTGTGCGCCCTCGTGGGCACCTCGCAGATGACGTGGGGCGCGCTCGTCCCCGCGCTACCGCAGTATGCGCTGCAGTTCGGGGCGACAGCGGTCATTCTGGGGCTGATCGTCTCGGCGTTCGGGCTCGGCCGCCTGCTGGTCAACGTTCCCGCCGGCCTGCTGCTGCAGCGGGTTCCGGCGCGCGGGCTCCTGCTCGGCGTGACGGGTGCGCTCGCGGCGCTGACCCTCGTGACCGGGTTCATCGACAACGTGGTGCTTCTCGTCGCCGCGCGGTTCGTCGCCGGGTTGCTCGGCGGTTCCGCGGTGACCGTCGGGCTGGCGGTGCTCACCCAGCGCACCACCCCCGCGAACCGCGGCTCCATCCTGTCGACCGTGCAGGCGGTGCAGCTGGCGGGAGCCGCCGTGGGCCCCGTGCTCGGCGGCGTCGTGCTGACCTTCGGGACCCTCCCGTTCGTCTTCGTGGTCGCCGCGATTCCGCTGGTGCTGGTCATCGTCTGGGCGCTCCTCCGCCCGAATCCCGCCTTCTGGTCATCGGAGTTCGTGCGCGACGCTCCAGCCGCGGCATCCGGAGCCGGCGAGGCCGCCCGCAGCGACCGCAGCGACCGCGGTGCGGGCACCGAGGCTGGCGCGGTGGTGAGGGTCGCGAAGGGCGCGGCCGACGCGCGGGGTGCCGGTGAGGCGCGGGATGCGGGCCAGGCGGGCGTTGCGGGCGAGGCGCGGGATGCTGTCGAGGCGCGCGATGCTGTCGAGGCGCGGGACCCCGGCGACGCGCGGGCGCGCCGCCGGGTGCTCGTCGGGGTCTGCGTGCTCGCGTTCGGCATCTTCTTCGTGCGGTTCGGAGGCGACCAGTCGCTCATTCCCCTTCTGGCATATGACCGGGGCGGCCTCACTCCGCTCACTCTCGGGCTCGCCTACGGACTCACCACCGTCATCTCGCTCGCGCTGCTTCCGTGGGTCGGGCGGCGCCTGAACGCCGGGCGCCGACTCGGGCTGCTGATTGTTCCGACCCTGCTGGCCGCGGCCGCGATCTGCGTGTACCCGTTCGCCCAGACGCCGTGGTTCTTCGGCGCGCTCATCGTCGCGACCGGGGTGCTCTCGGGGGTCGGCAGCCTCGTGCCGGGAGTGATCCTGGCCGACGTGACGCCGAGGTCGCGCGTCGGCGGGGCGGTCGGCGTCTTCCGCACCGTCGGCGATGCCGGGGCCGTCGTCGGGCCCCTCGCTCTCGGCGCCGTGTTCGACGCGCTCGGCGTGACGTGGGCGGTCGCCCTGCTCGCGGCGGTCAGCGTGGCGGCCCTCCTCTCGTTCCTCGCCCTCGCCCGCCCCCGCCGCCCCCGCCGCCCCCTCCGCACTGCCCCCGCCCCCTGACCCCGCCCACCTGACCCCGGGCCCCGCCCCGCCCACCTGACGCC
>NZ_PSTT01000110.1 GCF_002931235.1 Subtercola sp. Z020 | reverse complement strand
CAGTTCGTCGTGGCGACCGCGATCTGGGCCTGGTACCGCTGGTGCGCCGCGGCGCACCAGCGGTACCAGGCCCAGATCGCGGTCGCCACGACGAACTGGCCGATCGCCCACGGCAGCAGCGTGTCACCGAGGGCGACGTGTGCCTGCACGAGCGGGGTGGAGGCCACCCGCTGCACCAGCCACTCGCCGGCGTTGGTCGCGAGCGGCACGCTGACGAGGCCGACAAGGGCGACGATCGGCGTCACCACGCCGAGCTTTCGCCGGAACGCCGGCCACAGCGCACCGATCACGGTCAGCAGCGCCGCAGCGGGCAGCACGATGACCACGACATGCACCAGCAGGATGTGAAGGGGGAGTCCGTTGACCTCGTTGGGGAGCATGAGCAGAGCCTACGCGGAGACGATCGCGTCGCCCGACACGGCGACGGAGACCGGCGACAGGCCCTTCACCGCCGGACCGTGGGTGACATCGCCGGTCGCCAGGTCGAAGGTCGAACCGTGGCAGGGGCACGCGAAATCCGTCTTCGCGAAGGCCACCGCACAGCCCTGGTGCGGGCAGACCGAGCTGAACGCGACGACGGAGCCCGCGGTGGGCTGTGCGACGAGCAGCGACTCGCCGTTGAAGGTGACGCTCGTCGCCTGGCCGACCGGAACATCCGCCAGCTTCGCGATCTCGGCTCCGCCGGCCGCGGCACCCGATCCGGCGCCGCCCGTCGCGGCTGCGGTCGGCACGGCGGGGGCGCCGGTGCCTGCGCTGGACGCCGCCGGTGCGGCACCCGTCTCGCCCCCGCCCGTGCTGCAGGCGGCGAGCAGAAGCGTTCCTGCTCCGATCACCCCTGTCGTTCCTGCGGTGATGACGACGCGGCGGCTGATGTTCGTTTTCTCGGTCATGATGCTCCTGTTCCTGCGGCGAGAGGGGGTCACTTGAGATACTTCTACCCGTACCTACGAGAACGCCCGGCGGGAGGTTCACATTCGGTTGAACTTTTTCTGATCGGCCGTCGTATATACGGGTGAAGCGACAGGAGGCGAGCATGACGGATGACCAGGCGACCCTGCTGCGCGAACTCCACGACCAGCATGCCTCCGCCCTGCTGCGCTTCGCCTGCCGCCTCACGAACGACCGCCAACTGGCCGAGGATGTGGTGCAGGAGACCCTGTTCCGGGCCTGGCGGAACGCCCGCATGCTCGAGACCACCGCAGAGGCGCGCCAGGCGTGGCTGTTCACCGTGGCCCGCAACCTCGTGATCGACGACTGGCGGAGTGCCCGGTCGCGCAACGAGATCGGCACGGACACGCTGCCGGAACGGGCATCCGCAGACCGTGTCGACGCGGCGCTCGAGGCCTGGCTGGTCGCCGAGGCCATCGCGACCCTGTCGCTGCCGCACCGGGAGGTGCTCGTGCACTCGTTCTACGGCCAGCGATCGGTCGCGGAGATCGCCGCGCACCTCGGCATTCCCGACGGCACGGTCAAGTCGCGGTTGCACTACGGGCTGCGCGCGCTGCGCCTGGCCCTGCAGGAGAAGGGGGTGACGAGGTGAGCGACGATCGCTATCGCGAGTGGGATGCCGCGTACGTGCTCGGTTCGCTCTCATCTGCCGAACGCCACGAGTACGAGCAGCACCTCGCCGGGTGCGCCGACTGCACCCGGGCACTGGCCGACCTCGCGGGCATGCCCGCCCTGCTCGCCTCGGTCTCGCCGGTCGAGGCGTTCTCGCTGCTCGACGATGCTGCTCCGGATGCCGGGACCGCACAGATGGGTGACGGCACCCGCGCGACCGACCGCCGCACCGAACGCCCGTCCGGCCAACCGGCCGACCGCCCCGCAGAGCGCCCGGCCTTCGCCGACCTCGCCCGCCGCGTGCGCCGCACCCGCACCCGCACCCGCCTGCTGGCCGCATCCGCAGCAGCGTTGGCGGTCGCCGCGGCCGTCGCCATCGCCCTGATCGTCAGCCTGCCGCCCGCGCAGCCCGGAACGTCGGCGCAGCCCCAGGCCGCAGCGCCCGCAACAGCCCCCGCGACGGCCCCCGCACCCGCATCCGTAGCCGAGGTCGCCTTCACCGCCGAGGTCGCGAGCCCGCTCGAAGCCGACGCGAAGTTGGCCGACGAGCCGTGGGGCACCCGCATCGACTGGACCTGCAGCTACCGCGGCGAGGCCGGCTCGGCCGAGGCGCTCGGCTACTCCATGCTGGTCACCGATCGGCAGGGCCGCAGTACAGAGGTCGCGAGCTGGATGTCGGGGCCGGGCACGACCGCCACCCCGACAGCGACCACGAGCATCCGGCGCGCCGACATCGCGTCGGTGTCGATCGTCGCGACCGAGAGCGGCACCGTGCTGCTGCGTTCGGTGCTCAGCCCGGCCGGGTAGCGGTCGGCGCCGGCTAGCCCTTGAGGGCGGCGCGGCGCGCATGCTGCGCCGGCACGGTCCACGCGGCACCGTTCACGATCGACAGCGACCACTCGGCGACGTCGTCGTCACCCAGCACGTGTTCGATCACGCAGTGCCCGGCGTTCGAGATGTTCGCGACCGGGCCGCCGCTGAGGGCGGCGAGGCCGAGCCGGATGAACGTGCCGTGCGCGACGACGATGACCCGCGAGCCGGGGCTGGTCTCGACGATCTCCCGCAGGGCGAGGGAGGCCCGCACGGCGACGGCCTCTTCGGTCTCGGCCTCGACGAACCCGCCCGGGATGCGGAGCGCGCGCAGTTCGTCGCCGTCCTGCATGCCCTCGGCGAGGCCGTAGTGACGCTCGACGAGCTCGGGGATCTCGCGCACCACCTCGAGCCCCAGCTCGGCGGCCAGGATGTCGGCGCTCTCGCGTGCCCTCGACAGCGGAGAGCAGACCACGAAATCCCAGTCGTCGGCGTTCAGCTCCGCTGCGGTGGCGCGCACCTGGGCGCGGCCCGTGTCGTTCAGGGGAACGTCTGACCTGCCCTGGATGCGGCGCTCGGCGTTCCAGTCGGTTTCACCGTGTCGAACGAGAGCGAGGGTGGTCGGAGCAGTCACGCTGACATTCTCGCACTGTCAGGCCGTACCCGGATTCTGCACGATCCCCCAGTCGAGATCGTCGACGACCCGGTCGTAGTCGGCGCCGAAGATGAAGGGGAGGGCGCGGAGCGGTTGCGGCCAGACCTGCTCGATCCGAGCGGAGGTCGGAGGCGGATCTTCGTCGTCGTGACGGTCGACCTGCGCCTGTTCGCGTACCTGTGTGCTCATGATGCCCCGATCGATTGGATGAACGGATCCGATCGGATCCGCCACCACCGGGGTCCTGGGCGGCGTTTGCCCCTCACGCTAACACCGTCGGCTGCGCCTAGACAAGGTGCGCCGCGGCGGGCATCCGGAAGGTCGCCGTCAGATGCTGAGGGTGCGGTTGACGATCTGGTCGGCGACCTGGCTGACGGGCTGGCCCGTCGACCGGGCATAGGAGCGGAGCTTCGCGAAGGCGCCATTCATGTCGAGCCCGGTGGAGTAGGCGATCAGCCCCTTGGCCTGTTCGATCACCACCCGGCTGTCGAGAGCGCGCTGCAACTGCTCCCGGGTCTGCTCGCTCTGGCGCAGTGCCCGTTCGTGCAGGATGCCGATGGTGGCGACGTCGGCCAGGGCCTGGGCCGCCGCCGCGTCGTGCTCGTTCAGCGGGCCCGTGGTCTCCCGAAAGAGGTTCAGCGCGCCCATCGTGTACCCACGCAGCCGAAGGGGCACGGCATGCACCGACAGGAAACCCTGTTCCAGGGCGCCGTCGTGAAAGAGGACCCACTCCGGGGGCACCTCTCGAATGTCGTCGACCGACACGACAGAACCGGTCTCGAAGCACGAGACGCACGGCCCGAGCCCGGTGCGCAGCTGCAGAATCTCGAGCAGCCGGGTGCGCTCGCTCGTGGAGGCGACGACTTCGAGCACGCCGCTCTCGTCTGCCAGGAGAAGCCCTGCGGCGGCAGCGTCGAGCAGGGTGGCGCAGGTGTCGACCAGCGTCTGCAGCAGGTCGACCACGTCGTAGCCGACGACGAGCGTGTCGGCCAGCGAGACGAAGGTCGAGGCGAGGAGTGCCTCACGGCTCTCTGCGGCCATCTGGCTAGGCACCCAGCGTCGGTGAGGAGAAGTCGAGGGTGCGCGAGACGACGTCGAACGCGACCTCGCGCACGGTCCGCTCGGAGGCGAAGGCGTGGGCGCGCAGCAGCAGCAGGGCATCCGTCGCCGACACTTCCAGCTGGGCGATGATCATGCCGGTCGCCTGGTGCACCTGCTTGCGCGAGAACCCGGGGCTGGGGTCGGCGTCGACGTCGACCCCAGCCTGGTCGAGATCGGCGACGACGCGCCTCAGCACCTGCCAGGCCGCGATCTCGCCGAGGGCTTCGACGTCGGCGATCTCGGTGTCTGTGAGGTCTCTCGCGTCGTGGGAGTACAGATCGACGGAGCCGACCTCGAGCTGGCCGAGCGCGAGCGGAAAGGCGAAGATCGCGCCGATGTCGAACTGCGCGAGCGCTTTCATGAAGACGGGCCAGTCGGGTCGAGGTTCGGCCGCGAGGTCGGGCCGGATGACCGGCTTCCCTGTGGCGATCGCATCCCAGCACGGGCCCTCGCCGAGATCGATCTGCAGCTCGTCGATACGGGCGGCCGCCGCGTCGCTCGCGCAGACCGTCGCCACGCCGAGACCACTCCCGATCGTCGAGAGCGCCGCGCCCGCGACCGGCAGCACCTTGAGGAAGGGCCTGCAGAGGCTCGGGCGGGTTCCGGATGCCGCGCCCCCCTCATGCGCCGTCGAGATATCCCTGATGGCCTCGTTGAAGACCGTTCTGTCGACCATGGCCCCTCCGGTTGCGCGCCGAACGCACGCCGGCAGGCGTGCGCGTGCCCCCAGCGTACTCGCGCTTGGTACGCTTGATGCGACGCCGTGGAACACACTGCGCGGCAGGCGAAACGCTGGGAGAAACGCTATGGAAGGTCTGTTCATCGGGCTGATCGCTCTCATCACGGCGGGAGTCGGCATCATCGGCATCGCAGCGGCGATCGCGATGTTCAAGTCGCCCTATCGCGACTGACCGCGACTGAGCACCTACGACCGGGTCGTCGCCCGGCTGAGGGCGGCGGGCTGCGTGTTCGCCGAAGACGAGGCCACTCTGCTTCTCGGTGAAGCACGGGATGCCGACGCTCTCGAAGACATGGTCGCCCGGCGGGTCGCCGGGTTCCCGCTCGAGCACATCGTCGGTTGGGCGCTCTTCGCGGGGCTGCGGGTGGGTGTGGATGCCGGGGT
Organism: Subtercola sp. Z020; assembly: GCF_002931235.1. Classification (GTDB taxonomy): domain Bacteria; phylum Actinomycetota; class Actinomycetes; order Actinomycetales; family Microbacteriaceae; genus Subtercola. The sequence goes on along the minus strand of NZ_PSTT01000110.1, from coordinate 19,047 downwards.
GTTCGTTCCGCGTCGCCGAACCGAGTACCTGGCCGGTGTGGCCCTGTCGCTCGCCCGATCGAGGGTCGCGAGCGCGCCGAACGGGCGGCCGCGGGTTCTCGACCTCTGCTGCGGATCGGGCGCCATCGCCCGAGCGGTGCAGGCGGGCATCCCTTTCGCGGAGCTCTACGCCGCCGACCTCGACCCGGCCGCCGTGCGGAACGCGGGGCGCACCCTCGGGCAGCCCGACCGGGTGTTCGAGGGCGACCTCTTCGACGCCCTCCCGGGCAGCCTCCGGGCCACCTTCGACGTCATCGTGGCGAACAGCCCGTACGTGCCCACGGAAGCACTCGAGCTGATGCCTCCCGAGGCGCGTCTGCACGAGGCCCGGCTGGCCCTCGACGGTGGCCCCGACGGGCTCGATCTGCAGCGTCGAATCGCGGCGGAGGCGCCCGGGTGGCTCGCCCCGGGCGGTTCCCTCCTGACCGAGGTGAACGAGGCCCAGGCGGGCGACGCGGCAGCCGCCTTCGAAGCCGCCGGCCTCTCGGTGGTCACGACGACCAGCGACGAGTACGAGGTCACCGTCGTGATCGGCCTCAGAGAACCAGTGACATCGTCGTGAGGTCGAGCCAGCGGCCGAACTTGGTGCCCACCTCGCGCACCGTTCCGGTCACCTCGAAGCCGAACGAGGCGTGCAGGCGGATGGATGCCGCGTTGCCGGCCTCGATGTCGGCCACGACCACGTGGTATCGGCCCGCCCGGGCACGTTCGAGCAGCGCCCCGAGCAGTGCGCGACCGATGCCGCGGCCTGTCGCGTCGGGCCGCAGGTAGATCGAGTCCTCCACGGTGTGCCGGAAGCCGCTCTTGCTGTGCCAGGCGCCGAGGCTGGCGTAGCCGAGCAGAACGCCGTCTTCTTCGGCGACGAGCACGGCATATCCGCCGCGGCTGTGCGCCTCGAGCCAGCCCGCGCGTTCGGCGAGGGTGACGGGCTCGTCGGTCCAGATGGCGACGGAGTTCTGGATGGCGTCGTTGTGGATGTCGAGGATGGCCGGCAGATCATCCGGAACCGCATCGCGTAGCTGCATGGTTGCCAAGCCTATGGCGAGGTCGGGCGACGCCGTAGATTGGAGGGGTGCAAGGAGGTGCGAGGTGGTGAGCAGGCGAGCGCGCCTCGGGCTGCTTCTGCGGCGCAACCGGCTCGACCTGATGCCGATCGACGCCGCGCTGGTCGCCCGGGCGGTCGATGAGGGCGTGCTGATCTCGAAGCTCGCACTCACGATGGCGACGAAGAACTTCGTCATCGTCGAGGCTCTACGGGAAGACCGCCGGTTCGACAGCGAGAGCGCGCGGGTGTTCGTGCGTTCGGAGCTCATCGACCTCGCCCTCGAACAGGTCAGTTACGCGCGGCGCATGCGCACCCAGTCGGCGACGCTGGCCGCGAAGAAGCGCAAGTCGGGCCAGCAGGCGGAGGAGGCGAGCGAAGAGCTGAAGCTGCTCACCCAGCGCCGCGTGACCTATTCGGCGCTGGCGTCGGAGCTCACCCGCCTGCGCGGGGTGCCTGCCTTCGTCGACGAGGTGGTCGAGACGGCCCGCGACAGCGCCTGGCAGGAGGTTCGGGGCAATGTCGAGGAGCGTCTCGACCGGGTCGCGGGCTCGGCGACCGAGCCCGACTATGCCCAGAAGCGGGCGGGGCGCATGATGGCGCTCCGCCACATCGACCTGCAGGCGCTCGGTCGAAACACGAAGGGCCGGGCTGCTCCGAAGCTACGTTGAGTCACCTTCGCTCAAGTTTTTGCGGCCGTCGGGAATGCTCCCCGGGGGTATCGCGTTGACTTGAGTCGAGGGCACTCACGTTTCATCAGGAGGACACATTGCCTAACACCCCAGACTTCACCGCGGGAGACCAGAACGAGGGCAACTCGTTCGACGAATTCCTCGCACGCTACCTGCAGGGAGAACGCCAGGCGCAGGCCGGACGCTCCATCGACATCAGCCGGCTGATGAGCCGTCGCACGCACGAGGTGCTGGCCGAGGCTGGTCGCTTCGCGCTCGAACACGGCCACAGCGAGCTCGACGCCCTGCACATCCTTCGCGTCATCGCGAACCAGAACCCCGCTGCCGACGCCATCCGCGGCGTCGGTGCCGACCCCGTCGCCATCGCCGACGCCGCCGAGCAGCGCCTGCCGCAGGCCGGCGGGCGCTCAGACACCGCCCCCGTGCTGACGCAGTCCGCGCAGCGCGCACTCTTTCACGCCTACCAGGTCGCCCGCGCCGCAGGCAGCACCTACATCGACCCCGAGCACGTGTTCTTCGCGCTCGTGATCAGCCAGGATTCACCGGCCGGGCAGGTGCTGGCCTCAGCCGGTGTCACCCCGGAGGCGTTGCAGGCGGGCATGCGCGACAGCGTCGGTGCACCCGCCGGTGCCGCTTCGACCGTCGGTGACGCTGCCGCCGACGGCGCATCCGAGACCCCGATGCTCGACCAGTTCGGCACCGACCTCACCGCGCTGGCGCGCGAGGGCCGACTCGACCCGGTGATCGGGCGTGCCGACGAGATCGAGCAGACCGTCGAGATCCTGTCTCGGCGCACCAAGAACAACCCCGTGCTGATCGGTGAGGCCGGCGTCGGCAAGACCGCGATCGTCGAGGGCCTCGCGCAGGCCATCGTCGAAGGCGGCGTGCCCGAGGCGCTGCGCGGCAAGCGTGTCGTCTCGCTCGACCTGCCGGCGATGCTCTCGGGAACCCGCTACCGCGGCGACTTCGAAGAGCGACTGACCAAGACAATGGACGAGATCGCCGAGCACCGCTCGGAGCTCATCGTCTTCATCGACGAGCTCCACACCGTGGTCGGCGCCGGTGGCGCAGGCGAGGGCGGCATGGATGCCGGCAACATCCTCAAGCCCCGGCTGGCCCGCGGCGACCTGCACCTGGTGGGTGCGACCACGCTTCGCGAATACCGCGGCATCGAGAAGGATGCCGCGCTCGAACGCCGGTTCCAGCCCGTGCAGGTGCCAGAGCCCTCCATCGAAGACGCCGTGCTGATTCTCTCGGGGCTCCGCGGCGCCTACGAGGAGCACCACGGTGTGACCTACACCGACGACGCCATCCGTGCATCTGTCGAGCTGTCGGCGCGCTACGTGACCGACCGTTTTCTGCCCGACAAGGCGATCGACCTGATCGACCAGGCCGGTGCGAGGCTGCGGCTGAAGCTCGGCAAGAAGGTCGACGCGTCGGCCCTGCTGGCGCGGCTCGCCGAGCTCGAGGCGTCGAAGAACTCGGCGGTGGCTGCCGAACACTACGAGGAGGCCTCGCGGCTGCGTGACGAGATGGAAGGGGTGCACGAGACGCTCCGTTCGCTCGGATCGCGCGCCTCGGCCGAATCGACGGGGGCAGAGGCGGATGCCGTCACCGTCGTCGACGAGGCCGAGATCGCTGCCGTCATCTCGCGGGCCACGGGCATCCCCGCCTCCCGCCTAACCGAGGTCGACCGCGTTCGTCTGGCTGCTCTCGAAGAGGAGCTGCACGACCGGGTCATCGGTCAGAACGATGCAGTCTCTGTGGTTGCGAAGGCCGTGCGACGCAACCGCACGGGCATGGGCGACCAGAACCGCCCTGTCGGCAGCTTTCTCTTTCTCGGCCCGACCGGTGTCGGCAAGACCGAGCTGGCGAAGACCCTCGCGGGCTCGCTGTTCGGTGACGAGAAGTCGATGCTGCGGTTCGACATGAGCGAGTTCGGCGAGCGGCACACCGTGTCGCGCCTCGTCGGTGCCCCTCCCGGATACGTCGGTTACGACGAGGCCGGTCAGCTCACCGAGCGGGTTCGCCGCAACCCGTATTCCGTCGTTCTCTTCGACGAGATCGAGAAGGCACACCCCGACGTGTTCAACCTGCTGCTGCAGGTGCTCGACGACGGTCGCCTGACCGACGGGCAGGGTCGCACGGTCGACTTCCGCAACACGGTCATCATCATGACCTCGAACCTCGGTTCGGAGTTCCTGGCGAGCCGCGGCGGGGCGATCGGCTTCGTGTCACCGAACGCCGAGAACGCGTTCGGCAGCGACAAGGCGCTGCGGGATCGGGTCATGGGCAAGCTCCGTGAGGCGATGCGGCCCGAGTTCCTGAACCGCATCGACGAGATCGTGCTCTTCCGCAAGCTCGAGCAGCCGCAGCTGCGGGAGATCGTGCAGCTGCTGCTCGGTGCAACGCGTGCCCGTCTTGCGGCGCACGACATCACGGTCACCGTGACCGACGCGGCGGTCGACGTGATCGCCGAGCACGGTTACGAGCCGGAGTACGGCGCGCGCCCGCTCCGCCGCGTCATCCAGCGCGAGGTCGACGACCAGATCGCCGACCTGCTGGTGACCGGTGAGCTGGTCGACGGTGGGCAGGTGACGGTGGATGCCGTCGCCGGCGCTCTCGTCGTCACCGGCGATGCGGCGTCGGTCATGACCCCGCTCGCGGCATAGCGTCTCGCTCACGCAGGCGACAGGCCGGGCCCCTCGCGGGTGCCCGGCCTTTCGTGTGCCCCGTGGCTGCCCCGCGGCTGCCCGCGGCTGCCGCCTTTCGCCACCCCCTTTCGCCGCCCGGGAATGTGCGTACGGTAAAGGGATGACCTCCCGATTCACAGCAGCGGACATTCCCGACCAGACCGGTACGACCTTCGTGATCACCGGCGCCAACAGCGGCCTCGGCGCAGCGGCGGCGACAGCGCTCGCGGGCCAGGGTGCGCACGTCGTGCTGGCGTGCCGCTCCCTCGAGCGGGGCGCCGAAGCGGCGAAACGCATGCCGGGAGAGGTGACTGTTCGCCAGCTCGACGTCGCCGACCTGGCTTCGGTGCGCCGGTTCGCCGAGCAGACCGAGACCGTCGACGTGCTCATCAACAACGCCGGCGTGATGGCGACGCCGGAGGGGCGAACCGCCGACGGCTTCGAGACGCAGCTGGGAACGAACTTCCTCGGTCACTTCGCGCTCACCGGGTTGCTGCTGCCGCAGATCACCGGCCGCGTCGTGTCGCTCTCGAGCCTCGCGCACATCATGGGGCGTATCGACGTCGCCGACCCGAACTACCTGCGCCGGCCGTATCGGCGCTGGGGCGCCTACGGGCAGTCCAAGCTGGCCGACCTGATGTTCGCCTACGAGCTCCACCGCCGGCTCAAGGCGTCGGGCTCGGCTGTGCGCTCGCTCGCCGCCCACCCGGGGCTCGCGCGCACCGAGTTGCACACGCACACCGATTCGGTGCAGAGCGCGCTCATCGCCGCGCTCACCGGTCTCGGCCAGAACGCCCAGATGGGCGCACTGCCGGTTCTGTACGCAGCGACGGCTCCGGATGCGGCGGGCGGCGACTACTTCGGCCCGGGCGGCCCGGGCGAGGTTCGCGGCTACCCGCGACCGGCGCTCTCGACCCCGGCGGCCCGCAACCTCTCCACGGCCGCAGACCTCTGGGCGATGGCCGAGGAACTGACCGGGGTGAGCTTTCTCTCCCCGGCCCCTGTCGGCAGTGCGGCCGTTCCGGTCGGCGGAGCCCCCAGCCCCCGGTCCCTGGCGACGGCAGCGGCCGTGACGGCTGGCGCAGCCCTGACGACGGCGGCCGTCGTCACCTGGCGGCGGGGGCGGAGCTGACGCTGGCCGCGGGGGAGCCGGCTGCGGGATGCTCGGCGGCGGGGTGTTCGGCGGGGGAGCCCGCACCGGCACTGTTCAGGCGACCGTAACCCGATCCGATGTGCAGCTCGATGAGGCGCTCGAAGTCGGGGTCGTGGCGGTTCAGAATGGCCTGGATGAGTTCGGCGTGCTCCTCGACGATGATGTTGTGGTAATCGTCGACCTTCTTGCGCCGCGCCAGGAGAAAGAGGGCGACCTGCCACTTGATCGCGGTCCAGGCCGTGTAGAGGCGCGAGTGGTCGGCCATGATGAAGACGCGTTCGTGGAAGTCGAGGTCGAGCCGCACGAGTTTCGCCTTGAGGTCGCTCTTCACGGCGAACTCCATCTCGCCGATGATGGCGTTCAGGTCGGCGATCGCCTCGGGGGTGATCCGCTCCATGGCGCGTGCCCAGGCAAGTTTCTCGAGCGCGATGCGGAGGGTGGAGAGTTCGAGGAAGTCCTGCGGCGAGAGCGAGACGACCGACGCTCCTTTATAGGGGAGTGAGACGACCAGCCCCTCCTGCTCGAGGTGCAGCAGGGCTTCGCGGATGGGGGCACGGCTGACGCCGAGCGTCGTCGAGAGGCTCACTTCGCTCAATCGTTCGCCCTGGTTCAGGCGCCCTTCGAGAATCTCTTCGCGAAGCTCGTTGACCGCCGCTCCGGAGAGCCCGGCCCGGGAGAGTGTGTCCATGCACACACCCTATACGATCAAAACTGCATTCAGTAGATTGTCGACAGTCTGCAGATTTGTGCTAGCGTGGCCCAATCAACAGCGCTACACCCAGTCGGCTGCTTGCTCCTGTGAAGGGTCCGACTCCAAGAGATGAGGGGTTATATCGTGAAACGAAGCTTGCGAGTCGTGCTGCTGGGCGCAGCCATGGCGATCGCACTCACCGCCTGCACCGCACCCGGGGGCTCCACGTCATCGGGCAGTGGATCGTCAGGTTCCTCCGAGACCGCGCTCTACGGCGGCACCATGACGACGGCCGCGGCATCCGACCCCGAGACCTTCGACCCGGCCGTCTGCACCGGCGCCACCTGCTGGAACATCATGCGCATGGTCTTCGACCGCATGTACGACTACGACGGCGCGACCAGCAACCTCAAGCTGCAGGCGGCCGAAGACTTCCCGACGGTCAGCGATGACGGCCTCACCTACACGATGAAGCTGAAGTCGGGTCTGACCTTCTCAGACGGATCCCCGGTCACCGCGAAAGACGTCGCGTACTCCTACGCCCGCGTTCTCGACCCCGCCACCAAGGCCGGCCTCGCCGAGTTCTGGAAGGGCATCGCCGGAGCGGCCGACTACGCCGCCAACCCGACGGGCCTGCCCAGCGGCATCGTCGTCGTCGACGACCTGACGCTGAAGATCACGCTCGCGACACCGAACTCGTCGTTCAAGTACGTGCTGGCGATGCCGGCCGGTTCGATCATCCCCGCCGACTCCGGTTCGACGATCGCGACGAAGCCCGTCGGCTCCGGCCCGTTCACGCTCGCCACTTTCGAGCCCGGCGTGCAGGTCATGCTCGACCGCAACCCGAACTACTGGGACTCGCCCCGGCCCTACGTCGACCACGTGCACATGATCCTGGGCGTCGACCCCGACAACCAGGTGCTGATGCTGCAGAAGGGCGACATCGACCTGATGGGCAGCCCGATCCCGCCGGCGAAGTTCCTGCAGGTCACGACCGACGCGAAGTACAAGGAACAGATCGTCACGATCGAGAAGCCGAGTACCTACTACCTGACGATGAACATGAACACGCCCCCCTTCGACAACCCGAAGGTGCGCGAAGCCGTCTCCTACGCCTTCGACCGCGACGGTCTGCTGAAGCTCGTCAACGGCCAGGGCAAGCCGGCCACCGAGTTCATTCCGCCGGGAGTGCTCGGCAACTCGGGTGAGAACCTCACCCAGGCCCAGAACGTCGAGAAGGCCAAGTCGCTGCTCGCCGAGGCGGGCTACCCGAACGGTTTCGACACCCAGTTCTACGCCTGGAACGTCGCACCCTTCTCGGCTCTCGCACCCCAGATGCAGCAGGACCTGAAGGCGATCGGCATCAACGCCGACCTGCAGACCCTGGCGCCGAACACCTTCGCCGAGCTCGCCGGCTCGGGCAAGGCTCCGCTCGCGCTGACCTTCTGGGTGGCCGACTACCCCGAGGGTTCGGACTTCCTGCAGGCGCTCCTCTCCTGCGCGACGGCCGTTCCCCAGGGCCAGAACTTCGCCTACTACTGCAGCCCCGAGATGGACGCTGACGTGCAGCAGGCGCTGGCCGCCACCGACCCGGCCCAGGCCACGGCCGACTACACGGCTGCGACGAAGATCATGCTCGCCGACAACCCCGTCGTGCCGCTCTACTTCGGCACGAAGACCGAGATCCGCGGCGCGAATGTGGGCAACTACTTCCCGCAGCCGATCTGGGGCTGGGACATGGCCGAGTACTGGAAGGCTGACGGAAGCACGGCCCGTTCCTAGCCTCTCCTGAACCCGTTCCGTTGCCGGTGGCCCTCCTGTCGCCGGCAACGGTTCCCTTTCCGAAAGGAAGCGCCCATGACCGCACTCCTCGACGTCTCCGACCTCGTCGTCGACTTTCCGACTGCCTCCGACGGGGTGTTCCACGCCGTCGACTCGGTCTCGTTCACGGTGAATGCCGGTGAACGGGTCGGCATCGTCGGGGAGTCCGGTTCGGGCAAATCCCTCACCTCCCAGGCCCTGATGCGCCTCGTTCCCTCGCCGGGTACCGTCTCCTCGGGCACGGTGCTCTTCGACGGGGCCGAAGTGATGGGCTTCAGTGCGAAGAAGCTGCAGAAGTGGCGCGGCTCGCAGACGGCGATGGTCTTCCAAGACCCGATGTCGAGCCTCAACCCGCTGATGCGCATCGGCCGGCAGATCACCGAATCGCTGCAGGAGCACCTCGGCCTCTCGAAGGCGGAGAGCCGCGTGCGGGCCATCGAGCTGCTGCAGCGGGTGGGCATCCCCGACGCCGAATCGCGGCTGAGCGACTTTCCGGGCGCGTTCTCGGGCGGCATGCGGCAGCGCGTCTGCATCGCCATCGCCACGGCGTGCTCGCCCCGACTGCTGATCGCCGACGAGCCGACGACCGCCCTCGACGTGACCGTGCAGGCCCAGGTGCTCGACCTGCTCGACCACATGGCGACCGAGCTGAACACCGGCGTCATCCTGATCAGCCACGACCTCGGCGTCATCTCCAGCTTCTGCGACCGCATCCTCGTCATGTACGCCGGCCGCATCGTCGAAGAGGGTACCGCAGAGCAGATCGTGGGCGACCCGCAGCACCCGTACACCCGGGCGCTGCTCGCCTCGATCCTGAAACTCTCCGAGCCCATCCCGCGCCGGCTGAAGTCGATCAGCGGTGCGCCGCCGCTGGCGGGTCGACGGGCATCCGGATGCTCGTTCGCACCCCGGTGCGCGCTGGCGGTCGACGCCTGCCTGACCATCGACCCTGCGCTCGTCGACACCGTGAACGGCCGACCCGGCCAGAAGGTGGCGTGCGGCGTCGCCGCGCCGGCCGCGTTCGAGTTCGCCGAGGGGGCGACCGCAGCATGAGCTCCGTACTTCTCGAGGTGGACGACCTCGAAGTGACGTTCCGGCGCTCCGCCGGCCCCGGCCGGAAGGCCGCATCCGTTCCCGCCGTGCGCGGGGTCAGCTTTCAGCTCGAAGCGGGCACGACGCTCGGCATCGCCGGTGAGTCGGGCTCGGGCAAGAGCACGATCGCGCGAACGCTGATGGGCATCAACAAGCCCTCCGGGGGGTCGATGCGGCTGAACGGCTCCGATGTGGGCGCCCTGCGCGGCCGGGAGCTCGCCGAGTACCGGCAGACCATGCAGATGATCTTCCAGGACCCGTACGACTCCCTCGATCCCCGCATGAAGGTGTCGGAGACGCTGCTCGAGGCGATCAAGCTGCGAAAGAACAAGCCGGCCAGCCCGCTCGGCGAGGTGTACCAGCTGCTCGAACGCGTCGGGCTCTCGAAGAGCTTCGCCTCGCGTCGGCCGAGGGAACTCTCGGGCGGCCAGCGGCAGCGGGTCTCCATCGCCCGCGCCCTCTGCGTCGACCCGCGCCTGATCCTCTGCGACGAGGCGGTCTCGGCGCTCGACGTCTCCGTGCGCGCCCAGGTGCTGAACCTGCTGAAAGACCTGCAGGAGGATCTGGGTCTCGCCTACCTCTTCATCTCGCACGACCTGTCGACCCTCCGGTTCATGGCCGACTACGTGGGCATCATGTACCTCGGCAAGATCGTCGAGCTCGGCACCCGCGACGAGATCTTCGAGCGGCCGCAGCATCCGTACACCCGCGCGCTGCTCTCCGCCGTTCCCGAGCCCGTCGTGGTCGACCGAACGGTGCGCCTGCCGAGGGTGCGCCTCACCGGTGAACCGCCGAGCTCCACGAACCCACCGACCGGCTGCAGCTTCCACCCGCGGTGCCCGCTGGCGCAGGAGGTCTGCCGCACGACGGCGCCCGCGCGCCGGGTGACCTCGTCGGGCCAGCTCGCGGCGTGCCATTTCGCCGAACCCGAACTGGTGGTGGCAGAGGCATGAGCGACGTCATTCCCGCAGCGGCCGCCGTCGACCCGTTCGCCCTCGGTGACAAGCCGGTCAGGTCCCGGGAGGTGTTCCGCAGCCTGAAGAAGGATCCGGCCGCGCTGGTCTCGATCATCGTGCTCATCGCGCTGGCTCTCATCGCGCTGGCCGCGCCACTCCTCTCGCCGCACGACCCGCTGCAGACCTACCCCGACATCGGTCTCGGGCCGCAGGGCCAGCCGCTGCCGCCCGGAACCCCCGGCTTCCTGCTGGGCACAGACGCCCTCGGCCGCGACGTGCTCTCGAGGCTCATCTACGGAGCGCAGGTGTCGCTGGTCATCGGCATCGTCGCGAACGGTCTGGCGACGGCCTTCGGCGTTCTCGTCGGCATCGTCGCCGGCTACTTCGGCGGAGTGGTCGAAGCCATTCTCATGCGCATCACCGATGTCGTGATCTCGTTCCCGATCCTGCTGCTCTGCACCGCGCTCATCGCGGTGACGACCCGCAGCACCTTCAACGTCATCATCGTGATCGCGCTCATCTACTGGACGACGCTGGCCCGCATCATCCGGAGCATGGTCGTCTCGCTGAAGGAGCGCGAGTTCGTGGTCGCGTCGCAGACGCTCGGGCTCTCGCACCGGTCGATCATGTGGCGCCACATCCTCCCGCACCTGGTGCCGGCGATCATCGTCTACACGACGCTCGGCGTGGCCTCGAGCATCCTGATCGAGAGCGCCCTGTCATTTCTCGGCATCGGCGTTCCCATCCCCTCGCCCTCGTGGGGCCAGATGATCTCCGATGGCAGCACGTACTTCCAGATCGCTCCGTGGATGCTCTTCATCCCGGGTATCTGCCTGATTCTCACGGTGATGGCCTTCAACCTGGTCGGCGACTGGCTGAGCGACATGCTCAACTCGACGACCCCGACGGCGAGGTAGGGCCATGACCTGGTGGATTCTGCGGAGGCTCGGGCAGATGCTGATCGTGCTGTTCGGCGTCGTCAGCCTCGCGTTCCTGCTCGTCTACGCCGTGCCGGCCGACCCCGCGTCGACGCTCGCAGGGCCGAACGCGAGCGCCGCGACGATCGCCTCGATCCACGCGCAACTCGGTCTCGACAACCCCCTCTGGCAGCAGTACCTCGGGTTCATCGGCCGCCTGCTGACGGGCGACCTCGGCACGTCGTACGTTCTGCGGGAGACACCGGTCTTCGGCAGAATCGTGGCGGCGCTGCCGACCACCCTGCTGGTGGCGGTGGGCGGAATCATCTGGCAGATCATCCTCGGGGTGCCCGCCGGTATCTACGCGGCCTACCGGCGCGGCAGCTGGGTCGACCGTCTCGTGACGTTCCTCTCGCTGATCGGGCTCTCCGCACCGCCGTTCTGGCTCGGGCTGCTGCTGATCTACTACTTCGCGTTCAGCTGGGGGCTCTTCCCCCTCAACGGCCTCGGCAGCCCCGTCTTCTGGTACCTGGTGCTGCCGACTTTCACACTCGGGGCCGGTGGTGGCGCCTGGTATGCGCGCATGACCCGCACGAACATGATCGAGACGCTCGACTCGCCCTTCGTGCGCATGGCGCGGGCGAAGGGGATGCCCGAACACGTCATTCTCTGGCGCCACAGTTTTCGGCACATCGCCATTCCGCTGCTCACCATGATCGGGCTCGATTTCGGCTACTTCCTCGGCGGGGTGGTGATCGTGGAGACCGTGTTCGGCCTGAACGGCATCGGCCGGCTCGCCTTCGACGCGATCTCGAACCTCGACACCCCGATGATCGTCGGCACGGTTCTCTTCGCCGCCATCTTCATCGTGGTCGTCAACTTCATCGTCGACCTTCTCTACTCCGTCATCGACCCGCGCGTGCGGCTGAACAGCTGACGCACCTCATCCAAGGAGAAAACACACAATGGAAACACCCAAACTGCGCGTAGCCGTCATCGGTGCCGGCCGCTGGGCCGTTCGTTCGCACATCCCCGGCTGGCAGCGCGACCCCCGCGTCGAGGTCGTCGCGATCGCCGAGGTCAATGAGGAGGCCCTCGCCGCCGCCGCGGAGGAGTTCGGCATCGCCCGCGCCGTGACCGACTACCGCGAGCTGGTGAACGACCCCGACATCGACGTCATCGACGTCGCGACCGGCAACGCGATGCACTTCGAGATCTCGATGGCCGCCATCGCGGCCGGCAAGCACGTGCTCTGCGAGAAGCCGGTCAACAGCGACTACCTCGAGACGCGTCGCGCTGCGGCACTCGCCGCCGAGAAGGGCGTCAAGACCAAGCTCGGCTTCACGTTCCGTTTCGCCCCGGCCATCCAGTTCGCCAAGCACCTGATCGACACCGGCTACATCGGCGAGCCCTACATGTTCAACGGCTACGAGCAGAACAGCCAGTGGCTCGACCCGCAGACGCCGCTCCGCCAGGTCGACCTCGAGGCGTCACCCGACCGCATCGCTGTCTCGTCGATCGAGGGCTACGGCGCCCCGATCATCGACATCATGCACTGGTGGGTCGATGCTCCGATGACGAGCGTCGTCGGAACGATGCGCAACTTCGTACCCGAGCGCATGGTGCGCGACACGGGCAAGATGCAGGCGATGAACATCGACGACGGTGACATGTGGATCGCGGAGTTCGAGAAGAACCGGCTCGCGAGCATCCAGTCGTCGTATGTGACGGTCGGCAACTACCCGGGCATCGAGGCGCGCATCTACGGCTCAGAGGGTGCGATCATCGTGCGCCTCGTCGAGGAGGCCGGTATCTGCCAGACCATCAAGGTCGCCAAGAAGGACTCGGTCGAGTTCGTCGAGCTGGAGATTCCACAGGAGTTCTTCCCCGAGGGCGGCGCATCCAGCGAGCCGTGGCCGTTCCTCTTCTACTCGAACCTCGTGAAGGACTTCGCCACCGAGATCCTCTCGGGCGACGACTTCAACCAGGGCAACTTCGACCAGGGCGCGCTCGTGCAGGAGACGATCAACGCGTTCGAGAAGTCGTTCCGCACGCGCGCCTGGTGCGACTTCCCGCTGGCGGTCGAGGCTCGCGATGCCGCCTCCGATGCCGCGACCGACGCAGACGTGCAGGTCGAGCAGCCCGTCGGCGCCGGGGCATGAGCCTCGACAGCACCCTCGCCCGCACCGCAGTCGGGCATCCCGCCCACCACTGGGGCGACCTGGCCGACGACGCGGCAGCCGCCGAGATGCTGCAGTTCGCGCTGGCGGCGGTGGATGCCCGGGGTGTGAGCTACGCGGACGCCCGGCTGATCGAGGCCGAAGAGCTGCGCCTGTACTCCACCCTCGACGCCGGCCTCGACGAGCGCGTCGAGAACAACCTCGGAATCGGCATCCGTGTGCTGCTCGACGGAAGCTGGGGCTTCGCCTCCCTGCCCGTCACGAGTACGGCCGACATCACGCTCGCCGCGGAGCGCGCGCTCAGCAACGCCCGGGCCGCAGGCTCCGTGACGAATGCCTACCGCACCTCGCTGCCGCCGAAGCCCGCGGCGAGCGGCAGCTACCTGAGCCCCGTCGTCACCGACCCGTTCTCGATCACCGCTTCGACCCGGTATGACCTGCTCGAGGGCATCCTCGCGGCGGCCAGCGCACCGGTCGAGGTCGTCATGGCGCAGGCCGGCCTGAACGCGAAACGCCAGCACCGGCACTTCGCGAACACCGAGGGGTCGGTTCAGCACCAGCACTTCATCGAGAGCGGGGCGATGGCCCTGGTCAACGCGGTCGGCAACGGCACTATGCAGCGCCGGTCGTTCCCGAACTCGTTCCACGGCAACACCGCGCAGGCGGGCTGGGAGTACGTCGAAGGCCTCCGCATGATCGACGAGGCCGACCGCATCGGGCGCGAGGCGGTCGAACTGCTGACCGCACCCCTGGCCCCCGCCGGTCACGCCGACTTCATCATCGGGCCGGCGCAGATGGCGCTCCAGATCCACGAGTCGACCGGGCACGCCCTGGAGCTCGACCGCATCCTCGGCGACGAGGCCAACTACGCGGGCACCTCGTTCATCACCTCGGATGCGGTGGGGAAGCTGAAGTACGGTTCGCCGGCGGTCAACATCACCTCCGACCCCACCGTGCCCGGCACCCGCGGATCGTTCGGGTTCGACGACGAGGGCGTTCCGGCGCTCCGCCGGCCGCTGATCACGGAGGGCATCATCACCGACTTCCTCTCGACGAGGGATTCGGCGGCGCGCATCGGGGCCGAGTCGACCGGTGCGGCCCGCTCCGACGGCTGGGGCTACCTGCCCGTGTGCTTCGCCACGAACGTGTTCCTCGAACCGGGCGAGGGCACCACTGCCGAGCTCGAGGAGCGCCTCGGCGAGGGGTTCTACATCGACGACAACCGCAGCTGGTCGATCGACGAGCGGCGCCACAACTTCCAGTTCGGCACCGAGGTGGCCTACGAGGTGAAGAACGGCAAGCGCGGGCGACTGCTCCGCGGCTTCTCGTACGGCGGCACCACCCCCGAGTTCTGGCAGTCGGTCGAGGCCGTCGCCGGCCCGAGCGAGTTCAAGGCGTTCGGCATGCCGTGCGGCAAGGGCGAACCGAAGCAGTGGGGCTTTCTCGGCCACGGGGCGTCGCCGACGCTCGTACGCAACGTTCGAATCGGAGTGGACAGATGACCGACATCGCCAGAGACACCTTCGCCCCCGCCTTCGGCGGCGACCGCGCGACGGGAGCCCTCGAACAGGCCCTGGAGGGTGCACCCGCCGATCGCATCGAGGCGTTCATCACCTCCCGCCGGGGCGACTTCACCCGGTTCGCCGGCCAGCGCATCCACCAGAGCCAGGCCATCGACGAGGTGCAGATCATGGTGCGGGCCGAGGTCGACGGCCGGGTCTCCCGGGCGGCGGCCAGTTCGTTCGACGGTCTGCAGGCCGCGGTCGAGCGCAGTTGCGCTGCCGCGTCGCAGCAGGCGGCAGACGGCGTCGCGAAGGCTCCGCAGCACACGGCGCTGCCGGCGCCCGGAACCGACCGGTTCGCCGAATCGTTCGATTCGGGCATCCTGTGGGGCGACGACACCGCAGCCTGGTCGGTCGACGAGCATGCCCGGCTGGCCGACCGCGCGATGAACGAGGCGCAGGCGCTCGGTGGCGTGGCCGCCGGGATGTTCGGCAGGGCGGTGACAGAGGTGGCGTTCCACGACCGGGAGTCGCACCTGTCGCGCTACGCCGCGGCCTCCGAGGCACAGGGGTCGCTCACGGTGCGGATCGACGACGGCTCGTCGCACTGGAAGGATCTCACCCGTTTCTCGAACCGGCTCGGAGCAGAGGCGGCCGTCGAGCGCGCCCTCGCCGAGGCATCCCGCACCCGCGGCCGGGCGAAGCTCGACGCGGGGGAGTACGACGTGGTTCTGGGGCCGCTCGCCGCCGGTGAGCTGCTCGACTTCTTCGGGGCCTTCGGCTTCACCGGCTCGGCGCTCGCGGCGGGCTTCGGCGCTGTCGCCACCCGGGGCGGCCAGCAGGTGGCCTCGCCGCTGGTCTCTGTGCACGACGACGCGACGGCCGACATCGGTCTGCCGTTCCCGTTCGACTTCCAGGGCACCTCGAAGCGCGATGTTCCGATGATCGCGGGCGGCAGGGCAGAGTCCGTGGTCACCGACCGCGAGACCGCCTTCGCCCTCGGCACCGAATCGACGGGCAACTTCCACATCGCGCGCGAGGAGGCGCCGCACGCCATCCCGATGAACGTCGTGCTGCGGGCATCCGACGCGACCGAAGACGAGCTCATCGCCGGTATCGACAACGGCGTGTACCTGCAGCGCTTCTGGTACACCCGCACGGTCGACCCGGTGAAGACGACCATCACCGGGGTGACGCGCGACGCCTGCTTCGCCATTCGCAACGGCCGCATCGACCACCCCGTGGAGTCGATGCGCTTCACGATGAGTGTTCTGGATGCCCTGGCCCGCGTCGACGGCGTCGGCCGCGACTCTCTCAGCCAGCCGCTCATGAACGTCTTCAACGGCTCGGCCACGTCGCCGGCCATTCGGGTTCGGGGCTTCTCGCTCGGCACCGCACCCGTCGCGAAAGGAAACTGATGGCCCTCCGCACCAACGCCGACCGGCTCGTCGCCCAGACCCTCACCGGTGAGGTGTGGCCGCCGCTCGCCGACCGCCACGGTTACCGGGTCGACGCCGACGGGCATCCCTTCCTCCTGCCCGGCATGGGCGGGGTCAGCATGGCCGCACACATCGGCGAGGCCGCGACCGGCTACGCCAGCGACCACCTCGAGCCGGGGCTCTCGATCCGGCACGCGAACGAGGGCGCGAACGCCGCGCTGCAGTTCCTCAGCTGTGTGGGCAACCGGGTGACCGTTCGGTCCGGGCCGGCAGCCGGCGCGACGGGTACCGTGTTCGGCCAGCACGCGTATGTGCTGGCCGACTTCGACGACGACGCACTCAGCCTCGTGACGACCGGCGACAGGGTCAGCGTCGAAGCGTACGGCCAGGGGCTCGTGCTGCACGATCATCCCGCTGTTCGGGTGAAGAACCTCGACCCCCGACTGCTCGACCGGCTGCCGTTCAGCACGGCTGACGACGGCACGCTGGCGGTGCAGGTGGCGAAGCGGGTGCCTGCGGAGGCGGCGGGAGCGGGCGGCGGCATGCTGTCGGAGTTCGCGAACACCGACCTGATGGGCGCCTACCCCGGTCTCTCAGAAGACCTCTCGCTCGGCCTCGAGTCGCTGCGCATCGGCGACCTCGTTCTGCTCGAAGACCAGGACCACTCCTACGGCCGCGGCTACCGGCCGGGCTGGATCACGATCGGCGTGATCTCGACGGGGGAGTGCCGTCTGTTCGGGCACGGACCGGGCCCCTCGACCCTGCTGTCGGGGCCGGCGTCGGCCTTCACCGTGACCGAGAGCGAGGAGGCGAACCTGGCCGTCGCGCTCTCCTCCTCCTCGGCCTCCTCTCCTTCCACCTCCACCACCTCCACCTCCACCACCTCCACCTCTTCCTCCTCGATTCCGGAGACCACCCATGCCTGACCTCGTCGCGAACAACCTGCTCGGGCTCGCCGAACACGCCGCGCTCACCCCGATGGTCGCGTACCGCATCGACAGGGACGGGCATCCCTACGTGCCCGTCGGCGACGGCGGAATCGTGCAGGGCGTTCACCTCGGCGACTCGGTGTTCGCGACCGACGGCGATCACGTCGCGCCGGGCGTCAGCCTCGTGCACGGCGACCCGGCGGCGCGTTTCGCGCTCACCGCGTTCTCCTGCATCGGCAACGAGGTCGTCGTGCGTTCCGGGCTCGCCACGGGCGCCGTCGGCCGGGTGGTCGGCAAGCGCGGTGAGAGCGGCCGGGTCATCGTGTCGCTGCCCGACGACGTGCTGGCCGACCTGCTCCCGGGCGACCAGTTCAGCGTGCGCTCGGTCGGCCAGGGCTTCGTGCCCGAGGGCCTGCCCGAGGGGGTGGCCGTGATGAACGTCGACCCCGAGCTGTTCGCGCTGCTGCCGTTCGGCGCCGGCGACGACGTGCTCTCCGTCGCCCTCGCCGGCACGCTGCCCAGCAAGGTCTGCGGCAACGGCATCGGCCGCCCCGCCCAGATGTGGGACGTCGATCTCGCCGTCGTCGCCGACTCGCCCGACCTCGCCGGCCGCGACATGCGCCTCGGCGAACTCTGGGCGGTCGAGAACCTCGACGTGCGCCACAACATGGGCTACCGCCGCGACTGGGTCACGATCGGCCTCATCTGCCACGGCGGCTCCCCGATGCCCGGCCACGGCCCCGGTCTCGTGCCGATGGTGACCGGACCGCGGAGTGCGTTCCGCTTCGAGCTGCAGGATGCCGAGGCCGTCCCCGCACTGACCGAGTCGGTTCTGGCGGCCCTGCCCAGCCGGGTACGGTGAGGGTCATGCCCACGAAGGTGCTCATCTCCACCTACCTCGAACCCGCGCTCGTCGACCGCATCGCCGCCGAATCCGACGTCGAGGTGCTCTACGCCCCCGAGCTGCTGCCGGTTCCCCGCTACACGGCCGACCACGGGGGAGCCCGGCCGGAGCTCGACGAGGCGGGCAGGCAGCGCTGGCTCGGTCTCCTGGCGCAGGCCGACGTCGCCTTCGACTTCGACTGGAACGACCCCGCGGCGCTGCCGACGACTGCGCCGAACCTCCGCTGGATCCAGGCCACCAGCGCCGGCATCGGCGCCTTCATGACCCGCACCGGGCTCGACGCCAGCGGCATCACGGTCAGCACAGCGGCCGGAACCCACGCCATCCCGCTCGCCGAGTTCGCCCTCACCGGCGCGCTGTACTTCGTGAAGGGCGTTCCTTTTCTGCGCCAGCAGCAGCAGCGGCACGAGTGGCAGCGCTACACCACGCGTCAGCTCGCGGGGCTGCGGGTCGCGGTCGTCGGCATCGGCGGCATGGGCAGCAATGTCATCGCCACCTTCCACGCCCTCGGAGCCCGGGTCACCGGTGTCGGCCGCGTCGGCGGGTCGTACGAGCTGCCCGAGGGGGTCGCGCTCAGCGACATCGGGCGGCTGGGCGAGGTGCTCCCGGCGACCGACATCCTCGTGCTCTGCTCGGCGCTGACACCCGAGACCGAGGGGCTCATCGGCCGGGAGCAACTGGCCCAGCTGCCGGAGGGCGCCATCCTGGTCAACATCTCGCGAGGCCAGATCGTCGACGAAGAGGCGCTGATCGAGGCCCTGTCGAGCGGCCGGATGCTCGGGGCGGCGCTCGACGTCGTGAACCACGAGCCGCTGGCCGCCGACTCCCCGCTCTGGGAGCTCGAGAACGTGCTGCTGTCGCCGCACTCCGCGTCGACCGTGGCGAGCGAGAACGAGACGCTGGTCGACCTCTTCGTCGACAACCTGCGCCGCCTCCGGGCGGGCCGCCCCCTCCGCAACCTCTACGACCCCGCCCGGAGGCGGCGCAGGTTGTCGAC